>NZ_JBHIRP010000012.1:0-2736 GCF_042197245.1 Bartonella sp. AA18HLJMS | reverse complement strand
AAGACTACAGCACCCGTTTCCCTCCATAATGTTAAAGATGGGAAAATTGCTGAAGATTCGCATGATGCGATCAATGGTAGGCAGATTGAAAAAATATCTGGAGATGTAGCAAACATTTTGGGTGGGAATGCGGAATTTAGCGACGGTATTTTGTTCGGTCCGCTCTATCATTTATCGCGCATTTCTGAAGATGGCGTAGCAGTATCTAAAGACCATAATAATGTTGGTGACGCTTTGACAGGGCTTGATGACAATATCAACAATGTGAATAGCCGCTTAACACATGTAGCAAATGAATTTACTCAGAAAATTGAGGGTGTTTCTAAAGATTCTCTATTGTGGAGTAATGATGAGCAGGCATTTGTAGCACAGCATGGAGCAGACAAAGAAAATAGCAAAATTAAGTTTCTTGCCAATGGAGACATTTCTGCTAATTCAACCGATGCAGTGAATGGTTCGCAGCTCTTTGCTACTAATCAGAATGTTAACACTGTTACAAATAATCTGACAACAATTGCTAAAAATATATCAAAGTATTTTGGTGGTGGTGCAGATGTATCTAACGGTAAGGCTCCCACTTATACAATTCAGGGTAATTCTCATAATGATGTTGGTTCTGCTTTTAATGCTGTTGATACTTCTATCACGAATATCCAAAATCAGATTGCGAATGCGACAAAAAATAGCCTCGTTAAGCAGGAGGAAAATGAAAGTACTATCACCATAGGTAAGGCAACAGGAGGTTCTATAATTAATATTGCAAATAATGCAGGCAACGATAGGACAATTTCTGGTGTGAAGGCAGCTGTGAATGGTAATGAAGCTGTTAACAAAGCCCAGCTTGATAAAAGTATAGAGAAGATTTCTAATGATATTAATCTTACAAGTGCTGCTGCAGTTCTTTATGATAAAGAAAACGGTACCGTTAATTATGGTAGCGTAACTTTAGGTGGGATGGATAACCAAGTCCCTGTTGCTCTACATAATGTTAAAGATGGGAAAATTGCTGAAGATTCGCATGATGCGATCAATGGTAGGCAGATTGAAAAAATATCTGGAGATATAGCAAATTATTTTGGTGGTGGTGCCTCGTTCGAAAATGGTGCTTTTAAAGGACCAAACTATAGTTTATCTGTTATTGTTGAAGATGGTCAGGTGGCAAAAGCCAATTATCATGATGTTGGCTCAGCTTTGAGTGGTCTCGATGCAAATGTGAAGAGTGTGAATAGTCATCTCACGAATGTGGTCAATAATTTTACACAAAAAATCAATGATATTACACAAGAAGTCAAAGGGGATGCTTTGTTGTGGAGCAATGATGAGCAGGCATTTGTAGCACAGCATGGAGCAGACAAAGAAAATAGCAAAATTAAGTTTCTTGCTAATGGAGATATTTCTGCTAACTCAACCGATGCTATAAATGGTTCGCAACTTTATTTGATGAGTAATCAGCTTGCTGCATATTTTGGTGGTGGCGCTGGCTATAATAATGGAGAATGGACTGCTCCTACTTTCAAGATAGCACAATTCAAAGCTGACGGGAGCTCTGGTGAAAAGAAGGATTATCATAACGTTGCCAGTGCTTTTGACGGCGTAAGTGAGAGTATGTCTAAGATAAACGACCGTATTCAAAGTGTTGAAAACAATGTCTCGTCCAATGGTTTAAATTGGAATGAGCAGAAAAAAGCTTATGACGCTAGCCATGATGGTCAACCAAGTAAGATTATCAATGTAGCAGATGGTAAAATTGCAGAAGGTTCAAAAGATGCAGTCAATGGTGGACAGCTGTGGGAGACCAACGAACGTATCACTGGCGTTGAAAAAGATATTAGGCATATTGAAAACAGAGTCGACAATATTTCCACTACGGTTACGAATATTGGTGAAACGGTTTTCAATATTGAAGACAGAGTTGATAATATTGAGAACACGGTTAATAATCTTTCTGATGGTGCAGTTAACTATGATAAAGATGTTGATGGTAAAAAAACCAATAAGATCACTCTAAAAGGTGTCAACGAAAGTGAACCTGTTATGATTGATAATGTTGCCAATGGTCGCATTGAACAAGGTTCGAAAGAAGCTGTGAATGGTGGTCAACTGCATGACTATACCCAAGAACAGATGAAAATTGTTCTCGATGATGCAAAAAAATATACGGATAGTCGGGTGGATAATATTGTTATTAATGCCATTGATGATGCTGTTGATCGGTCTGACCGATATACAGATATGAAGTTTAATATTTTAAGTTATGACATTAAGAGCGTACGCAAAGAGGCAAGGCAAGCCGCCGCCGTTGGTCTAGCAGTATCCAACCTACGTTACTTCGACGAGCCGGGATCTTTGAGTGTCTCATTTGGTAGCGGCGCATGGCGTGGACAATCCGCATTTGCTCTTGGTGCTGGTTATACATCTGAAAACGGAAAAATCCGCTCTAATCTCTCTGCCACGAGTGCTGGTGGTCATTGGGGCATAGGTGGTGCAATTACTCTGAAAATAAAATAATACGAACAACGAAAAGAAAACAAAACATCCACCCTTATTAATTAAAATAAGGGTGGATGTTTTTTTACAGACGCACAGTATTTACCCAGAGATAAGCATAATATTTGATGAGGCTATAGACTGTGAGGTTTTATAGAAGATTTTTCTATATTTTTGTTGAAAAAAGATCACAGTAGAATCCATATTGCTAAAAAGCTATATTTTTATGTTGCTATTTTCTTGAACAGC
>NZ_JBHIRP010000011.1:0-69476 GCF_042197245.1 Bartonella sp. AA18HLJMS | reverse complement strand
ATTTTTTTTTAAATAAAATAACCCAAACTTTACCAATAAAATATTGAACAAAAAATCCTATTTCAAAACATTATTGGTAAAATTAAGAAGCGTATAAAAGTTTCTTGCTGGATAGCAGCGGCTTTCAGATTATAATACCCCTCCCCTCACAACGGTTGCAACTTGTCTTACATATCGCAATGATGTCATGTAAAAGGCTAAAAATAGAGTACATATTCTATAATCACCATTGCATAAATATCTTACACGCTTTATGCTTTTCCATGGGAGCAAAAGGAAGATGTCAATGTCATCTAAACTGACGCGTAACCAAACATTGGTTTTAAATACTTTAAAAAATGCAAAAGGGCCTTTAAGTGCTTATGCGATTCTCAATCACTTACGCGAAGAAGGTTTTCGCGCACCTCTCCAAGTTTATCGTGCGTTAGAAAAACTCGTACAGTTAAAGTGTATTCATCGTCTTGAAAGTGCAAATGCCTTTATGGTCTGTTTACACCCTGAAAACTGTCAACATGAACTTACAACGTTTATAATTTGCGAAAACTGTGGCACAGTCAACGAAATACAAAATCAAACGATTGTATCGAGTTTAAAACAGATGGTTCAAGCTGTTGACTTCCAAGCACATAAAAGCACCCTAGAAGTACGAGGGCTTTGTAAAAAATGCGCAATAAAATAAGACCGCTAACTTGAAAACAAGATCTCTAACTTGCAAGTTTATATATTTAGCATTATGTACCAAGGATCGCCTTATTGTTTGAAAAGCTCTTATCGTCCGTGCATGTATCACCCTACCCTAGAGTGAGAGGCTTATTATACTCGTTAGAACATAAATATTGAAAGTATAAAATCATGTCCGTATCTGAGACAATTTTTTCAACAAAAAATCTCGATAAAATGAAACGAAAAAAAGTAATCAAGGCTCTTCTTATCGTCTTTGCGCTTTTTGTACTTTGGTTTAGCTATAAGTGGACGACGCAATGGTGTTATATGCTGTCCACTGAAGATGCCTAAACTGTGGCACAGTCAACAAAATACAAAATCAAACGATTGTATCAAGTTTAAAACAGATGGTTCAAGCTGTTGACTTCCAAGCACATAAAAGCACCTTAGAAGTACGAGGGCTTTGTAAAAAATGCGCAATAAAATAAGACCGCTAACTTGAAAACAAGATCTCTAACTTGCAAGTTTATATATTTAGCATTATGTACCAAGGATCGCCTTATTGTTTGAAAAGCTCTTATCGTCCGTGCATGTATCACCCTACCCTAGAGTGAGAGGCTTATTATACTCGTTAGAACATAAATATTGAAAGTATAAAATCATGTCCGTATCTGAGACAATTTTTTCAACCAAAAATTTCAATAAAACGAAACGAAAAAAAGTAATCAAGGCTCTTCTTATTGTCTTTGCACTTTTTGTGCTTTGGTTTAGCTACAAATGGATAACGCAATGGCGTTATATGCTATCCACTGAAGATGCCTATGTGCAAGGAGATATAGCCGCTATTGCGACTAAATTAAATGGATATATTGAAAAAATTGCCATTAAAGCCAACCAAGTTGTAAAAAAGGACGATGTTTTATTTTACTTAGACAATGGTGATTATCAAATAGCCTTGGATCAAACAGAAGCGCATCTTGACACACAGAAAAAAACACTTCTACGCATTGATGCACAAATCACAGCCGCTCATAGTGCTTTAGATGATGCAAAAGCGCAAAAAGCAGCCGCTTCAGCCATAGCAACCAATGCACAACTCACCTTAAAACGTGTAACAGAACTGAAAGCCAATCGTTATGCCCCTCAATCTGATGTTGATGATGCCAAATCAGCTTATGAACAAGCTATCGCAAATGTTAACCGTGCAGATGCACAAATCGCTGCAGCACGCGCCAATATTCGAGTGCTAGAAGCACAACGAAGTGAAACAGAAAGCCAAACAAAGAGTTTAGAACTTTCGCGTGAAAAAGCACAACGTGACCTTGATTCAACCATTATACGCGCGCCATTTGATGGAATCATAGGAAATTTAACAGCAAAAACGGGAGATTTTGTTGTAAATGGCCAACGTCTTGCAGCATTAGTCCCCATCCATGCACTTTATATTGAAGCAAACTATAAAGAAACACAGTTGCAAAATATTCATGCGGGACAAAAGGCTTATATTTCTGTTGATGCCTTCAAAAAGGAGGGCTTTACAGGAACAGTGCTTTCTATTTCACCGGCAACAGGTGCTGTTTTTTCTCTTCTTCCTCCACAAAACGCTACCGGTAACTTTACAAAGATTGTCCAACGCATTCCTGTACGTATTTCTATTCCAGAAGAAGTCTTAAAGACCGGACATATCCGAGCAGGAATGAGTGTTTCAGTAGAAGTTGATACACGTACAAAACCACAAGATAAAAGTCTCTTATAATAACAAGCAAATGACCTCATTATTATGACATCTTCAATACCAAAGCCCATACAGTCTCAAGAGCGCATAGAAATCCGTAGCATTGTGATTTTCATAGTTATGGCCTTTGGCATGTTCATGGCCATTTTGGATATACAAATCGTTGCCTCCTCTTTAGCCGAAGTTCAAGCTGGTCTTTCTGCGAGCTCTGAAGAAATTTCATGGGTTCAAACCTCCTATCTCATCGCTGAAGTCATCATGTTGCCCCTTTCTGGATTCTTAGGAAGATTGCTTTCAACACGTGTTTTCTTCACCATATCAGCGATCGGGTTTACGATTACTTCTGTTCTTTGTGCAACAGCAACATCTATTGGAGAGATGATTATCTACCGTGCATTGCAAGGTTTTATTGGTGGAGGAATTATCCCAAGCGTTTTTGTCGCCTCTTATGTTCTTTTTCCTCCTTCCAAACGCCCAATTGTTACCCCTATTGTTGGACTAGTCGCAACATTAGCCCCCACTATTGGTCCAACGGTCGGAGGTTATCTTTGTCATATCTTATCATGGCACTGGCTTTTTCTCATTAATGTGCCTTTTGGGATTATTATTTCAATTCTCGCTTGGAAGTTGATTGATTTTGATAAAGCAAATCCATCTCTCATGGCTAAATTTGACTGGTTGGGGCTCATTTCTATGGCTGTTTTTCTAGGAACTTTAGAGTATGTACTAGAAGAAGGCGCACGTCATGATTGGCTGAATGATAGGCTGGTTCGGAATTTATTTATTATCATGATTCTTGCTGCCGCCTTGTTCTTCTGGCGTGCTTTTACAGCAAAAGAACCCATTGTAGATCTCTCTACTTTTTCTAATTTTAATTTTTCAGCTGCATCCATTTTTTCCTTTTCACTGGGTATAGGTCTTTATGGACTCACGTACCTTTATCCTGTCTATTTGAGCCAAATCCGCCATTACGATGCCCTTATGATTGGAGAAACATTGTTTCTTTCAGGATTCGTCATGTTATTAACGGCTCCCCTTGCAGGATTCCTTTCAGCACGAATGGATGCACGTGTAATGATGGCAATAGGACTTTTTGGTTTTGCAATAGGCACTTGGATGGCAAGCACTATCACAGATAAGTGGGATTTTTGGCAGCTTTTTTGGCCGCAAGTTTTCCGTGGTGCTTCTGTAATGTTATGTATGGTTCCTATTAATAATATTGCATTGGGAACACTCCCACCAGAACGAATGCAAAATGCTTCTGGACTCTTTAATCTCACACGGAATCTAGGTGGTGCTGTGGGACTTGCCATTATCAGCACGCTCATGACAAAACGCACGGACTTCCATTATGAACGAATAGCCGAAACCCTTAACCACGCAAACAGACAAGCAACTGAAATGCTTTCAAAGCTTATTTTATTATTCAAAACAGAAACCTTTGATTCCTATACCCTGGCTCTTTCTCAATTGTTTAATATGGTACGCATACAAGCAATGATTATGGCTTTTAGTGATATTTTCTTTATCATAACCATCATCTTTGGTGTTTTGACATTTATGACCATGTTTCTCAAAAAAATACCACCTCTCATGGATTCACCACCAAATCACTAAGCTTAATTACAATTGAGAAATATTTTTTATCCTTATCACTTTCCTCGCTTCCTATGCACTTTATCTTTTCTCAAGAGACAGTATAAATAAATACGTGATTCTAAATGATTCTTCTGATAAAAATTCTTTTCAATGCGGGCTCTTTACGCACTTTTAAAATAACCTCTCGCATACAAAAATTGTTTTAGATGATAGGTAAACAACGATCTTACCTAACGCGCTCCACACTATAAAGATAAAGCAGCTATTTCTATAAGATTTTTGATTTATCACCATAGGGCACAAACGATTAAAAGATTCTTTGCCCTTTACTCTTTTGAGTCTTACAAGAATATTCATAAAAGATTTATGATTCTTGTGATTTTTATTCACACACCTATTTCCCTTATAATGTGTAGAGCAACGTTTTTTGATTCTGAATGCAAAATTTTACATGAAAAAATCATTTTGTATTTGATCCTCTCATGCCAATTGCAAAACGATTTACCTTTATAGCAAAAAAGTAATGATATATTTTTTTTCAACAAAGCTGCTCATGTAATTTTATTTTTTTTACACTCTTTTAAAAAAGCTAGTATTTATAATTTTGATTCTACTGCTGCATATTTTTCTTTTTCAACAAGCGCTAAAATTGTATAAAATTTCTCAAAATATCTCTCTATTGAATCAATCAAAACCATTCCCTTGCACATAAAAAGCAAAGAAAAAAACTGTTTAAGAAAAAAGTAAAATATCCAACCGTTTCGATGCAAGATCTACCAACAATATTGGAAACTGGAAAACTGTATGATGATACTGGCTTTGAAAGAATACAAAACCACTCAAAAATCCGGTTCCTTTAATATTATAAAATAGGACGCTATTTCAAAAAATGAGCTTAAAATATATTCTTACTCACTGAACTGAAATCATCAAAAATAAGAAACCAGCCATATAATAAAATCGCAATACAACTCCCCAAAAACTTTGTACCGCTAAATACTTTGGCTCTAGCCAAAACAGTATGCTCTCCTCAATGCCAGCTGTTAAAAAACAAATAAACACTATCTTCAAGCCACTTTATGATGCTGAAAACGATTTGAAACTTCTCGTTCTCCACTAGGAACCAAAGTGCCATAACACCCAGAAAGATAATGTGGTATCAGTTCCAACGCTTGAAAGCGATGCTTTTCGTAAGGACCAGGCATTGCCAAATTTTCTGTTAAACTATTTGAAAAGCCAAAACGTTGATAAAATTCAAAATCCCCTACCAGCAAAATGGCGCCATATCCCAATTTTTTTGCTGTTTCAATTGCATGGCGGACTAAAATTGATCCTATTCCCATACCAGCACATTCAGATGCAACAGCCAAGGGGCCTAAAAGTAAAGCATGTTGTGTTTCATTTTTTCCTTTAGAAAAAGAAACATGCCAAAGACGGACACTTCCCACAAGCTCTCCAAGCACATTTTTAACCACAAAAGAGAGCCCTTGAGCAGCTAACCGTCCACGACGTAAAGCCTCTGATGATTTACGTTTACGTCCATACCCCATCGTTGAATCAAGCAAAATTTCTCGATAAGGCTTATCGGCTTCTTGCTCCAATAAAAGTGTAAAACATGCCCCATCTTTTGTTTGAAAGTTCATCATGTTCATCTCTATAACCGCCCTCTTATAGCGCCATGACGAGCATAGCAAAAAGTCTAAAAAAACTATAGTTAAAAGGAAACCTCAGATTACATATGATCGTAAAGGCTCAAAACCATTAAAAGCAACCGATGCGTAAGTTGTCGTGTAAGCACCCGTTCCATGAATCAATATTTCATCTCCTATCGTTAGGGATAGAGGAAGCGGATAAGGTGTTTTTTCATAGAGAACATCTGCCGAATCGCATGTTGGTCCAGCCAAAATACAAGGCTCCATTACCTTATCATCATGAGGTGTCTCAATAGGATAACGAATGGCTTCATCCATAGTCTCAGCGAGACCATTAAATTTTCCAATATCAAGATAAACCCATCGTACATTATCATTATCAGCTTTTTTAGATATTAGAACAACTTCTGTACGAATAACACCAGCATTGCCAACCATCGCACGTCCTGGCTCAATAATCGTCTCAGGGATACGATTACCAAAATGCTTTTTCAATGAATCAAAAACTGCTGTACCATAAGCTTGTTCTGTAGGGACATCTTTCAAATAACGGGTTGGAAAACCGCCGCCCATATTCACCAATTTCAGTGAAATGCCTTCTTGTTCCAAGCGCTTAAAAACTGTAGAAGCATCCGATAAAGCACGATCCCACGCACTCAAATCAACCTGCTGAGATCCAACATGAAAAGAAACACCATAGGCTTGCAAACCCAATTGGTGTGCGCGTCTTAGAACATCAACCGCCATTTCTGGAACGCAACCGAATTTGCGTGACAATGGCCACTCTGCACCTTTTCCATCGGTAAGAACACGGCAAAAAACACGCACTCCTGGAGCAACACGCGCAATTTTTTCCACTTCTTCCACACAATCAACGGCATAAAGTGAAACTCCCAATGCATATGCTCGTGCAATATCACGCTCTTTTTTAATCGTATTTCCAAAAGAAATACGCTCTGGCGTTGCACCTGCTTTTAAAGCCATTTCAATTTCTGCAACAGAAGCCGCATCAAAAGAAGATCCTAAAGAACTTAGCAAACGCAAGATTTCAGGAGCTGGATTTGCCTTTATTGCGTAAAAAATACGAGACTGCGGCAGAGCTTTTTCAAAATTTAAATAGTTGTCACGAACAACATCAAGGTCAACAATTAAGCATGGACCTTCAGAACGATGTGTTGCAAGAAAATCGCGAATACGTTGCGTTGCCATCTGCAATTCTCCTTGAGGGAAAGCTCCCCCACTCTATGCTTGGACAGCCAAAGCTGCCAAAAGCTAAAGGACAAAAAACACACAACAACTATCCCCATTCTGATTACAAAAAATCAGAAATTAGCATTGCATGCAGCGAAAGAACAGCGCGAAGCCGCGTTATTCTATTTTATCTGCCTTTTTGATTGGAGTTGAGAAAACCACTTCCGCACTGAAGGCAATGAGGTGTGCCTCTATAGTTATCCCAGCATTTAAAAACTGGAAGACACCAGAAAGGCCCGCACCGTCGTTGCTTCAAGATGTCCTCATTCTTGCAATTGGCTGTAAGAATGACTGGAGCGGTTAGTTCCAGGTACCGTACCGGTTAATCTCACCATTTGAGAACCAGCGGACACCCACAGGCACGTGCGACTTTGGGCAAGGCATCCTATAAAACGAATTCTTTCTCATTTCAATCATTTTTTTAATTTTAAACATTTTTTAATTCTTAAAGATAAAATGATGCGAAAAAACAACACTCTCCCCAGACAAAGCCATCCATCCGCTTTCATGAGATCACACCCCTTACATTATCCGTGCAACATAAATCACTGTCTTGCGTTTAAAGCCCCTTGTTTCTTGACCCTATTCTATCTCCTAATATCCGCAGCAGAAAATAACGCAAAATAAATTACTCAAGACATTAATTTATAATGATAATTTATTATTGTACCCTTAAACAAAAATTCCATTATAAAATCCTCTTATTTCAACCCTCTTACAATGAATCAATTAAAATCATTCTTTTGCGCATCAGAAATAAAAAACAATTGAAAAAAGGAGTACCTCTTATATATCCTCTCAAATGCAAAGATGACCAACATTGAAGACTGAGGATAGTAACGACTGAAGCACCATAGTCTTTAAAGATAACGTGTCCTTCCCCCAACAAAACACCATTATCTTTCTCATTTACATCCTAAAAACATCCCTGCTTCCACATTCATTTCACAGCATCGCTTAAGCAAAATATCATGAAGAAATCCCCGTATAATATAGCTTGTATGATATAGATCAACTACATCTCACCCTCTTTATACTTATGAAATTAAAAACAAACGCTCCCATTCTATCTGCCAACTTCCAATATTGCAGAAACTCGTACATTGAAATGTTTCATAACACCTTATCTAAAATGATTTTTGTCCACACGTTACTCCCATTTGCAACGTACAAGTGAATGAATTTTACGCGATTCGTTCTCATCTAATCTGAAAGCAACAAAGTTCACAATATTGAACTCTTTTATTCAAATGAATAATAAATTATCATTATAAATTAATGTATTATATTAAATTCTGAAATCATAAACTCCTATTATCATTTTATTTTTCCACCTAGCATCTGCTTTTTCATCTCCTCTTATTAATCACATCTTATTTATACGCTTTTATCTTAAACTATAATCTCCCTCCTCTGCGCTGTTGGTGAACGGCTTTTCTATTTTAAAATGAAAAGTATCTGAAAACTCAATCCTATAAAGTCAAGGAGAGCGAACAATCTATAATGATTATTTATAAGTCAAATAATTTAACATAAACAAAAAGACCGAATAATATCCGGTCTTATAAAATATTTTTCTACCAATATTAAAAAACTCTTCTCTCTTAAATTTAAGAGAAAAACGCTACAACTTAAAACTCTACACTACGATATCCTTATGTCCCTTGATGAGAATCAATTGCACGCAATTTCAACAATTGAAATTGCCTATGGCGCTCACGGAAGCGCTCTCTATCGGCTTCACTACGCGTGTTATAACAAGCATCACAGGAAACACCTTCCTCATAATGAGGCGATAATTTGCTTTCAGCATTAAGAGGAGAACGACACGCGCGACATAATTCGCGTCCACATTCTTCAAGACCATGTTGAACAGAAACACGCTCATCAAAAACAAAACACTCACCCCACCATAAACTTTTCTCTTTTGGAATTTTTTCTAAATATTTTAGAATACCTCCTTTTAGATGGTAGACTTGCTCATAACCAAGATCACGAACAAAAGCTGTTGATTTTTCACACCGAATACCACCTGTACAAAACATGGCAATTTTCTTTTTTTTCTTTAACTCAGCCTCATGTTTACGCACCCATTCAGGAAATTCGCGAAATGTTTTAATCTGCGGATCAATCGCTCCTTGAAAACTCCCTATCGCATATTCATAGTCATTCCGTGTATCGATTAAAATTGTCTCTTCATCTTGAATAAGAGCATTCCAATCTTCAGGATCGACATAAGTACCAACAACTTTTAGCGGATCAACCCCTTCAACCCCCATTGTCACAATCTCTTTTTTCAACCGCACTTTCATGCGATGAAAAGGCATTTTTGATGCCCATGAATATTTAATCTCCGGCGTTTGAAACGCTGGCTCAGCCGTAATAAAATCCACCAATGCCTCAATCGCATCACAAGAACCAGCAACTGTTCCATTAATGCCCTCTTGTGCTAAAAGCAGAGTGCCTTTGATATCCTTTGCTTGACATAAATCCTGCAAAGGTTTTTGTAATTGATGATAATGCTTCAAATCTGCAAAGCAATAAAGTGCAGCAACTTTAAAATTCTTTTCCATGTGTTTTGCCATAACGCGCGTTTCATTCAATTTCAAGATTTATTCATGTACTCTTTAACATATTGTGCTTAATCAAACGATACAAATAATATCATCTCCAAGAAGAAAAAATATCATGTGCCAAAAAAGAGAAAAGCTTTTATTATATCTCCAAGGACAAACTGTTATACCTGTTTTACTCATTGACAATCTACAAAGTGCTGTACCTTTAACACGCGCTCTTGTCAAAGGTGGATTAAAAACAATTGAGATCACCTTGCGAACACCAAATGCCCTCAAAGCAATTCAGAAAATCACACAAGAAGTCCCTGAAGCAATTGTTGGAGCCGGCACAATTCTCAACACAACACATTACGAAAAAGCCGAACAAGCTGGAGCCAAGTTTATTGTAAGCCCCGGATTATCCAATGAACTAATCAATTGTGCAAAAAATAGTGAAATTCCCCTTCTTCCCGGTGCAATGACCCCAAGTGAACTCATGCAAGCATTAAACAAAGGCTATTCATATCTTAAATTTTTCCCTGCTGAAGCTGCTGGGGGTATTTCCTTCATCGAAGCTTTAGCATCTCCCTTTTCTGATATCCGGTTTTGCCCAACAGGCGGTATTACACAAAAAAGTGCAACACAATGGCTCCAACTGCCCAATGTCTTCTGCGTTGGAGGTTCTTGGATAGCGCCCCAAAAACTCATTGCAATAAGTGATTGGGATTCGATTACTGCATTAGCATATACCGCATCACAACTTCACTCTCCCTCGAAAAAAGCTCTTTCTACAATATAATGTAATGTGCAAGAATATCAGTCCCTTCAACAAGACCAAAGCTTTCACACATCCTTGCGCAATCTTTTAACATCGTCATAAAACCATAAATCATCACCCGATCTTCATCAGGATGAATTTTGCGAGTTCTATTGTTTCAAAGCCGCTTGTTTCAAAAAAATCTCCACTTTCCATAACAGTCGTAATACGCCCCATATGCTCAGAAGGTTCACGAGTCGTCATAGGATAAAATCTCAACTGTTGTGCATACTCTCCAATGAGTGGATCTTATTGCAAAGAGGAAACAAGATCTTTTGCACAAATTAACCCATTCTTTTCGCACGTTATTTAAATAAGAACAACTTCTGAAAATTTTTCATAAATATCAGGCTCACGAATAAAGCTTGCAAAAAGAAAAAACCCCGTACCGGTTTGAAAGAAGATAAAGCATCAACTTTCCCACTCATTACTCCACAAAAGCGCGCTCTACAACATAAGTAGCAGGAGCATTATTGGCCCCTTCAACAAGACCAAAGCTTTCACACATCCTTGCGCAATCTTTTAACATAGCCATGGAACCACAAATCATCACCCGATCTTCATCAGGATGAATTTTAGGAAGGCCTGTTGTTTCAAAAAAGTCCCCACTTTCCATCACAGTTGTAATACGGCCCATATGCTCAGAAGCTTCACGAGTAGTCATAGGATAAAATCTCAACTGTTGTGCATACTCTCCAATGAGTGGATCTTGTTGCAAAGAGGAAACAAGATCTTTTGCATAAATTAACTCATTTTTTTCGCGCGTTGTTTGAATAAGGACAACTTCTGCAAATTTTTCATAAGTTTCAGGATCACGAATAAGGCTTGCAAAAGGAGCAATCCCCGTCCCAGTTGAAAGAAGATAAAGACGTTTTCCAGGAATAAGAGCATCAAGAACCAGCGTTCCTGTAGATTTTTTACGCATGAGAACTGTATCACCAATTTTAATTTTTTGGAGATGCTCGGTTAAAGGTCCCCCTGGAACTTTTATCGAAAAAAACTCAAGCTGTTCATCCCAAAAGGGACTTGCAATCGAATAAGCGCGATAAATCGGCTTTTCTGCATTTGGCAAACCGATCATAACAAACTCACCCGAACGAAAACGAAAACTTTCCGGACGATTCAGACGGAATTTAAATAACCGATCTGTATAGTGACAAACCTCTTGGACAGTAAGGGCGAACACATTCTCAGGAATCGGAAAATTTACAACGCTGCTGATGCTTGACGGAACATTGGTAGCAGACGTATTCATACTCTTCCCCATATCTTTATTGAACGTTAAATTTCGAATCCTTGACGTGATATAGTACTTGCACAACCATCTGCCAACAATTTTCTCAACACAAAAGCCTCAAGGTTAACACTTTTATGTCAAAATTAAATAAATGAGTCTAGTGTACTCTATAAGCGATAAAATTGATTTCACTTAAAACCAATCAAAGACTAGAAAGTAAATACTGGATACCCAATCCATCTTGAAAACAAATAATATCCAAATCAACGAGTTTTCTAAATCAACAGTTTTAATGTATCAAAAAGTGTTTACACACTGTTTTCCATTCAATAAAAATAATTTTAAGTGCATGAGACGACATCCAAAATTGCACAGATGAGTGATCTTCCCCCTCATGTTAGAAAACTTGTAATGCATTGACTTAACGTGGTTAATTTAATCATTTTACCTTCTCTACACAAGCAGCCAATGCAATATTTAATCACAAAAATCACACCAGCAACAATAGTCTAACATTGCACTCTTCAAAATGATACAATACAATAAACTATGCTTTCTTTTTTATATGCCTAAACGAGGGGAAATAAGTAAAAAAGTCTATGTTTTACAAATCATTAGAAGATACCATGTTGATAACAACACAAATAAAACTAAACTATCTCTTATATCCGGAGTACCATTTTACATAAAAAACGACTTTAATGGCAGCATAGGCTTCTTAATGATTTTGACCATAGCAAATAGTGTCTTTCCCCTATATCGTAAAGAACCTCAATGAAACAACCAAAAAAACTCCGTATTTCACGAACACAGATAAGCTTTTAAAATGAACAAATCCGTTAATGATGAAATAAATACATCACTCTATACAGCTGTAGCAACCATCGATGTCAGTGCCATTGTTGCCAATTATATTACTTTAGCCAAACGTGTAGCTCCAACACAATGTTCAGCAGTTGTAAAAGCAAATGCCTATGGATTAGGAGCTCACAAAATTGCTCCTGCCCTTTACCAAGCTGGTTGTCGCACTTTTTTTGTCGCCCAAATCAGAGAAGCACTCCAATTAAAAAGCATTTTACCATCAAATGTCACAATTGCCATTCTGAATGGACTTCCACACTTAGCAGAAGAGTTTGTCGCACAATCTGGTATTGTTCCTGTTCTAAACTCTTGGAATGCCATTGAAAATTGGCAAAAAATTTGTCAAAAAAAAGATAAAAAATTTCCAGCAATTGTTCAAATCGATACCCATATGAACCGATTAGGACTGGATCAAAAAGAATTACAAAAACTCATCAAACACCCTACAATTTTCGAAAAAGCAGAAATAAAATACATTCTTAGTCATCTTTCTAACGGAGAAGATGATACCCACCCATCAAATTATGCCCAATTGACTTCTTTCAAAACGATCCTTGCGCAATTGCCTGCTTGCAAAGTTTCCTTTGCCAATTCTGGAGGTATCTTTCTAGGATCAGATTTTTATTTTGATCTTGTTCGTCCAGGCATTGCACTTTACGGAGTTGATCCGCGGGGAAAACACCCATCACCTTTGAAACCTGTTTTAAAACTTGAAGCCCAAGTCATTCAAAGCCGCGTTGTTGATATAGGAGCACCTGTTGGTTATGCAGAAAGCTTTATAACCAACAGACCAAGCACTCTTGCAACCATTTCTATAGGCTACGCAGACGGCTGGCTCCGTACTCTTTCGAATAAAGGAACTGTTTATTTCAACGGGCACAAACTTCCCATGGTTGGGCGGGTTTCTATGGATTCCATTATTGTAGATACGACCGATCTTGAACAAAAACCTCAAACTGGTGACTGGGTAGAACTCATTGGTCCCCATCAAACACTTGAAAAAGTATCTATAGATGCCGATACCCTTCCCAATGAAATTCTAACATCTCTTGGCTCCCGCTATAAATACATTTACACATAAAAACTCTTTAAAAAAATAAATTGATAAAAATCATCATTTTAGAAAATTGAGGGGCTTTTACAAAAGATTTTACAACAATCAACCACATAGAATGGTCATAGATACCGTACATTCACAGAAATCTCAAAACAGACAAGTTGATGGACTGTTTTATGGAAGTAGCTTTCATCTAAAATACAAAAACTTAGCCTTTCCCCATAAATTGACAAAAAAGAATCTACTACAAAGTTTTTAAAATTAATTTCCCAATTAAAATCATTCGCTTGCATACCACAAGCTGGACTATGTGTAGATAAAAATGATTTAAGAAAAGAATAATGCCTCTTATGAACCATAGTGCCAAGAGCTATAACATTAGGCGCTGGCAAAGTGTATGGATAGTGCCGGCTTACTCCGTTATGAAGCGTAAAGATTGGGGGATCAATAGATTTACCCTTACACCATTCACAAGCGCCGTCGCGAAATGGGATAGGAGCGAAATGTCTCTTTAAAACAAACACGTGAATTAACAACTCAAGTATATTCTTTTTGGAGCGTTCTGTTTTACATGAAGGTCATTCCCCTACTAAAAAACACAATAAATAAAAGTATGGAGCAATGTGTAATCCCCATTATTAAAAAAAATATTGCTTTAAATGCTTTTGAAAGCCGCAAAACTGAATTAAGAGGAGATGACAAACTGAGGATTGATTTTCACCTTACGGCTTTACATGTTCCCAAATGAGATTGTCTTCCAGTTTCAAAGGTTACGTCAACAGAAATACACAATCCCCCCGCCCTCATCAGACAGACAGCAGGAACTACTCATAAAGCTCTTTTTTTCTCAATCTCTGACTCAAAACATGTCGCTGCGTTAAGTTTGGATGTTGATTTACAGGTAACAGCGAAAGAACACGGGCTCTTAGGAAAACAGCGCCGTAAAGTCACAAACTGACTTGCAATGAAGTGGAAAGATGTGCCGGCTTTTTATAAGATACCTTGTAAAAAACAACCATAATACATTTGGCTTTGCGTTTGCTCATTCTGACAGGTGTTCTTACATATTTTTGCGTCATATTTATAAAAAGCAGATTAAAGAGAAATATTTAGACAATTCTTGACTCGAAAAGATGCAACAACAGAGTTTCGCGTGTCTTTATCATCAAAAACACTAAAATTGATTTTATTCTTCTACAACCAGTCGTCGTCACCTTAGTGAGAAGTAGTATGTCACAACACATGCAACAGACGGGATCCTATCCTCATAGGTTTTCACTCTCGTTTACATGAATTAGCTAGCTAGACCGATGCCGACTAGTCACTAAAACCATGTCATACGGTAGAAAGCAAAGGAGAGCATGCCTATTGCCGACAAAATACAGCTTTTTGTCGACTTTTTCGATTTTGCTCATGTTATAAAAAACAATGCAAAATTCTAGAAAATAGACAAATAATTCCATAGTAACATGATCAACAAGTAAAAACCCACACAAAATGTGTGGGCTTTTTTGTTTATGCAAATAAACAAATTAAATACATATTTGTTATTTAATAGGTATTTCCCAATGGCGGACACGAACAAATGAGCATTCTGTCTCCCGCAACATTATCAATACGCGATACAGGAGGCCAATATTTATTGACTGGATCAAGAGAACTGTTAGGAAAAGCAGCTTCTTGTCGCGAATAGGGTCGTGCCCAAGCATCATCTAAAGTATCTGCCACTGTATGAGGGGCATTCACCAATGGATTATTGTCTTTTGGCCAAACCCCGCTACCAACTTTTTTCGCTTCTTCAGCAATAGAGAGTAAAGCATCACAAAAACGATCAATCTCTGCTTTTGGTTCTGATTCCGTTGGCTCAATCATCAAAGTTCCCGGAACAGGGAACGACATCGTGGGCGCATGAAATCCATAATCAATGAGACGTTTTGCAATATCATCAACACTCACCCCATACTGCTCTTTCAACACGCGTGTATCCACAATACATTCGTGCGCAACACGTCCATGCTTGCCCCGATAAAGAATGGAATAAGCGGCTGAAAGACGTGCAGCAATATAATTGGCATTTAAAATGGCTATTTGTGTTGCATATTTTAAGCCATCAGCCCCCATCATTCGAATATACATCCATGTAATTGCAAGAATAGACGCACTTCCATAAGGAGCAGCAGAAACCGCATGTGTTGTCCCATCCTGTTCATGACCTGGTAAGAATGGTTTGAGATGCGCAGCAACTCCAATTGGTCCCATACCAGGACCACCACCACCATGAGGAATAGCAAATGTTTTATGAAGATTCATATGACAAACATCAGCGCCAATATCCGCAGGACGAGCAAGCCCCACAAGGGCATTGAGATTAGCACCATCAAAATAAACTTGTCCGCCATTTTCATGAATAATAGAACAAATTTCCTTAATACTTTCCTCATAAACACCATGGGTTGAAGGATAAGTAATCATGAGAGCGGCCAATTTATCTTTATGCAATTGCGCTTTCATCTTGAGATCGTCTACATCAACATCACCATCGCTTAAACATTTTACCACAACGACTTCCATCCCTGCCATATGGGCCGAGGCTGGATTGGTACCATGCGCAGATGCAGGAATAAGACAAACTGTACGTTGATGTTTTCCCCGTGATTGGTAATATCGTCGGATAGCCAAAAGCCCAGCATATTCACCTTGAGCACCAGAATTTGGCTGAAAAGAAACTTGCGCAAATCCTGTAATTTCACACAACCACGCATTTAACTGGTTGATCATCTCCAAATAACCCGCTGCATCCTCTAGTGAAACAAAGGGATGTATATTGGCCATGCTAGCCCAACTTACAGGCATCAATTCAGCAGCTGCATTAAGCTTCATTGTACAAGAACCAAGAGGGATCATAGCGCGATCCAGCGCCAAATCCTTATCCGCTAAACGACGCAAAAAGCGCATCATATCTGTCTCTGAATGAACCGCATGAAAAAAAGGCTGAGAAAGAAAAGCAGCATCCCGTTTTTTTCCAAAGAGTCGTGGAGAAACCTGATCGCCTAATTTTGCCCCAAAAAGCTGCGCTAAAGCACCAGCATCTTCTTCTATTGATAATTCATCAAAATTGATTGCAATAGTGTCATCATCGAGAACACGAATAAGGCGCCCACCTATTTTGGCTTGATGCGCAATTTCTCGTGCTTTTCCCTTAACAGAAATACTCACACAATCAAAAAAGCTTTTCCCTTCAACATGAACCCCTGCGGCTTCTAAACCAGCAACAAAACGACATGTTAAATGATGAATTCGCTGCGCAATTTCTTGTAAGCCTTTTGGCCCATGCCAAACAGCATAAGCGGTTGCCATATTAGCCAACAAAGCCTGCGCTGTACAAATATTTGACGTCGCTTTATCGCGCCGAATATGTTGTTCACGTGTTTGCAAAGCTAAACGAAAACCAACGCGTCCTTTGGTATCCACGGATTGACCAACAATACGCCCTGGAATAAGACGCGTTAACGCATCACTCACGGCAAGGTAACCAGCATGTGGACCACCAAATCCCATCGGAACGCCATAACGCTGCATAGTGCCAACAACGATATCTGCCCCCCATTGAGCAGGTGGCTCCTGAAGAGTAAGCGCTAAAGGATCAGCTACAACGATAACTAAAGCTCCCTTTTCCTTTGCCTCTTTTATGATCTCACTGTAATCATGAAAAGAGCCTTTTGTATCTGGCCAAGACAAAACAATTGCCGCTGTATCAGAATCAATTTCGCCATTTTGGCTAATCTGAATCCCTTGTGTTTCAGCACGCGTTTGCGCAACACTCAAAGTCTGAGGATGTAAAAGACTCTGAAGAGAAATTTTTGTTTTTTTCTCACGGAAAAAGCGAACAGCAAGGGCATTGGCTTCAGCTAAAGCAGTTGCTTCATCAAGAAGGGAAGCAGCAGAAACAGGCAAACCTGTTAGTTCACTAACCAATGTCTGAAAATAAAATAAAAGCTCTAAACGACCTTGGCTAATTTCTGCTTGATAAGGCGTATAAGCAGTATACCAAGCAGGATTTTCAAACAGATTTCGTAAAATAACCGGAGGCACATAAGTTCCATGATATCCTTGCCCAATAAAACTTTTGTGCACATGGTTACGCTCCATCATCTTGGAGAGTTCTTCCAAGGCTTGTCCTTCACTAGCAGCCTCTGGAAGATTCAGTGAACGTCCCAAATGGATAGAGTGTGGAACAGCTTGAGAAATAAGTGTCTCAACACAATCAAGCTCTAAAACATCAAGCATTTTTTGTGTTTCATCAGGACGCAGCCCAATATGTCGAGAAGAAAAAGAACGCTCGATCATGGTACTCATCCAATCAAAGCCTTATAAGCATCTTTATCTAACAACCCCTCCAGTTGTGTCTCATCCTGCAATGTCATTTTCCATAACCAGCCTTCTGTTTCGGGTTTCTGGTTTACCAGTTCAGGATTATCAGCCAAGGCTTCATTTATTTCGACCACTTCACCATCAAGAGGAGCATAAACATCTGAAGCCGCCTTCACTGATTCCACAACAGCCGCCGCCTCTCCTTTGGAAAGTTTTGTTCCACTTTGTGGTAAATCAACAAAAACCAAATCCCCTAATTGCTCTTGCGCATAATGCGTAACCCCAACAGTCACCACCTGCCCTTCAACGCTAAGCCATTCATGGTCATGTGTAAAATAAGTTTTAGACATAAAAAATCATCCTTTAAAATAACGTTGTTCAACAAAGGGAAGAGAATGAACTGATAATACAATCTTTTTGCCTCGCAGTTCTGTAAAGACTTGTGTCCCTTCAACTTTAAAATCAACAGGAACGTAACCCATCGCGACAGGACCATCAAAAGAAGGACCAAAACCACCTGATGTTACAATGCCAATCTCATTACCTTGATCATCAAGAAGCACCGCACCGGCACGAATAGGTTGACGCGTTTGCGGTTTTAATCCAACACGACAACGAGCCGGTCCTTTTTGCAGTGCTTCAAGAAAAGCCTTCGCACCATAAAATTGTGCTTTTTCTCGAACACTTTTAGGAACAGCCCATATTAGAGCCGCATCAATAGGTGTCGTATCAGGGGTAATATCATTTCCATGCAAACACAGCCCCGCTTCCAACCGCAAGCTATCGCGTGCGGCAAGTCCAATCCACTCAACACGAGAATCACTCAGCAATTTTTCAGCCAACATATGCGCATGCCCTATAGGTAAAGCAATTTCAAAACCATCCTCTCCCGTATAACCAGAACGCGTTATAAACCAATCCTGTTGTGGTTCGAATCCTTGCATAAAGAACAATTCATTCCCTGGTAAATCGGCATCAGCAAGAACAGCTGCCGCTTCAGGACCTTGAAGCGCAAGCAATACCCTTTCAAGTGCAATCACTTGACATTCAAAATCAACCGCACGCTTTTCCAATTCTACAAAATCAGCCTGTGCATTCCCAGCATTGGCGACCAACATAAAACGACCCTCTTCCAAACGGGTAATGATAAGATCATCAAGAATACCAGCCTGCTCATTAAGCAAATAATTATACCGTGAATGCCCAATCTTTAAAGCTGCTGCATCAATGGGAAAAGCATAGGACAAAAATTCCACAGCTTGTGCCCCTTCAACCGCAATCAATTTCATATGAGAAATATCAAAAAGTCCTGCATGTGCACGCGTATGAAGATGCTCTTTTAAAACGCCAAGAGGATAAGTTAAAGGCATGTTCCAACCCGCAAAAGCACCAAATTTTGCTCCTGCTTTTTCATGCAAATCATATAAAGGAAGTGTTTTTAAAAAAGATGTTTCTTGTGCTGTGCCCATAATAACTCCAAAGCTGCGCTAACGCCCATAGAATATGGTCGTCTCTGCCCCCTCTGTCATCAACCTGAGAGACTCGCGAAAAAATTTTTCGCTTACACCTTCGGCGCGGGTTCTCCCGACTTTCCAGATCTGCCTTCTTCCTTTTACGGTCCTTAAAGCCTGAGAGATTATGGGCTATTTCCCCTTCGGCGGCAATGCGAAAATTTGCAATCTGCACTCTCCCGCAAAAGAATGAAAGAAACGATAACGCTCTTTCCAGCATATTTAAACCTATAGCCTATCTTCATCACACTGTCATTAGTAAAGTGATGAAAATGTTCTCATTTTAAAACTTGCATAAGCTGCTTCAAAAGATTTATAATATTATCCTTTTTTGAACCTTACAAAAATTGCAAGGAACACATTTTAGGAAATTTAAGACAAAAATCAAAAGCTATAAACAAAAATACCTCTTGAAAATCATGCAAAACGTCACACACTAAAAAGATCGCAAAGCAATATTCTTTCGCGCGCAGTTCAACCTTAAAGATAGGGTTTCATATTCTTTTTGAGAATAAGGACTTCAAATATTTTATAAGTATGATTTTAATGCACAAGAAGTAGGTTTTCTGCTTTCTCAATAGTGTCATAAATAGCGACTATTTACAGACTAAAACTACCGAACAAAGGTGACAAAATACTCATGAAAGCTGGTAATATCTCTTACAATTGCGAAAATGATCTTCCAAAACAAATTGCTCTTTTTCCTTTAGAAGGTGCACTCTTACTACCCGGTGGTTTTTTATCACTCAATATTTTTGAACCAGAATCACTTGAAATGATTGAAAATGTTATGGTAACTGATCGTCTATTGGGCATTATTCAACCACTTTCATCGGATACAGATCGCTTCTCTACACAACTTTATAAAACAGGCTGTATAGGGCGCATTACAAACTACAGTGAAACAGGAAACGGACAACTGTTCATTATCTTACAAGGTATTTGCCGCTTCACTTTAGAACAAGAATTGAAAAACACAAAATCCTATCGAACAGCTCTCATCCAATCAAACATAAAAGACTTGCAAGAATTTGATATTGAAGAAAGCATTAACCGAGAGAACTTACTCGACGTTGTAGAAAAATATCTAACCATACATGAAATGGAATATAATTGGAGCAGCATCATAGAAGCCCCTACACCTATATTGGTTAATGCTTTTTCAGCTCTTATCCCCTTTACACCAGCAGAAAAACAAGCTCTCCTTGAAGCTCCAGATATCGAAAGCCGTGCCCAAACTCTTCTTGCATTAACAGAACGCTCGCTCATGAAACAAACAGGAACAGATTACCGCTTAAACTAATGAATGTCCAAACATGAAAAAAATGACCACAGATCCAAAAATGCTCGAATTGCTCGTCTGCCCAATGACGAAAGGTACTCTCTCTTTCAACCGAAAAACACAAGAGCTCATTTCTCTCAAAGCCAAACTTGCCTACCCTATTCGTGATGGCGTTCCCATTATGCTTGCCTCAGAAGCGCGCCCTTTGCAAAACAATGAAGAAATAACGCATAAAAAATAAAAAATCCTCATGCAATTTCCCTCTACAAGCCCACTGTTATCAAGTCTCTATCAATATGATATCTCAATATTTACGATTTCTGAAAAAAGAGTTTTACAATGAAGATATCTATATCGCTTTACACCTTGTAACAAAAGCCAAAAATATCATCAGATTCTCTCATTCCAGCCTGTTCATACTGAAGCAATCAAAACCATTCGCTTGCACCACACAAGCATCTGAATAAAAATGGCTCTTATGAACTTCTTAAAAGCAAGAATTATAATAACATTTTGAACCAACTCAGGTAAATGAAATTTATTATATTAAACATAAAGATTGTTATATTTCATGGACTTTAATTTATACTATTTACGAACAACATATTTGAGATACCTCGATTTAAGATGAATAAAAACGACAAGTTATATCATCTTATGTATACCATATCGGGACAAGAATATTTATCTGTTTGCGTAATCTTTGAAACGGAGAAGCAACCTAATTTTTGGGGAAAAAAACATAAAATCGTAAAGGAGAAAATCACCCCATTACCTTACCATCACCCTTTAATTTCGCTTTACAATTTTTAAAAGTATCTAAAGTATCTCAAGCAATATTTTTTATGTATAATATACGCATTAATTACATGAAAACTTGAAAAAACAAACAAGAAACACTGTTGTAATTTCATATGTCCAAGTGCTTTCAGCACTAAAAGCAAGGGGCTGACTCGGTTTCAGCACTTCCAGACCCCGGAAACGCTTATTCCATAAAAATATAATAAATTCAGTGTGTTATATGCAATTATTTTATATGAATCCACTTAAGAATCCACACTTTTATGCATGATCCATTTGACCCTTTTTTATATAAGATTGCCATGTATGAATAGACCATAAAAAGCAAGTCATGATACAAATATTATAACGCATGTGTGCATTCAAATGAAATGAAAAGCAGATATCATTTATAACAGTTTATAAATTTTATGACACGTTTTTATCACAGCACAAATCACATTGTTTAAAAATTTAGTCGTTTGGAATTATCGATTATACGTTTAAAGAATGGTATGAGTTTTGCTCTTTTTTGAGCGAAACCTTCAATCGAATAATCGTTTGAAACTGTCATAAGCTTATAGGTTTAATTTATAAAGATTGCATAAAAGGATTTAAATACAAGATCACTTTTAAAGCGCTTTCTAAAAGTTTAGAAAATGATAGGTAATCAGCATAAATATAATATCATGACTCTAGAATGAAAATCACAATGTTATGTTTTATGAAAGAGAAAGCTTTTTAATGATATAACGCAAGCAAGAAAACTTCAAAACCATTGTAATCTCACATGGATTTTTACTCAATTTTGAGTCAAAAGCTGTAATGTTTAAAGAATGCTTTATTCTAAGATAATGTCTCCAAAAATGGACCGGCTAATATTTAAAGAAATTAGGTTTTATGAAAAGTACAAATACGCTTATGAAAACCTCTTTAAATGCACGTTTAAACGTTTGAAACATAAAATGAGATCTTCATAAGAAACGTTAAAACTTTTTTATTACAGTTATAACTTAGTTATCATTTGCTCTTAAGAACGTTTCATTTATGAAAAACGAAGATCTAGATTTCACAGCAGAGCAAAATCTTAAAAACCTTACACTTTATAAAAGCGTTTGTTTATTTATCTTATGAAAAGCTGCTTTGTAAAAACCAATGCTCGTAAATGTAAAAAACGTTTTGTTATAAGATATTCACTTAATATGCATGTTCTTTTGATTGGATTGTTAAAGCTACCGAGCGTTTATAGGCTCTCTTATTCAAATGAGTGATTAAAGATCATACGCACATTTACGTTTCTTTTGATAAGTTTTCATATCTCTCATAGAGCGCTTGCAATATGATACGTTTTGTATATATGCATTCATTACTCCATTGTGGATGATTCATTTTAATCATTAGAATAGACATTTGAAAGCCGCGTCATATCACTTGGCACGGCTTTTTTTATTTTACTCTCTCTTTTATGATATGTTTATAGCAATGCATTTTATATGCGTTTATAACCATAAAGAATGCACGCCCCCCATGTCTCTTTTTATTCTGTTTTATCAGTTATATTGACAACATTATCCCTTTCATAAACCTCACAATTTTTTGGAACCAACCTTACTTTGCTTTTTTTATTGATTTTTGCATTGCCATAAGCACGCCCCCAGATCGTTGCACAATATGAGATTTTAGCATTGCCATAAACAGAGCCATAAATCTCACAAGAGCCACTCACATAAGCATTCCCATAAACCTTGCCATAAATCTTTGCACGACCATTAATAACAGCATAATTATAAACTTTTGCATGGCTATAAATACAAGCCGAGCCAGAAACCTTGGCATGACCATAAACGCGTGCATAACTAAAAACCGTAGCATCATAAGAAACATGCGCATGATCATAAATATGAGCATCAGCAAGAATGCGGGCACTACCATTCACATGAGCATACCCATAAATATTGCCATAAACATGAGCATTGCCATAGACAAAAGCATGGTCATAAACTTTAGCATATTGAGAGATAAAAGCTTTTCCATAGACTTCAGCATTGCCATAAACTTGACCACAGACTTGCGAATAATGCCGTATTTTTGCATTTTCATACACTCTTGCATGACCGTAGGCACAAGCCTCATCATAGACCCAGCAATTGCCATCATGGGATAGGTTAACTTCCTTTTCAATAAAGCCGCCTAAAGACCCCGCCTTTATATCATCGAAATCTTTTAAAGCTTTAATGCGATAAAGGTTTATAATATTTCGAGTAAGAGCATGTTTGATTTTTTTGATTTCACTGGTTAATTCGTATTTTTTGCACATAGAGATACCCTCACAATTTAATGTGATAAACGTTTGCTAAAATTTGGAATGGGAAATTTAAAAGAGGGGCACCCTCGCCGCGCCCGTGCTTTCATTTACACTGCTTTAGATTAGACCCAGACAATCTCTAATTCACTATAAGGAGAGAGACGTTCAGTATAGGTTTTTATTTTAGTAAACCCGCCGACATTTTCACGAATAACAGCAATGCCATGAATATTGGCATTTTCATAAACATGCACGTTATTTGCTATACGAGCATTTTCATAAACCCTAGCATTGTCATAAACATAGGCATTATCATAAATAATATCCTTGCCATACACATGTGCATTACCATAAACATGGGAATTATCAGAAATAACAGCATTGCCATAAACATGGGCATTATCATAAACATAGCCAGCAATGATAGCATTGTCATAAACCCGCGCATGACCATAGATATGACCACAAGTGACAGCATTGCCAAAAACTCTTGCATTTTCATAAACGTGACCATTTTTAAACACAAGAGCCTCATCATACACCCAGCAATTGCCATCATGAGAGAGGTTATCTTCCTTTTCAATAAAGCCACCCAAGGCACCAGCCTTAACATCAGCAAAGTCTTTTAATGCTTTAATGCGATAAAGGGTATGATTATTAATTACACGCGTTTCATTTGTGAGTGCAAACTTTTTTTGCATAGCACAATTCCTTTATAGAGATTTAAATTTTTAAATGAGATGTTTAAAGGAGGGCGCCCCCGCCGCACCCGCGCGTGTCATTTACGCAGCATCACTTTCATATTCGCTGTCATTATCATCGTCATAATACCCTTCAAAATCAGCATAATACTCATGACGATAATAATCATCTTCGCTCCCAAACTCAGGATATGCATCATCACAGATATCTTCATTAGCTGTTAAAGAGGCATTGCTATGAATGTAAGAATTGCCTGAGACAAGAGCATCACAAATAACAGCATCATCAAAAACACGCGATTCATCACAGATATAAGCAGAGCCACTTATTTTTGCATTGCCTCCGACATGGGCATCATCACAAATGACAGCATTATCGGAAATATGAGCATGATCAGTGACACGGGCGTTATCATAAATTTGTGCATTGCCTTCAATTACAACGGCGTTGTTAGCATGCGCATTACCAGACAGCTTTGCATTGTCCTTTAATGTCATACCTTCAAAAATAGCATTCCCATAAATTTGAGCATTACCATAGACATCAACAAAAAAGCTTTTTACTTTAGCATTTCCAAAGACGCGTGCATTTTGAAAGACCCGAGCTTTATTATACACCCAGCAATTACCTTCATGAGATAAGTTGCTTTCATTTTCAATATACCCCCCTAAATCGCCTTTTTTGACATCATCAAAATCTCTTAAGGCTCTAATTCGAGTTAAGAAATGACCATCGATATATTCACAATCATCAATAAATTCATATTTTTTTGCAGGCTCTTGTTGATTAACAGACGTGGTTTCATTTGAAATATTAGAGATAACGGGGGTGTTTTTTGATATATTTTTCATAATTAAAACCTTACTGATTAAATGTTTGTTATTGGCATCTCTATAGAGGCGCCGGGTGCTAACAAACACGGCAGTAAGTCCGTCGTTACACTTTTCCCATAAATGGGTATTGTATGGTGTAACTACACCCGACAAAATCACTATATATGCTAACAAAAGCATAAAAGATAGTCAGTTTTTAATAGGATTAGGTTTATCGCAACCTATTCGCTTACTGTTTAGTGTTGTTAAGCACTTGATTATTTATATAGCAAAATACGTATTTATTGTCAAATAATATTTTATCTTTTTTGATATTTTTTCTTATTTTTTAATACGTTGCGTGTTGATAATATCTTATGCTTATTAATTGTTTCTTTTATATTTATGTGCTTTTAAAACTATATTATGGGCTTTATGAAACGATTGCGTTATTTTTTGAATCTATATATTTATAATATTTAGAAACGCTCTCATAATGCGTATTTTTAGCTTTATAACCTATCATTTTTTTACTAAATGAATTTTAAATTTTTTGTGAATTTTGTTTATAAGGGGCTCTAATTTAAAAAACCTTAATAGCACCGCGCTCTTATAACAAATGCTTTCATTTGCATTTTTGCTTTCTCTATAGCTGTTATGTTCTTTACAGCCATGGCATCATTTTTCAGTTTCATAAGAGAAACGATAAATAGGATAATTGTGATTTATTGCCTGTTATGAAAACACTTATGAAAACATCTCAATAGAAACTGATCATTATAGAGATGAGCAAAATCCCTTTTAATAAACTTTTGTCATTTTTGTCAGTTCTTTTTAGAACCTATATCATTTTTTTTAATGAGAGAAAATTAAAATCATTATATTTCAATAAGTTAAGTTTTATGAATTTTTCAAAATACAACTTATTAAAACAGCCATAACAAATAAATACAACTGTAAATATATATTTGTCAGTTTGTGTCAGTACATTGAATCGTCAAAAGTGATCATTTAGTGAATGATTAAAACATGTCTTATGAGAGTATGTGATCCTTTAAAGCCTTTCAAAAGATGGTTTATAACTCATAAGAAATGCTATCAAGATCATTAGGTTATGAGTTTTGACGGTTGCCTCTTTTAGATAAAAAAACGATAAAAAGTAAAAACGTTATTTTTCAATGTGTTAATATTTTACAGATCTTAAAAAACAACCTCTATTGATAACACAACCTATAAATTCAACTAATAATATACGTTTTGAAGGGGTTTTGACGGTTTTTATACCTTCAAAACCTATAAGAAAAGTGAATATACATAACCCTCTTTAAATAAAGCTTCTGATAACAATAAAGCTATCATTTTAGATTACGGTATAATCTTTTAAAGGCAATGTAAAAGAAGCGTATTCACTTTAAGATGGGATTTCTTAAAAGTTTTAAAGTAATCCAAATAAGAGTATTTAAAAGTGCAAATGATTTCTTTTTAGAATAACGCATATAAACTATTATTTAAAAAAGGGATACTCAATAATAATTAAGTCAATAAGTTATATTAATAATGAGAATTTTATTCTTTATTGATTTTATTAGTTTTTTTCTCTATCCCTCATCTTTTTGAAGCTTTTTTATAGCTTCAAGAGCGAGTTTTTTACGGTCTGCGCTCTTTATGTAGAGAAAAATTA
This sequence comes from Bartonella sp. AA18HLJMS, assembly GCF_042197245.1. Lineage (NCBI taxonomy): Bacteria > Pseudomonadati > Pseudomonadota > Alphaproteobacteria > Hyphomicrobiales > Bartonellaceae > Bartonella > Bartonella sp. AA18HLJMS. Next base: position 42,605 of record NZ_JBHIRP010000011.1, on the reverse strand, counting down.
GAGTATTTTTAACTTTTCATATAATTATTCTTTGAAAAGGTCAGAGTGCGTTCCTGTACGAATAAGATGTAATTTATCTCCTTCTATTCTATAAATAAGCAGCCAATCTGGTTCGATATGAATATCATGATATCCTACCCAATCGCCTTTTAGTGGATGATCACAGTAATGTCTTGGTAATGGCTTTTCTTCAATTAGAAGACTCAATAGTGTACGCAGCTTATTCATATTTTTACCGCGTTTTTCCGCTTTGCGCACGTCACGTTTAAATTGTCTTGAGCGGACGGGTATCAGCATATTAAATGCCTAAATCCTTAAAAAGGGCATCAGCGTTTTTAAATGTCTTACCTTTACCTTCATCTAATTCCTTTATAGCTTTACGTGTGACACTATTAGGTACTTTAAGATCAAAAGGCAAACAACCTTCTTCAGCGACACGCAAAAATGTTATGCGGATAAGGTCTGATGCACTTAATCCCATACGTTCTAAATTAATCATCGCTTGTTTTTTCATTTTAGCAGGAATGCGAGCGCGAACAACAGAATCGGCTTTCATGATTTGTATCTCCATTTAAAACCTTTATTATAGTGTAGCTACACTGTGACTTCAAGTCAATTTTTTAGAATTAAAAACCCTCTGGATAGCAGGTATGGCAAAAAAAACTCCACGAAAAGAATCCTTGATTCGCAATAATTAAGAGGAATGTTGCAAAATCCTATTCTCTTAACTTTATTTTGTTATCCCTCATAGAAAGAAGATTATATCTAATCAACTTAACAAGAGAGGTATAGATTATGGTTATAAGCTCTATACCCCTTGTAAGGTTATCACTCTCATTATGTGAGCATGCTTTATAAGTTATTCGGTTTCTCTTATTTCTAATTTTGGTAAGTTCTTAACGATTTTCATGGTTTCCAAACTTACAGTGATAACCCTTTGAAACAAATCCAATGGATAGGCAGGGTTGCCAATGGTTTCAACAGCATAGTGATTGGCATCATTCACAATGCCACTCTTTTTATCAGTCTTTACACATTGACGCCCCATAACCCATTCAAGAGCAGGTCTACCATTTACGATATACTCATAAGCTTACTTAGGGATATCTGTCATGATGATATTGCTATTATAAATAACAGTTGATTTATTCTTTTCCTTACTATCCTTAATTTTTGCGAATTTCATTTCTGTCACGTAATAAAACTTTTCTGGATTAGAGATATCAGTTAATTTTGGATTACCCTTTTTAAAGGTCACAGGATAAGGCTCTACATCTTCATAATTCACGTGCAAATGACCGAGTTCACGCCCTGCTGTCACAAATTTCCAAAAATCATCAGCCGTTTTTACGCAAGGGATACGAGGCAATTCTTTGCATAAATTATCAGCATAACGGGTGCGATAATCTTCTGAATGCAAAAGACCGTAAACATAATAAAACAGATCATCTTTAGTGTTTTTTCATTGGGATAAACGGCTTTTAAATATGCTAATCCTTCATTAGTTATAGCATTACGCATTTTCTTTTTTCTTATTTTAGTAAATAAGCGATTGTCATGCTATTTTTCTTATCAAGCGACAATCAATGGATAGTTTTTTGTTGTCTCTAATATGTAACAGTTCCAATAAATTTGGTCTATTCTATGAATAACAGTCTTTACTTGAAGCTCAAAATTATATTACATGCAACACCTTAAAATTAAGAAGCATATTAGAGTGTATGATTGTCATTTAACAGTGTCATTGTAAAATCTTCAAAAGCGGGGGAAATGATATGGTTTGCACAACTCATAAAGCAGGTGTATACAGTACAGTCTATGCTTTTTTCTCAGATGTTATAAGTATTACTCTCATCAAAAAATTAAAAAATTGTTACGCGGTTGGCGATTTTTTCTGTGACGCTGATGATGGGGGTCATTTTGTTGCTCATTTTGAGGGCACAATGAATGCATAGATTTTTTTTCACTTTTATTTTTGCGGCTATTTTGTGCCTTTTCTCGTTGCCGAGTTTTGCCCAAAACATTCGTGAGAAAGCGATTAATCAATCAGAGAGCATCCAACGACAACAAACGCAAGAACAGCGTTTTCAACGATTGCACCGTAGAAACGAAACACATGGGATATTTTTGCCAGACGATGATACCACATCTGCCTATGGTGCTTCATCTAGTACAACCTGTTTGCTGATCAAAAGCATTGAATTTGTTGGCGCTCAGTTGATTTCTCATACCAACCTTCATGAAGCCATTTCTCTTTGGGAAGGACGGTGTTTGGGGATTGCCGAAATCAACAAAGTGCTCAAAGCGGTGACCAAGCTTTATATGAAGCGCGGCTATATTGCGGTGCGGGCTTATTTGCCTGAGCAAGATTTAAGCGGCGGTCATCTCAAGATTGTTGTTGTTGAAGGTGTGATGGAAGATATTACCCTTGATGGGCATAAAGTTGGAAGGAAATCTCAAGGAGAAATCACCACGGCTTTTCCAAACCTTATTGGAAAGCCGACCAATCTGCGCCAGATAGAGCAAGGGCTTGATCAAATCAATCGGCTTTTCTCACGCCAAGCCACCATTAATCTTGGTGCGGGGAGCAATTCGGGTGGTTCGATACTCGATGTTCATATTGAAAAACAGAAACCTTGGCTTATTACGCTTTCCAGCGATAATCTTGGCGCTAAAGCAACAGGGCTTTATCAAACGCGCTTGAGCTTTTCTTTTGATGATCTGTTGGGGATCAATGATCAATGGTCGTTTAGCTATCAGCGTTCTATGGATGGTAGTCCGTATCATTTTTCTCACAAGCGCCCCAATAGTGATACTCTAACGGGATCCTTTTCTCTTCCCTATGGCACTTGGACAACAGGTTTTGATGGGACGTGGAGCCAATATCATTCAAGTGTTAAGGGGATATTTTCCGATATTATGACTGCGGGGAAGTCTTTATCGCTGACACCATGGATTTCACGGGTTATCGACCGTGATCAAGAGGGAAAGACCTGGCTTACGGGACGCTTAACATGGAAATATTCTGATAATTTTATTATGGGCAGTCGGGTTGATGTTTCCAGCCGTAAACTAGCTATTGCAACCTTTGAGCTTGATCATTCGCGCAAGTGGCTTGGAGGAGAATTAAGCGCGCATATAGGGTTTCATAAAGGGTTGGCAATTCTTGGCGCTTATGATGATAAAGAGCAAGAGAATGCAACAAAAAATTCACCCAAAGGGCAATTTTCCAAATTGTCTTTTTCCCTAGGCTACGTGCGTCCTTTTTCGCTCAAACAATATAACTTTCGCTATAACACGCTGTTTTCAGGACAATTATCACCCGACACGTTGTTTAGTTCAGAGCAAATATCGCTTGGTGGCAGTTCCTCTGTGCGCGGGGTGCGTGAGGCGATTTATTACGGCAATAATGGGGCGTTTTGGCGCAATGAATTGTCGCTGTTGTTGCCAGGTTTTTCTTCGAGAATGGGGCGTAAATTTATGAGCCAATTTGCCCCTTATATGGCGCTTGATCTGGGGGCCGTGGCCAATAATGTAAACAAAAACAGTTTTGGCGGGAGCCTCGTTGGGGCAACTCTTGGTTTCCATGCAACCGGAGACATTACGGATATTGATGTGTCTTATTCGAATATTTTAACCCAATCGACAGTGCGAGAAAAGGGAAATGCGACAGGGTTATTTCAAGTGCGGGCATTATTGAGATTTTAGAGCAAAGGGGCGGTAAAAAATATCGCTGCGCTGTTTATACCCATATGGGTTGTTTTTTTAAAGAGATAAAGAATTTTATGAGGAGCTGAAGATGCGGGGATTGAAAAATCAAAAGCATAGATTGGGATATGGATACAAGCTATGGCAGCGCGTTCTTTGTGTTTTGCAGCGAGGGATCCATAAGGGGCTTTCACTTGTTTTAAGTTTTTGCTTAGCTTTTCAGCCTTTGTTGTTGCAAGCACAAGCGCTTGGAGCGCGAAGTCCTGTTGCACAAGAGAGCCAAGGGATTAAAGCAGCTGATGGGGTTGGCTCTGTTTTCCGCCCCACGGTGGGGAAAGCCGGCAATGATGTGCCGCTGATTGATATTGTTCGCCCCAATGGACAGGGTCTTTCTCATAACAAATATGACAGTTTCAATGTTGATACCCATGGCGTGATTTTGAACAATTCGACTGAGGAGGTTTCGCGTTCACAGCTTGGGGGATTGGTGCCAGGCAACGGCAATTTGCGTTATAGCGGTGCAGCAAAGGTTATCCTCAATGAAGTGGTGAGTGCCAATCGCTCGCGTCTTGAAGGCGTGAGCGAAGTACACGGGCATATGGCGGATGTTATTATCGCCAATCCCAATGGGATTACCTGTAACGGTTGTGGCTTTATCAATACTCCACGGGTGACTTTATCGACCGGACAACCGATTATTGGAGCCGATGGCGCTTTGAGTGGATTGCGTGTTGAGGGTGGAGATATCACCATAGGCGCTCGTGGGGCTGATGGGAGTGCATTAGATATTTTTGATCTTGTTTCGCGCAAGATCAGTGTCGGGGGTCCCATACAGGTCAAAGGAGATTTGGCTGTTATCGCGGGGCGCAATCATTTTGATTATAACAAACGCGAAGCAACTTCTCTTGGTTCTGATGGCAAAGAGCCGGAATTGGCGATTGATTCCAGTGAGTTTGGTGGAATGTATGCGGGGCAGATCCGCGTGATTGCCAATGATAAAGGTGCGGGCGTTAAGATGCGCGGAGACATGGTTGCCAATGCAGGCGCCATGAGATTGACAAGTGATGGCAAGCTGGTAATTGCCAAAGCACGTGCCAAAGGAGCGGTGAAGGCTCACTCCCACCACGATAGTGTACATGTGAAAGATCTGCTTTTCTCAGAAGAAGCAGTTGAACTGAAGGCTTTGAAACATGTTGAACTGGCTGAGCAAGCTCGCGTTGCAGCGAGCGGTACTGTTGATGTGCACGCCGATCTGATCAAGCTCCAGTCTCATGCTCTTCTAGCAAGCGGTATTGGGAGTGATGGTCAACAGTCAGCGACGGGTTCTTTGCATTTACAGGCAGCAAAGCTTGAGGCGGGGAATGGGCGGATAGCCGCCGGTGATCTTTTAGAGATCCAAGCAGCAACAATTGATCTGAGCCGCATGCAAGACAATGATCAAACAGGGGTTTCTTCCCTTGGCGATCTGACCATTAAAACCAATCAAATCAGCGCTTTAAACAACCATATTGGTGCCAAGGGGAATATTGTCTTGAGCGCCGATGATGGGCTCACTGTAGGCGCTGGACATTATAGCGCCGGCGGCTCTCTTTTGGTGGAAGCAGCAGAGCTTACATCACGCGCGCGCTTAGTGGCAGAGCAAAAAATTGACCTTTATGCGCATCACGGTGCCCTGATCCAAGAAGGCACTGTATTGTCCAATGGGAAGATAACGCTGGATGCCCATGGTGCCCTCAATCATACGGGTGATATTGTCAGTATGCAGCAGGTTGCCTTGACAGCGGGGGGCATGCTCACAACCTCTCAAGAGAGCACGATTTTAAGTTATGATGTGGTTTTAAGTGCTGATGCTTTAACCCAAGCAGGGACTGTGGAAGCTCAAGAAGGAGCATTAACCCTTCAAGTGCGTGATGGGGTTATCAATAGCGGCACAATGCGCGGTGAGAGTGTCGATGCTCATATTGGTGCATTTACCAATCAAGGGACGTTTATTGCAACCGATGATTTGCATTTGATGGTAAGCACACAAGAAGGCGCCGATCCGCAACAAGCCTTTCTGAAGAATACATCCGAAGGTGTCCTTCAAAGTGGTGGCGTTTTTGTTGTGACCGCAGGGCAATTAGACAATGCCGGTGTGCTTGGCTCTAGTGGTGAGAATGTTGCCCTCAATGTGGCAGGGAATGTCAGCAATAGTGGGCTGATTTACGCCAAAAAATCTATGGACGTATTCAGTGATGGTGATTTAACCAACACACAGGGCAGAATGATTGCAGAAGAGGCTCTCAGCATTGGTGGGCTGAAAGAGACACGTGCTGGTCATATAAATAATGAGGCTGGTCTTCTCAGTGCTTTAGCCGGTGAGATGAAGATTGTTGCAACGTCTTTTGTCAATAAAAGCGCTGAAACGACAAATTCAGAGCAACAAAACGCTACACATGATGAAGGTGCGCATGTTTTAGCGCGGGATGGTTTGCGCATTGATGTGGGCAGTTTTGAGAATGTTGATGGTCTTATTTCTACGCAAGGGGCAGTCAATATTGTTGCTGAGAGTGTGATCCAAGCAGGGCACATAGAGATTGAGCGTGGTGACCTTCAACTGACCAGCCACGGTGATTTAAGCAATAGTGGCACAATAGAAAGCAATGATACCATTGCTTTGCATGCGCAAACAAATCTCAGCCAAACGGGGCGCATTGTCTCTAAAAAGCGGATAGAGCTTTCCAGTGATGGCATATTGACAATGGGCGAGACAAGTGAGGTTGGCGCCTATGATGTAACGCTGAAGGCAGGCACACTCACCCAAGCTGGGCTTGTGGAAGCGCAAGGCGGGGTACTTACTCTCAACAGTCATGATGTTTTAAGCAATTCCGGTATTATGGTGGGCGGTGTTGTTGATGCGAAGCTTGGGTCTTTAGCCAATTCAGGTCAGCTTTTAGCCAGTGACAGTTTTACGCTTATAGCAAAAAGTCATGATCCGTCATTGGGGCAAGTTGCTCTGGTTTTAAATGGTGAAGACGGTGTACTCAAAAGTGGTGGTGCTTTTGTCTTAACCGCAGATGTTTTGGACAATGCCGGCAGTATTGGTTCAAGTGGTGATGGGGTTGCGCTCAATGTGAGCGCTGATCTGAGTAATAGTGGGCTGATTTATGCCAAGAAATCTGCCATTTTCTCCTTAGATGGGGATTTTATTAATAAGTTTGCCGATGTCATTGCTGAAGACAATCTCATCATCCGTGGTTTAAGTGGAGAGCGGGCTGGTCATGTGATCAACAGCTCGGGTCTTTTAGAAGCCGTGTCAGGCGATATGACCTTCGATGTCTCAGCGCTTACCAACATGCGTGAAGGTGGAGTTGAAGTTAGCGATAAAGTGGTTTCTCACAGTTACGTGCGAGGAGAATGGAAAAAAACCGAGGTTAGACACCACCAGATAAAGGAAGATGTTGACACTACGATCATTCGTCAGCAGCCTCATTTTACCAATGGAGCTGCACAGATTTTAGTAGGACGTCATCTCACGGTTCATGCCGGCGATATCCGTAATAGCTACAGTTTGATTGCTGCTAATGGCAACATTGAGATGCAGGGTGATACGCTGCTCAATGAGGGGCGCGATTTAACCGAAACAACAAAGATTGTAACTGAAACACATCGCAGGAAGAAACATTGCCACACATTATTAGGAGGGTGTAGTATTACAGGCATAACATATTATGGCAGTACTACTGATACCAAAACAACCGTCCGCACTTATGATGCTGTTTACGGCACGATTGAAGCTGGTGGCACGCTTGATGCCAAGTTGACAGGCTATATTGACAATCATGCGGTGCGTGAGGGGGGTGAGCAAGTTGGCTTAAGCTCTGGCGATAAGGGGTTGGCTGGTGTTAAAAACACCGATTTTGACGGTTCCAAACCACTGATTAGTGATGATCGATTGGACGGTATTATCAATGGTTTGAAAGGGCACAAAGGGCTTTTTGCACCAAGCACAAAAACACCCGCACCAGAATCCATACAAGTGCCAACGCAAGATGGGCTTAACTCTGTTAAGACAGAATTGGACCAGACCCAAACACCGGATGTGCCATTTTTAGTCGAGACGCGTCCAGATTTTATCAACCCAAGTAAATTTTTAGGATCGGACTATTACTTAAAAAAGATTGGCAATTATAAGCCTGAGAACGTGTTTAAAAGATTAGGGGATGCTTATTTTGAATATCGTCTGGTGGGTGAGCAAATCTTCGAGCTGACAGGCAATCGCACTCTTCTTGATGTTGAAGATCCCAATGCTCAAATGCAAAGGCTCTATGACAATGCTGTGGAGCAGCAAGATCCCTTGGGGTTAGTGCTAGGCAAGCCCTTAACGCCTCAGCAAATTGCTGGGATCAAAAAGGATATGATCTGGCTTGAGACCCACCTTGTCGACGGACAAGAGGTCTTGGTACCCCACGTTTATTTGGCACCAAACACTTCTTTAGCACAAGATGTTTATGGGGCAAAAACGCAGCAAGGAAACCTTGCCAGTGCACGTTTGAAAGGCAATGGCGTCACTATAGAGACGGACCGTCTTACCAATAGCGGCACCATATCAAGTAATGGTGCATTGCATGTTTCGACTACGCAAACTTTGTTTAATGATGGTGGTTTTTTGCTTGGCAGCGGTGCCGTAGATCTCAGCAGTGGCGATCTTTTAGCCAACTCTTCAGGGGTTATTCTGGGGGATATCATCACCCTCAATGCGAAGACAATCATTGATGGTACTGCAAAAATCCGTGACACGAATGAATATGGTTTTGTTGATCGCAGTGGGCAGCAGGCTCAAATCATTTCTATACAGGATTTAAACATTCACTCCCTTGGCGATTTAAGCATGACTGGTGGCCAATGGAGCAGTGGCGGTCCGATGACGGTGATTGTCGATGGTTCTGCTACGTTTGGTTCATTAGTGCTAGAGAGTGACCATAAGGAGACATTGGAAAAAGGGCATTATAACGCCCAAAGCAGTGAGCACCGTTTGACAGAAGTCAACAGTGATGGAGATTTGACCATTGTCACAGGTGGTGAACTTAACCTTGGGGGAAAGTTTAAAGCCAAGGGCAATGGGGATTTCACCAGTGGTGGCGCTCTCAACGCGATTTCAGAGCAAGATTTTAACAGTTTTGATTTGGATCTGAGGGGCAAAGAAGGCGACAAATCGAAGCAAAAGAATAAGTTTCGTCAACAATCAACAGAAGTTACTACAAACAAAACCACGATAGAAACAGAGGGCAACCTCTCCATGCATGCGCAAAATGGGGATCTCACGCTTGATGCGGCAGGGCTATCAAGTGGTGGTCAGACGCATTTGGCATCAGATACGGGGAAGATCAAGTTTCTGACCAACAAGGATCAAGATTTTAAGGACGTTTATCAGCGTAATGAAAACCTTGTGTGGTGGAGTGAGAGCGATAAAGGTTACCTTAAGGAGACCATCGAGCATGTCACCATAGATGCTAAGGGTGGCATAAAGCTTGATGCGGGTGATGGCTTCGTTGTTGAGTATCAGGCAACCGGTGATTTAGACAAATCTCTTGAGCAATTGTCTCGCTCTCCAGGCTTGGCATGGATCAAGCAACTGCGTGATGATCCAGAATTATCCAAGCAAGTGGATTGGCAAGCAGTTAAGGCTGAATTTAAAGACTGGGATTATAAAGCCCAAGGGCTGACAGAAGCCGGTGCGGCTCTCGTGGCATTGGCTGTCACGGCGGTTACGGGTGGAGCAGCTTCGGGCGCTGCCAGTGCCATTACCGGTGCTTTGGGGCTTGGCTCGAGCACCGCCATGAATGCGGCGATACAGGCTGGTGTCCAAGCGCTGATTAACAAAAGCGCTGTGGCTCTTGTCAATAATCGCGGCAATATTGCCGGTGCCTTGCATGAGCTTGGCTCTTCAAAGAATATTCTCAGCATTGTCTCGTCGATGTTGACAGCAGGCTTAACCAGCCAACTAACCGAAATGGCAGGTGTTGGACAATCCTTGCCTAAAACGGCTCCTCTGGTTGATCGCATCACCCGTGAGGCGGAAAAGAACTTGATCAAAGCCGCCATTGGCACAGGCGTTCAAACGGCTCTTGAGGGTGGTTCTCTTGACAAGAACTTTTTTAACAATCTGCGCATCGCCCTGTCTGATACGGTTGGCAAATCGTTGGCGGAAGAAATCGGTACCGCCAAGGCTGAAGGCAAAATAGATACGGTCACGCAGATCGTTGCCCACGCCGGTCTTGGCTGCTTAAAAGGCGCTGTTGCGAGTGGTGCTTGCACAGCCGGTGCTGTGGGGGGTGCTGTGGGCGAAGCCACTGCTATGCTCCAGTTTCAATTGTGGGTGCAAGGCATTGTGAAAGAGGAAATGGGGGACTTAAACGGTCGCACCCCAACTCCGGAAGAGGAAGCGCGTATAAACGCAAAGATTGATGCGCAGTTTGCTGACTTTAGAGACCACACCATTGATGTCGCACGTGCTGCCGGGGGCGTTGCCGCTGCCCTTGCCGGTGGCAATGTTGATGCCGGCGCTGATGCCGCAGGTAATGCCGCTGAAAATAACTTTTTGGGTAGTGCACAACGCGCTCAGATGAAGAAAGAGTTAGAAGAGTGCCCTGATGATCAGTGTCGAAGAGATATTAACGAAAAATGGTTCGAGATTGATGAACAACAAGATAGAACTTTTGCGACAGGAATTATGGCTGGTCTCATTGCCGATGCACCAATCAAGCTATACGAGTTAGCTGATGGCGCTGTGAAGAACATGATGTTACAAATGATAATATTTGCTAGCAATCCACGGGGGGGCGTTGAAAAGAGTTTTAAAGACATTGGAACAGGAGCGTCTTGGGTCGTGAGTGGACATGTGATTGATGATGCCTGGGAAGGTGCTGGTCAATTCTGGGGAGGTGTTGAGGATGCGTTTATAGGGGATATAGATTACGTAAAAGAGAATCTTGAAAAAGCGGGGGTTGACGGAGCTTTTAATGCTGGTTTTGAAAGTGGAAGATTATCAGCCGGAGTATTAGAAAACTTTGCTGGAGGAGCTGGAGCAGCCAAGGGAGCTATAAATCTTGGCAACAAGGCTGTGATCAAGTTCATTGCTAGGAAAGATTTTGCCCAATTCGCTTCCAAGAAAAATCTTGCAGAACTTGCAGCTCAAGGAGATCCTGACAAACTTGCGGCGAAGAAAGAACTAACTAAACTTGCTGCTAAAGAAAAAAAGAAGTGGTTAAAAAAGAAACCTACTAAATTTACCGATAGCAAATTTGGACAGACTAACAAAGCCTATCAGAGAGACGATTTGTTTGATCCTAACAAAATTGTTAGTTGGACAGTAAAAGGGGAAGAAGTATGGGGCACCAATGTTGAAAGAATGGAAGCAGGAAGAGCACCTATGGGGTTTGATGGCAAGCCTGTTGAGTTGCATCATCTATCGCAAACGCCTGAGGGGCCCATAGCAGAAATTGGTAGTAAAGATCATAACAAATATACTTCCGTGATTCACGCTAATCCAAAAACACATCAATCGCTTATAGAGAGAGAAAAGTTTGGTAAGTGGAGAGAGGAATATTGGAAGGAACGCGCTAAAGGTTATAGAGAACAAAAAAACAGTAATTTAGGAGGAATAATTGATATGAAATGGAGTATCATAGGGATAGATTTTGACAGATGGGGACAGGAGCATCGGCAATAATGCTCTACGGTTGATGAAAAGAGAAAAAAGAAACTTATAGAATAATTTATGGAGAATAATTGATGAAAACCTATACCTTAGATGATGTTGCAGTATTAATTGATAAAGTGAATAAATATGATGATGAGATTATCAATTTTGGTACTGCAAAAAATGCAGTTGATGATCTTGTAATTGAAAAGGCGGAGAAAACTCTCGGCTTACAATTCACATCGTCTTACAAGAGTTTTTTAAAAAATTACAAAGGAGGGGAAATTGGTGGTGAAGAAATCTTTAGTCTTTATAAGGAGTGTGGGGAAGGTGTTCCTGTTGGTGATATTGTTTACCGAAACTTACTCGATAGAAAAGATGGTTTTGCGACACCAGAACAGCTTATCGTTTGTGATGCTGATTTTGATGAAACCTTTTATTTTGATTATACGCAGTTTAGGGATGGTGAATGCCCACTCTATGTCAGGTTTCCATTGGGCGATTGCGAATATTACGCCAGTGATTTTTATGAATTCCTTTGCAAAAGAATTAAAGTACACGCGGGAGAAGAGATACTTGATGGTGACCAACCAATTGAAAAGATTGAGAACACTCCCACTCCGCAACCTATCCCTTTTTACAAGAGCTTTTGGAAAAAACTATGGAAGAGGTGAAATTGATAGAGGAAATATGAAGCGTTACGCAAGTTTTGAGGATCATCCATGAAAACCTATACCTTAGCTGATGTTGCACAATTAATTAATAAGTATCCGGATGTTATCGACTTTGGCACTGCAGAGGATGCAGCTAGTGATGTACGGATTAAAGAGGCAGAAAAAACTCTCGGTTTACAATTCACCTCGTCCTACAAAAGTTTTTTAAAAAATTATGGAGGAGGAGAAATTGGAGGTTATGAAATTTTTAGCATTTATAACGCAAGTTTTGATAAGTGTCCTGCTGGTGATATTGTTTTCTATCATTTGACGGATATAAAAAATGGTTTCGCAAAACCAAATCAGCTTGCCGTGAATAGAACTGATTTTGGTGAAACATTTTATTTTGATTATTCTCAGTTTTGGGATGGTGAATGCCCACTCTATGTTGAAATTGCATCTGGAGATTCAGAGCATTACGCAAGTAACTTCTATGAATTTCTCTGTAAAAGAATTATGGAACATGCTGGGGGGGGGGTAATGACGATGCAAACCAAAGACGCAACAGAGATTTTAAAAAGACTTGGCTGGGAGCCCCATCGCGATGAAATGGGTGATATGTTTGCTTATTATCATCTCCCCGATCGCATAGTGCGTATTCATTATGGTGTCATAGATTATGGACGGGATAGTGGAAGATTATGGGTTTCTGTCAGTCTTACCACTGCCGCCTATTGTCTTGGCTGGGAATACGCTAACGGTAAGAAATCGCGATACCAATATGAGGATATGCTGATTTCTTCAGAAGAGAATTTTGGAGTTACAGCACTAGAATTTTTTGAAAACCACGTTAAGGTAGCTTTAAATAAAGTGTTAGTTTGGGCGCACGCACAAGATATTGAGAAAAAATTACGTGAAAAAGCTGCTAATCATTCTCTCGTTGCAAAGGCTCTACTCGGCGATACCGAAGCTTTAAGGAATTACAAACCTACATCTCAATTATATACACCAGAGTTTTCTGATTATGAAAAGATGACACAGGTTGAGCGTATGATCTTTTTTGCTGAGGCTTATAAAAATAACGAATTGGATGACATTTTAGCACGCAAAAAACCGAAACAGTGTTTGATGAGTCTTACAGCAGCAACGCGCATTCTTAAAACCCAAGGGTGGTTTGTTACGGAACCTGGGAAAATGTGGTTAGTTTTGCCCGACCGCTTCATTCAATTTGATTTTGGTTTTATACGTCTTCCAAATGATGATTACAATGTTCATCTTGAAGCAGAGATCTCCAACGAAGATATTTCTGTAGCTTGCCATTATATTCACGATAGTAGAAAATGTAGGCAGATATCAGCTACAAATATTTATCAGTCTTTTAATACGATTGAGGGAGGGGTTTTTAGTGGTGTTGATAAAGGAATTGATATTCGTGTAGAGACATTAAATGAGCAGGAGCTTATCAAAATTTCTGAGCGGGTGATACAATGGGCGCGTGCTCAGGATTTAGAAGCAGCGATAGAAAGCAAAGCGCTTGTTCAAAAATATAGCTCTTGTCCCGATATCCCATGGCATTTGGCTTGTTTAGCATTAACAGGTCAAATTGATGTCTTGAAATCCTATCAAAATGCCGTAAAAGCAGGTACGATTTCTGAATATTTAGATGACGATGATGTGGAAAAATATGTTAATCACGCTGTTCAATTTGCTGAAGGACATCTGACCGTTTTAAAGGAGCGAAAGGCGGCGGATGCACGTATTGATGTGCAATCTTTAGCTCTCCTTAATACAGTTTCTGAAACATTAAAAATGATGAACTGGACAGTCTATCGCGACAAAAATTATAATCGTAATGCCTATTTTATAAGCAAAGACCGTATTATCAACATAATGTACAGTCTTGATAGAAAAGGAAAAACACCGATCGTTATATTCAAGGCTTCACTTTCAACACTTGCCTTTTCCACTGCTCATAGGGATGTTTTTCCCGAGAAGCCTCAATATATAGCTCTCAAAGAGGCAGAAGAAGTTTATACAGTTTCTAGTGTTGAAGTTGAAGAAGGCAAACTGAAGCAAATCTGTGTGGATATTCTTAAGTGGGCTGATAACCAAAACACCAACCAAATCATTTATGATTATGCGGCTTTGCCAACAAATAGTGAATTTTGCCTTGCAGAATTTCACCTTATTGCACTTATTTTGACTGGTAATGTCAAAAAACTTAAGTTTTATAAGGAGAGTTTTCAAAGAAAGAACCGTCTAGGCTTTGTAGATACTATCACAAAATATGATATTGACAATGCTCTCACTCTTGCACGGGGTTATCGAGCAGGTTTTCCGAAAAATGCACCGATTTTGAGCTTGGATGCGCAAACAGCATCTGTTGCTTCTAAAACAACTTCTGTTGAAGTGGCAGAGGAAGTGGATGAAGTGGATGACACTGATGATCGTCTCACCATGGAAAGTGCGACAACGCTTTTGAAAAGCTTAGGCTGGTCAACCGAGAAAATCAATGAGAATGACCATATGGCAAGCTATCAATTGGCTGATCGTGAAGTAGATATTCTTTATAACGACGAAGTTGCCAAAGATTGTCCGCAATTTGATAGCGCCTTTATGATTAGTACCGGTATTCTTTCCGCTGCTTGTAAATTCATTGATCCTACCCACACGGAAGATATTCCAGATATACAGCTTAATTTTGAAGCCAAGGGATTAGAAATCTTTGAACCAGAAGTCACTACGGATTGTTTAAAGCAAGCACTTGATGATGCGCTAGAATGGTCAGTCAAAGACATTGACCTTTCTAAAAGACTTCGCTCTGATTATGGCACTGCTCCTTGGCAACGGGATGCAACGTCTAAAGCAGATGATACGGATTATGCTTTGCTTCATCTTGGCGCTCTTGCCTTATTGGGCAATATTGAGACCTTAAAATCTTATCAGCAAAGCTTTACGGCAGGTGATCACCTAGGCTTTGACGAAAGCATCAACAAAACCCACCTTGAACGTGCATTAGCTTTAGCCAAAGAAGTAGCAAAGGTGAAGCAAGTGAGCTACGCTTTGATTGAACGGGTGGCAGAAAAGTTTGATGATCAACAAGAGGTTATCAGCAAGGAGCAATCCCGCTCGTGGAAAGAGAAAATAGTCAATTTTATCGGAAAAAAAGACAAGAAATAGCACCTAAAAAATATCAAAAAGATTTCAAAAAATTTAGAAAATAAGGCGCGGTCCAAAGCCTTGATCATAGTTGAGAAACTCAACAGTGGTATGGCTCTGATCATGGTTTTGGTGCAAGATTTTAAGGAAACAACCTATAAAAAAAGATCTATAAAATTATTCCATAGATTATAAAAATCTCTTTTAATGGGCTTTTGTCTATTTTATCGGTTATGTCAGTTTATTTAACAGACGAATCTTATGATTTTAGTGAGTGATTAAAATGTGCTTTATGAAAAGCATATGATCCTTTAAAGCCCTTCAAAAGAAACGGTTTATAATCATAAGAAATGCTATTAAGACTATTATGGTTATGAGTTTAGGGGGGTATGGGGGTTTTGGGGGGTCTTTTTACCCCCCCCTTTATATATATTTTTTAATCCAAAATAAAAGTTATTATATTTCAATAAGTTAATCTTTCAAATAAACAACCTATATTAAACATAACACATAAATACAATTTTTAATATATATCTAAGAGGGTTTTGTAGGGGTTTTGGGGGTTTTAAAAACAGACAAAACCTATAAGTAATATAAGAAAATGAATATACATAACTCTGTTTAAACAAAGCTTTTGAAAAGGATAAAGCTATCATTTTAAATACGGTATAATCTCTTAAAGGCAATCCAAATAAGAGTATCTAAAAGTGCAAATGATTTCTTTTTAGAATAACGCATATAAACACTCCTTTTAAAGATTATAGGTAATCAATTCACAAGATGATACGTTTAAAGAATTTACAAAAGTCCATTAAAGGATTTCTGATAACGTAATTCTTTCCTATCTTAGTTATCTCATAACAGATGATAAAATAAACTTTTATTTAAACTAATACATAAGCGGCTTTAATAAGATTAGCATGCCCATTATGTGAGCATGCTTTATAAGTTATTCAGTTTCTCTAATTTCTAATTTTGGTAGGTTCTTAACAATTTTGATTGTCTCTAAACTTACAGTAATAACCCTTTGAAATAACTCTAATGGATAAGCAGGGTTGCCAACGGTTTCAACAGCATAGCGATTAGCATCATTCACAATACCACTCTTTTTATCAGTCTTAACGCATTGACGCCCCATAACCCATTCAAGAGCAGGCTTGCCATTGACGATATACTCATAAGCTTCAAGAGGGATATCTGTTATTGTGATATTGCTATTGTAAAAAACAGTTGATTTATCCTTTTCCTTACTATTCTTAATTTTTGCGAATTTCATTTCAGTTACATAATAAAACTTTTCGGGATTAGAGATCTCTGTCTGTTTTGGATTACCCTTTTTAAAGGTCACTGGATAAGGTTCTACAGTTTCATAATTCACGTGCAAATGACCCAGTTCACGCCCTGCTGTTACAAATTTCCAAAAATCATCAGCACTCTTTACACAAGGAATGCGAGGTAATTCTTTGCATAAATTATCAGCATAACGAGAGCGATAATCTTCCGAATGAAGTAAACCGTAAACATAATAGAATAAATCATCTTTTGTTATGGTTTCATTAGGATAAGCGGCTTTAAAATAGTCTAGACCTTCATCAGTAATGGCATCACGCTTCTGTAAACCAGCTGTTTTACTTTCTTCTGTAGAAATTAAAAATAAATGAGTTTGTTTTTTGTTTTTATCTTTTGAGACCGTTGTGTCTTCGTAAATATAGCGTGGAAAGCATTGACCTGTATCTATTGCATGAAAATCAGGTAGATCCTTAGTCATAATAACAGAAAATCCACTTCTTGCCCCTATAGCAGAAACTTGTATCACTGTATTTTTGATCATTTTTTCTACAGGAAAGATACGAGGCATTT
Source organism: Bartonella sp. AA18HLJMS (assembly GCF_042197245.1). Taxonomy (NCBI): domain Bacteria; kingdom Pseudomonadati; phylum Pseudomonadota; class Alphaproteobacteria; order Hyphomicrobiales; family Bartonellaceae; genus Bartonella; species Bartonella sp. AA18HLJMS. Next base: position 25,544 of record NZ_JBHIRP010000011.1, on the reverse strand, counting down.
GATAAATTGCTTCATTAAAAATGCGATTATAATAAAGCCACTGTCGTGTAAAAGGACGATATAAACTTTGAACAAAACCGACTTCTTCAAATTTTAAAATATGACCTCTTGCTAATTGTTTTTTTATATTCAAACTCCAACTTATCTTGCTTGTATCTGAATTAACAAAATTATCTACAGCCTTTGTACGTGATTTACTGTCAGTGTGCGCATAAGCATTATTAAAACGTTCTGCTTCACTGTTATAGAAGGCAATCATGTTACCCATATTTTTCGCTAAAATTGCACGACTTGAATTGTATGCCCAAGCATCACGACTAGTCGTAATGCCACAAGAATAAATCTCAAAGAGTTTTTTCTCATGAGGTCTCTTATCGCCTAAAGCTAAGAATGTTTCAAAACTGTCATCACGTTGACGTATCCAATCACCATGCTTATCTGGTGTGATTATTTGCCAATCTTTTTTACTTCGTGTAATGCCATCAATACTACCAAAGTCCTTAATTGTTTTAAGTTTTTTTTCTCTTGTTTGATTATCACCAATATCATGATAGTAAATTTTACAAGGTCCAATAGTATTGGGATTTTTTATAAACAGCGTCACGGCAATGCCCGTCATACTACCACTACCAAAAACATTTTCACCTTCTTGAGCAGCTCCATTGCTTAACATATTTTTACGAAGATCCCCTCGTAAATTAAGTACATAAATACTCGTAAATTCTTTGGCTAAAGATTTTCGTAAACTATTCATTGTCGATTTTTCTATGTAACCAGAGCCAGAAACAAAGCCGATTACCCCAGCATTACCAATACGGTCACTTGCCCAGCGCATAGCACGAATATAACTGTCATAAAAATTTCGCGTATTCATTGATTTAGATTGAGCAGCATAGGTTTCACGAATACGGTTATTTAATATGGGATAAGGGGTATTCTTTGCATTGTCATTAGCACTTTTTTGACCTGTTGAATAAGGAGGATTGCCAACAATAACTTGGATATCTACTTCCTGCTGTTTTTTACACCGCTCTGAATTCTCAAACATATAGCGTGTAAAAAAATCTTTTTCTTCAAGCATCAAAAACGTATCAGTTAAACAAATTCCTTCAAAAGGGATATACTCTCCTTTCATAAGACTATGATAGGTCGATTCAATGTTAATCGCTGCTATGTAATAGGCTAGCAAAACAATCTCATTGGCATGAATATCATGACGGAATTTATATTTCATATCCTCTGGTTTGATGAGCTTGGATTGTAAAAGCCGTGTAATAAAGGTCCCCGTTCCAGTGAAAGGGTCAAGAATAGAGACGCCTCGAGAACTTAAGCTTTGTCCAAACTCTTGCTCTAAAACATCATTGACGGAATGTAAGATAAAATCAACTATTTCAATAGGCGTATAAACAATCCCAAGTTTATCTGTTGTCTTTTTGAATGCCTTGGTAAAAAAATCTTCGTAAAGTTTGATAATAAGATTCTGTTTTGCTCGCGTTTCAATAATACCCTCTGTATCATCCTTTACACTTTGATAAAACTTTTCAAGATCTTTGGCTTCGTCTTTGATATTCATCTTATCAAGTTCTCTTAAGATCTTTTCCATGGCTTGTGAAATGGCATTGTTTTGCACAAACTCATTTCCATCAAACAAGGATTCAAAAATAGGACGTGTCACAAGGTGTTGCGCCAACATCTCAAGTGCATCCTCTTGCTCGATACTGTCATTTAAACCGTTCTTTAATTCTTTATGAAAGGCATCAAAAGCGTGAAAGGCTTCACTCTTTTTATCAGCGAGTATGCTTTTAAGACGAATAATATGATTTTGTGCAATTGCAGCTACATTGCCAGCCCAATTTCCCCACTGATTAGGCTCTCCACATTTTTTGACAATGATGGGCTTAATAGCACGCGATAATTCATCAACATAAAACTCGAATTCTTTTTGTCCTCCATATTTATAAGAGCTTTCACTTGCTACTGAACCAATATGAAGCCCAGCACTTTCCGATTTCGCGTGGAAAGAGAGTTCGTCAACAACTGCGGTCATTGCTTGTAAAGCAGGGTCAAAAGTAACCCCTACAATCTCAAACACATGACGAACATCTTGGTCCAGCTCTAAGGCTTTTATTTTGTTTTTAAAGTTGTCATCATGAGCACGCAAAGCATTGAGAACTTGCCAGATGACATCATACTTTGTATTGTTTTCTAAAGCCTGTTGTGGTGGAATATTAAAGGGAATACCAACGGGTAAAATAATGTAGCCTGTTGTTTTACCTTCTGCGCGGCGCATCACACGCCCCACAGCCTGTATCACATCCACATGACTTTTACGCGGGTGTAAAAACATAACCGCATCAAGAGCAGGGACATCGACTCCTTCAGAGAGACATCGGACATTGGTTAACACACGGCAGTTATTCTCATCTGTATCTTCTTTAAGCCAATCAAGTAATTTATTACGATTTTTGCCATTAAAAGATCCATCAATGTGCTTAACATCAAAGATAAGAGAAGTCTTACTTTCGGGAACAAATTTATGATATTCATCAATGGCGTCATTGAATAGTTCGCTAACTAATTGAGACGTCTTGATATTTTTACAAAAAGCCAGAGAACGACGCATAGGTTTTATGCCATCTTCTTCCTTCTTTTCTATTTGGGAAAGTGCTTTGTAGCAGCCAATGATTTTAGTTGTATCATCAAGAATAAGTTCGGAATTTTTATCTTTAAGGCGTTTCTGAATCGTTGCGTTAATAATTGCTTCATCAACAGCCAAGACGATAACTTTATAGGGTGTTAAAAGTTTATCTTTTAGAGCTTTTGAAAAAGTATACGTGTAAAGATTTTTTCCATAGAGCTCTTCATCATCCATGGACGCCAGAACAGCATCAGATGCGTCAGCCTTCTTTTTCAGCTTGTCGGTAAAGATCTTAGGGGTTGCCGTCATGTACAGACGTTTTTTGCCCCGAATGATGCTGTTATCATGAACCTTGATAAATTCAGATTCACGCTTGTCTGTTCCTAACACAGCTCCAGTGGTACGGTGTGCTTCATCACAGATGATCAGATCAAATTCGGGTAAATCATACTTTTTTTGCGCATCCGAAATCACTTGGATTGAATGGTAAGTCGAAAAGACCACAGTCATTACATCAAGAGAAGTTTTATTGGCTTTACGCGCAAGCTCTTTGGCATCGGTCGTAGCCGGTAAAACAAGGTCTGATGCATCGAGACCAGCTTCATCATCATTTTTATTCTTACGACGCTTACCTACTTGCGTATCCGAACATACGGCAAAGGAACGCAAGGATACTTCTGTATCTTCTGTCCATTCACGAATTGTTTGAGAGATAAGAGCGAGAGAGGGCACCAGAAACAATACACGCTTGCCTTTTCCTGCTATGGTTTCTGCTATCTTCAAACTGGTGAAAGTCTTGCCCGTTCCACATGCCATAATCAGCTTGCCACGGTCTGCTTCTTTTAAACCTTCACAAACCGCTTTGAGCGCTTCTTTCTGATGATCTAAAAGCTTTTTCTTTGATTTCTCTTTGAGAACAGCTTGTCCTTGTTCTTTATAAGCCCCCCAATCGATTTGACTGTTTTCTAAATCAAACAGATTAATCCGTTGAATACGAACCTCTTGTCCTTCACAAGTCAGTTCAACATTGTCACTCCAATCTGTTTCGGTGCTATCAACCAGTATGCGACGGGTGAAGATCTTTTTGCCCGAGGCAGCAATAAAACTATCAATATCTTCTTTTTTAATTATGTGAGAGGCGTCATAGCATTTACATTGAATAGCCGCATAACCCCCTTCATCACGGATTGTAGCCACCAGATCAATCCCAATATCCGTTCCATCTTCATCATGCTCTTGCGCCCATTCCAAATAAGTTTGAACCTTTTCGTATTCTTGCTTTTGAAGCGGCTCTTCACTCAAATAAACCATGACAAGGTTTTCAAACATGGTTCCTAATTCACGGGGTGATTTAGCTTTTTGACGATAATATTCCAACAGAGAGCGTAAAGTGACGTGTTCATTATCAGAGTGATGAGAGCGAAGCATAAAGGATAAACTCCATAACTATCTACGATACAGATTAATTCTCTTCAAAAGAATCGAAATGAAGCTTATTAAATCCATTTTGAGCAAATGGTGAAAAAAATGTAGAAAAATGCGAAAAAACGGATAAATTTTTTCAAAAGGGGTTTTTAAAGGCTACTTATCCACAGCCTATGACATGAAGTAAAATCAGCAAAATAGTGAATTTTGCTGTTCGTTTCACGTGTTCATCAAGACAAATGAACTATGTGCTTTTAAGATATCAGAATGTATGTTTTGATAGGCTTTTATTGCTTGCTTTGTAAGAAAGATAAAAAGCATATACCCCCTATGCCCCCAAAACCCCTACAAAACCTATACTATAAGTTGAATTTACAGGTTGTAATGTTGATATAGATTGTTTTTTGAAAAGTTGATAAAAATTAACATATTGAAATATAATGACTTTTATTTTGATTTTTAAAATATATAAAGAGGGGAATAAAAAGCACCTCCAAAACCTCCAAAACCTCCAAAACCAATAGATGGGAAATGTTTTGAAGGTTTCATTTTATGAATACATAAGTTATATGTTTTATTGGAATTTAAAATTCATTCATTGAAATGTTTTATGACTTTTCACTAAAGGATGCCATTCATAGCGTATGGTAGGTCGACCGCCTTGGGAGTTATTGTCTCCAGAGATTTCACGAATATAATTGCAACGGCATAAAAGCTCTAAAGCTTGCTTCACAGCTTCATTGTCTTTTAAATATTTCCAATCACGTTTATAAACATCCCGTGCAGTAAAAACATCAGGTAAACAATCACAGCGCTTGACAAGCAAGTTTGCACTTTCTGTTGCTAATGTATCATGCGCCGCATAAAGACGTTTGGCATGACTTAACAGATATTTTTCCCAATACAAGGCTCTCTCAAGAGCATTTCTATTGATTTCAAAACGACCCCCTTCGGTCAATTCAAAAATCAACGCAAGGGTTGGTATGGTTTTATCCATTTTCAAAAGATACGATTGTAAATTTGTAGAGAAATGACCACTATTTATTTTTTTCTGAAAATTTTCCCACCATACACGAAACATTTCTTGAGCTTCAGCAGAAAAGCGTATGGTTATCGGATGCTTTGGTGAGCCTAACGGTTTATCATAAAGAGAACGAAAGACCCCTTGATAACTTTCCCACACCTTTTGATTGGAAGGTCTATCCGTCCATAACCGCTTTTTTCGTTCGTCGGGCCATACAATCATTTGAAATCGTTGCATGAAACCATCATCATTTATTCCATGGCACATGGCTTGAATAATGGGAATAATGCGTGAGGGTTGAATGCCCCCAATAATGGAAATGGTTGCATTGGGAATATGAATGGTTCCACGTTCAATACGGTCATAGGTGTATGACGTATTGCCATTAAAAGCTGTTAGATAAAAGGCACGGTCTGTTTGGTATTCCTTTCTTTCCATATTAGCTAAAAACCCAGCCAATTCATCTCGTACCATCAAGAGACCACGGGGGTTTTCTTTTAAGAGTTCCCCAAGCTTTTCGACAGTCACATCGTTGACAATAAGACGTCGTTTATCAAGAGTGTTATCATCACTTTCTTTGTGTTCAATAGATTGTGAAAGAAGGGCAAGGGCTTGTTCCTCATCTTGATCTTTGAGTGCTTTATAGGCTTGTTTTTTCTTTTCTCGTTTATCTAATTCAATAAGAATATCTTTCTTTTCTTGCTGTTCTTTCTTCTTTAACCATTCTTGATGCCATTCCTCTTGAAAGGCATAGAGAGGAGTTAAAGCGGCTTGCATGGTAGGTGTTTTGAGTGTTGAAGGTTGCCCCACAAGAGCACCCCAGAGATTAGGAACAATTTTCCAATTATTATCATGTTTTTTGGGAGCAATCCGCACGCCATTGCCAATCACAGCAGCCAAGCCACATAAAGCAGAGATAGCAATAAAATCGATAGAAGATTGTTGAAGATCGGCAACCTCATAAATATAGTCCATTAATGGCATTGGCAACTGTAATAAGCTAAAAGGCTCGACGGGTAAGAGAGCCGTAGCAATCGATTTTAATTGCCCCCAACCATTTTGTTGCAAGGCTTGTTCATAAGAAATGGCTTTTAAACAAGTATTTTCGTTTAAAGAGACATTATCGTTATCATTGACGGGAGTATTTTCATTATTGTTTTGTAAATTACTATTTTTCATAGTTTCCCTCTTTTAAGAAAGTAATACGTTATTAAAATCAGTTCCTTTTGGAGCTTGCATCATAAAGACCTCAAAGCCTTGGCTATAAGCACGCGCAGCGAGGTTAAAACCTGCTTTACGACCCGCATCATCACCGTCCATTGCAATGGTGAGACGGGCTTTTGTAGGGGGTAAATTCACACGCATCATGCCACTGGTTGAAAGAGAAGCCCATAAATCAACGGGCTCTGATAACAACCCAGACAGCAGAGACAGCCCCGTTTCAATGCCTTCACAAATAACCAGATGTTTGGGATTTTCTTGGCTTAAATGCACCCCACCACCCATTACAGATCCCAACATGGCTTTTGCTGGTCTTTGATCTGTTTTGCAGCCATTGGCTTGTAAAAAGGTTCTATGAATGGCGAAAGAGCCAGCGCCCTTAACAAGAGCAACCAACGCGGGCAGTGTAACCCCAGAGGGGTGCGGACATTTGCTATGAAAGCGTAAATCAGGAGGCAAATCACATGTAATACCCCGCATACGTAAATAGGTTTCTGCTAAAGTATTTTTGATTGGTTGGCTTTGTTGCCAAATTGCTTTTGCTCTCTCTGCTTTCTGTTTTGCTCGTTTGAGATCAGCACAAAACTGTTTTGAGAAAGAGAGTGTCTGATCATAAGCTTGTTTTCCAAGCAAGCCAATTCTAATAAGCGCTTGTATGATCTCTCTAAAAGAGCAGCCAGCATAACAATAGAGTAAAAGACGCCCATCATGTCCATTGGCAAGGGATAAGCTAGGCAGCCTATCATCATGAGCAGGGCAACGGGCTGTTCCATAACGCCCATGCCAAACTCCACGTAATGCACAAGTAATTTTTTGAGCTGTTGTATGCAATGCATAAGCATCGCTTGTTGTAGCATTTGTAAAATGCATAAAATCCCTTCCTGCTACTTGCATTACAGGACAGATTCTGTTATTTCGGGATTTGCGAAAGTCGAAATACTTTGTCTGTCCTATAAGGCGAAGTTTTCTTTAGGCGGCGTCGTTGCCACGTTGGTTTTTTGCCTTTTCGATTACATCGCAAAGGTCAGATTGTAACCAGCGCGCTAAGGAACCAATCTTTAAAGGCTTTGGTACCGAGCCATCAGCGACCCGCCGCCAAAGTGTTGAAACGCTTATATTAAGTAGTTTTGCACTCTCACGTACTGTGAGGAGTGGTCCGTTTGGAATCATGGAATCCCCTTTATATTAAATGATAGAATCACTGTTTATTAACTATATATAAATAGCAATTCGTAGCAAACTTTTCCAGCAAAAAAAACAATATCTTGTGATTTTTTATCAAGAGAAGCAATAATTTGTGATTGTATTATCCGTTATGGATAAAATAAGGAAAATGGAGACATAGAGCTATCCACAACTTTTATTGTTTTGATCAGTAACATAAGAAGCCCATCTATCCATAAAAATACGACGCTGTTCTAAATAGTCTGTGCGACGATAGGCACGCTCCACTTTTCCCCCAACCGTATGACCTAGAATGGTTTCAGCGACCTCATAAGGGGCATTGGTTGTTTCTGCGAGCCAATCACGTAAACTAGAGCGAAAACCATGCGGACAGGCTTCAAGTCCTGTTTTTTTCATGTATTGTAACATGCTGTTCTGTGCAAGGGGACCACGACCGGTTGCAGAAAAAAGAAACCCATTACGAGATAAAAGGCGTGCTTGTTTAATCACTTTTAGTGCTTCTGATGATAAAGGAACGCGGAATTCTTCTGTAGCATCGCGTCGTCCTTTCATACTTTCAGCAGGAATGGTCCATATATCCCCATCAATCTGATCTTTATGCATATAGCGCAAAGGACGTGTACGAACGCCTGTAAGAATAAGCAAACGCAAAGCCAGTTGTGTCATTGTTGTTGTTTTGCAGAGTGACTGATAAAAGGCAGGAACATCTTTCCAGTCCATTGCTGGTAAATTTTGTGCTTTATGGCGTTGTTTCCCTAAGAGAGCCCGTGCTTTTATCGTTGCTTGTAAATCAACATCCAGCCCCAAAGCAGCAGCATGTTTGAGACAAATATTAAGACGATTTATTGCTTTCTCTGCGGTTGCAGCTTTTGCATGCCAAATGGGAGCAAGAACATTGCGTATCTCTGTTTGTGTAATTTCTGAAATAGGAATACAGCCTAATTTGGGGAGAATATAAAGTTGTAAAGGTAGAAACCAATTCCCAGCCTTGCCATCTCCTTTTAATTCAGCTTTACGACTTTCAAAAGCATCTAAGGCAATGTCTTTTAGGTAATGGAGATTACTTATTGCCTCACGCTTTTGTTTCTCACGTTCTTTAATGGGATCACGCCCCTCATGCAAAACAGAACGCCATTGATTTGCTAATTCACGGGCTTTTTTTAAAGAAACATTTCGCAACGCACCCAAGCCCATTTCGCGGCGCCGACCATGAATGGTATAACGATAAAGCCATTGAGCACCACCATCTTTACGCTTATGGAGAAGCAAGCCGGCACCATCATTATATTTGCCAGCCCCCAATGTTGCGACAGCCCTTGCATTAAGACGATTCATAAGAACCATTTTTACTCCTTTCTTGTACAATTTTTACCCACACACCAGCCCCGCTTTTGACGTGCAAGCAAGTGATATTAATTGATTCAATCTGAGAGGGTTTGTGATGAGAAAATCTTACTATATTCGGAGTTATGATTCAAGTTGAAAAAGGATGATTTATTATTATAAATCAATGTGTTGCCAGACCCCGGAATACCAATGCGAGGGCGCTCGCAACCGGTGGGGACATCAAGTGAAAGCCAAAAATCTACATTTTTACGATATTTCTTTAGGCAAAAAAATTCGCTTCAGAAGAAACGTCATGGGGTTTTCTCAAAAACAATTAGGAAGTCATTTAGGCGTAACATTCCAACAAATCCAAAAGTATGAAAAAGGCTTAAATCGCGTAAGTGCAAGACGTTTACAGGAAATTGCTCATATATTAGATGTTCCCGTTTCCTTCTTTTATGCTGATGGCGCAAAAAAAGAAGAGAACCTCTATCATTGTGATGACAGAATAGCAAGCAAAGCAGAATATTTACTTTTAAAAAATTTCAGAATACTGACCCGCAAAAAACAAAGAGCAATTTTGCAGTTGATTTCTGATGAAAAAAATAACCCCTTATTTTCATAAGTTCATTGCAAAGATAATCAAAGTCCTTAATAATATTGACAAGAATTGTGACTGTCTCCCCACACTTCATGAGAATGAAAATGCTTAATCTAATCTGATTTGTAAATAATCCGAATTCTAACGAGTTTAACTTAGAAATAGTGCATTGATTTATAATGATAATCTAACGTTATTGATATTGAATAAGTGTTCCGAATATCGTAAAATTCTTTCATTTCAAACGTGTTCTATATTGAATCAATCAAAATCACTGTTGGCACATTACAAGCAAAGTTGGCGTGTGAGTAAAAACGTACAAAAAGGCATACCTCTTATTGAATCGTCTCACAAACCAAGAGCTGTAACGACATTGTGTGCTGAAAAAATGGATGATGGTGCTAACTTGCTCTTTTATTAAACGTAAATATGGGGGTGTTCAACGACTTTCCACTCATATGAGTTACTTAAAAAAGGCTCTCCAAACAAGCCTAAAAATATTCCCACACACTAAAAAAATACTTAAATATATTGAGAAAAATCAAAGATCTTATACCACCATACTCCAAATAATGATATTTTATAGCATAACAGGATTAAAGTAAAAATAAGAAATATAAATTAAAAATAGACACGAAAAACTATATTTATAACTTTCATAAGAATTTATCTATATATGGATACTTAAGTTTATCCTGTTGTGCCATAAATTCTATCATTTAAGGTATGAGGGCATGAAGCACGCATACCTCCTTAAAACATTCAAATGTTTTTTAGATACCCAATATCTTTTTAAATATTTTTAAGCCTGCTTGTTGAGCCTTTAGTTTAAGTAAAAAATGGGAAGCCACTAGAATCTAGCTGTTTACAGACTGTAATAGGAAGCTTCGCTTTTAAAGGCATAGGGAGAAAATCAAATAATTCAACAATTAACAGATAAAGTATAAAAAGATTCCACCAAAGCGATACGTAATACCATCTTTAAAAAATTCACAAAGTGAGAAGGTAAACAATTGACAGAAGATAAGAAATTCACTTAATTAAAGTGTTTTCTAAAGAGATAATAGCTTAGCGTAAAATATTCAATTTTTTCAATTCTGAAAGATTAAAAGAGACGTATCATTTGAAATAAAACAATTTATTGTGCTAACGATGATGATTGGTGTGCACAAAATTGAGTTGTTGAAAATCAAAAATATAATTTAATGATGTTCCTTGACCAACTCACTCTCTCCTGAGTATAGCACGGGGAATAAACGTGGAGAGACATGAGGAGTATATAGAAAATGAGTTATAAAGTTGCAATTGTCGGCGCAACCGGAAATGTTGGTCGTGAAATGCTTACAATTTTAGAAGAACGTGGTTTTCCTGCGCATGAAATTGTCCCTCTAGCATCACGACGCTCATTAGGACAAGAAGTTTCTTATGGAGATAAAACTTTAAAAGTAAAAGCACTGGATACTTACGATTTTTCTGACACAGATTTTTGTCTTATGTCTGCGGGAGGGAGCATTTCCAAAGAATACGCCCCTAAAATTGCTGCTGCCGGCTGTGTCGTCATCGATAATTCCTCCACGTGGCGCTATGATGCCAATGTTCCGTTGATAGTCCCTGAAGTCAATGGCGAAGCTATAAATGCCTTTTCTAAGCGTAATATTATAGCAAATCCTAATTGTTCAACAATTCAACTGGTCTTAGCTTTAAAACCTCTCCATGATGCTGCAATCATTAAACGTGTTGTTGTCTCTACATATCAGTCTGTTTCTGGAGCTGGTAAAGAAGGAATGGACGAACTTTTCGAACAATCACGTGCAGTTTTTGTTGCAGACCCAATTACATCAAAAAAATTCACTAAACGCATTGCCTTTAATGTCATTCCTCATATTGATGTTTTCATGGAAGATGGTTATACAAAAGAAGAATGGAAAATGACGGTTGAGACGAAGAAAATTCTCGATCCGAAAATTAAATTAACAGCCACTGCTGTTCGGGTCCCTGTCTTTATCGGTCATGCCGAAGCCGTCCATGTTGAATTTGAAAAACCACTAAGCGCATCTGAAGCACAAGCGCTCCTCCGCGATGCACCAGGCTGTCAGCTTATCGATAAACACGAAGATGGTGGTTATACCACACCTTATGAAGGTACCGGAGAAGATGATACCTTTATTAGCCGTGTTCGTGAAGATATCACCGTTGAAAATGGTTTAGCTTTCTGGGTTGTCGCCGATAATTTAAGAAAAGGAGCGGCATTGAATGCCGTTCAAATTGCTGAATTGCTCATTTCTCGTAATTTGATAAAGCCTAAGTCCGCAAATTAACGCCCTGTCCGAAAGGACAAAGAACCCCTAGCCGGTCTGTCAAAAGTCCGGCTTCTCTTCAGTATAACCTTCCCCAGCTGAAGGTTCATATCACCATCCTAAAGAACTGTAATCCAAGGTATTATCAAATTTTACTTTGAATATCCTTGAATGCCTCGCCACCTTAAGTTAAGCATTGCCGCCTTAATGACATTTTACGGTACAATAGGATCAGCAGCATGAAGCAAACAATGCTTATGCTGCTGATCCTTTTTGTCATTCCGGTTGTGAAATTAACTTTACCCTTATCGAGCAGGATAGGTCACGACACGGTAACGCGTTTCATTACGTTCAAAATTTTTGTAATTGACATTATCAGGAAAGGAGGGATTATAAGCACTCACGTGCTTTACAGAAACGCCTTGTGCTTTTTGCGACGGATTTAAAATTGTTCGTTCATCCCTTTTTTTAACACCTGTAGAATCGATAATCATATCTGTTCTGTATAGTTTTTGCATATTTTTCCGTGTTTTTTGAATCGCCGGAAGAGCTTTAAAGTCGGAAACAGCCTGTTTTACTTTTTCTTTTGGCGATTTTACCATGGATTTTGATTTTGCTGGCATCTTTTTAAAAGCAATGGTAGGAACATTGTTAACATTGACGTAACGTGCAGATGCCCAACCAACTTTTCCATGATAACCAAGAGAACACCAAGTTTTATTGGATAGGCAGCCATAAATTTGCACTTTTGCTCCCATTGGAACCATTGCGATAACTTTATAAGCTGTCGCAGGGCCTGTGCGTAAAGATACCTGACCTGATGCAACACGAGCAACTGTTCCTGTAATGGTTCCAGCTTGTGCGTGAAAAGCAGTCACAGCCACCCCTGACGCTCCTAAAGTCCATAAAGTCATCATTGTTGATAAAAATTTCTTTCTTAACATTATTTTTCTTCCTCTCTTAAAACGTATGAAGGGCAAAAATTCGCCTTTGCAAAAATTTGCCGCGTTTAAATCCAATGAACAGCAACCTTTATTCCCCCCCCCCCAAAAAACCACAACATTGCAACAAAATTTCTCTTTATCGCCTACACAAACACGGCCTTTTGATCTTGATTGCGCAGTATGTTCTTCATGAATTTACGGCTAAAGCATCATCTGATTGTCCGGTTCTTCAACCAATTGTCCCTTACAGAAGTTTTTAAAGGGGCATTGGTTCCCTCAACAAATGATTGCAATAAAAGAATTGATTGCCTAAATTTCAAAGATTTTCTGAGAATGAATGATGATCAGCCCCCAAAACAACTAAAATAGAAGGAAAAATAATACTCTTTAAAAAATAAAAGTGATTGAATATTCTCTAAAGCTTGTATAACTTTAAATCTGCCTAAAAAGATACAGAGTATATTGAAACTTCGCTCAAAAAATTTCTCGAAAAAGAAAGTTAAAAGCATATGACATTAAAATTTTTTTCTCGTAGTCGGATTATAGGATTATTCCTCTCTCTCTTTGCACTTTTTTTGTCTACTGCTTTTTCCATGGCCGCAGACAAAACAAAAATCAAACTTGGTATTATGGAAGGGCGGGATGCAATTATTTGGAAAACTGCTGCTGAACAGGCTAAAAAAGCCGGTTTAGATATTGAACTCGTTTATTTTTCTGATTATGCTTTGCCTAATGATGCTGTTAACGCAGGAGAGATCGATGCGAATGCTTTTCAGCACGCCCCTTATCTTAATGAACAAATGAAACAACGTGGCTATAAACTTTCAATTGTCGGCTATACATTTATTGCTCCAATTGGTGTTTATTCACACAAAATAAAAGACTTAAAAGATCTCCGTGATGGTGCACATGTTGGTATTCCGAACGACCCATCTAATGGTGGAAGAGCCTTACTTCTTCTCAATTCTTTAGGTCTCATTAAGTTAAAAGATCCTCATAATATTCTTGCATCTCCACTTGATATTATCGAAAATCCTAAAAACCTGCAAATTCGTGAGCTCGATGCCGGTATGTTAGGGCGAGCTATTGACGATTTTGATCTTGCAATTATAAACACAAACTGGGCTATTGTTTCCGGATTAAACTTCGAAAAAGATGTAGTCGCATGGGAGAGCGCAAAAAATAATCCTTATGATAATATCATCGTTGTACGCACAAGCGAAAAAGATGAGCCATGGGTTAAAAAATTAGTTGCCGCTTACAACAACGATCTTATCCGTGCAAAAATCAAAGAGATTTTTGGCAATACCGCCCAAACATCTTGGTAATTGTGCCAAATATCCGAGTAATTGTGAATGGAAAAACCTACTCTTATCTCCTTAAAAAACATCAGCCGTTGTTTTAACAAAACGGCTGGTGTTCCGGTAATTAATAATCTCTCTTTAAATATCCATGCTGGTGAAATCCTTGGCATTATTGGGCGCAGTGGAGCAGGAAAATCAACACTTATTCGCTGTTTAAATGGGTTAGAGAAGATTGATGCAGGGTCCATTTTTTTTGAAGGTGTTGATATTTCTAATCTATCAGAGATAGAATGGGCGCCTTACCGTCAACGAATTGGGATGATTTTTCAACATTTCAATCTTCTCTCATCGCAAAATATTCTTGATAACATTGCATTGCCACTTAAATTAAGTGGTGTAAGTAAAAAACAACGCCACAAACGTGCCCTTGAACTGATTGAATTGGTTGGGTTATCTGGGAAAGAATATTGCTATCCAGCACAATTGTCCGGGGGACAAAAACAACGCGTTGGCATTGCACGCGCTCTTGCTGCTAATCCTAAAATATTGTTATCAGATGAAGCCACCTCTGCTCTTGACCCTGAAACAACACAATCTATTCTAGAGCTCCTTGCTGATATTAATAAACACCTCAATCTCACGATTGTGCTCATCACCCATGAAATGGAAGTTGTGCGCACCATAGCGCATCGCGTTGTTGTTCTTAATCAGGGGAATATTGTAGAAGAAGGACGTGTGAAAGACATCTTTACATCACCGCAAGACGATACAACCATAGCTATGCTCAAGCTTGTAACCCCGCAACTTCCTGAAAAATTTGCGAAAAATCTCAAACCAATCGGACGAGAAGCTGTCATTGAAATTAATATTGCCGGTGAAATTGCCCAGCAGCCTTTTCTTCATCTTCTAGAAAATGAGAGTGGTTTAAAAGCACGTATTTTGCATGGTGGCATTGATACAGTTCAAGATGAAACCATCGGGAGACTCTTCTTGGCTCTTCCTGGAGAAGATAAAGAAGCTTTAGAAAAAGCTGTTCAATGGTTAACGAAAAAAGGACGATATTGTGAGGTCTTAGGCTATGTTTAATGTTCTGTCTCATGAACTTCCCCAAGCTGTTATTGATACAATATTGATGACACTTAGTGCTTCTGTTATGGCATTTATTATAGGGCTTCCCCTTGGTCTTCTTCTTCACACAACAGCACGCGGAGGGATTTTTTCCTCATCTCTCATCAATCGCCCTTTAAGCATGATCATTGACAGTATTCGTGCCATTCCCTTTATCATTCTTGCATTTTATCTTCTTCCCGTTACGCGTATCGTTGTAGGAAGAGGGATAGGAATGCCTGCTGTAATTTTTATACTGACCATTTCAGCTATCCCTTTTTATGCACGCATGGCGGAACTCTCTTTTAAAACCGTTGAAAACGGTCTCATTGAAGCGATCCGCTCGATGGGTGCAAGTCGTCTTCAAATTATCAGACATGTCCTTATTCCTGAAGCTCTCCCTAGCCTGATTACAGGTTTTACAGTCATGGTCATTTCTCTTATAGGAGCCACCTCACTTGCTGGATATCTTGGTGGAGGCGGTTTAGGGGATATGGCAATCCGCTATGGCTACCAACGCTACAATACCTTCATCATGACCATCGTCATCATCCTTTTGATCGTGCTTAATATTACAACCCAATGGACTTCTGATAAAATCGTACAAAAACTTGATAAAACAAAACATTAAAAGACTTAGAATTTCACATGCCAATACCATCATCCCCTTTGCCACTTTCCAAGTGCACCAACCCTTGCCTATCGAAAACACTCATAAGAGATTAGAAACTTTTTTCTTAAACAGTTTTTATCTCTCCCCATCCGTTTGTAACATGAAAGAAAATAGTTTTAATGGCTTTAATATAAAAGAATATAAAAGGGGATAAAATAAGAGATCTCACAGTATGTGAGACTCTCTTTAAATTAAGACATTGACCACAACCTCTCCAAACCGTAGATAACACATTGAATTTATAATGATAATATGGCGTTATTCATATTGAACGAGAACTCTGAATACCGTAAGATCCTCTCATTCCCAATTTGTTCCATATAGAATCAACCAAAACCTCTCGCTTGCACGTTACAAGCAGGAAGAGCCGTGTGAGTAAAAACATACAAGAAAGGAAGGCATGCCTCTTATGAATTATCTCAAGCGCCAAGACCTGTCTTAACATTGGCGGCTAGCATATAATATGATGGTGCCAGCTTTCTTCTTCACAAGCATAACGATAGGGGTGCTCAATGGCTTTATCGTTATACTATTCACAGGCGCCATTGCGAAATGGGCGTGACAAACGTTGAGAGATGTTGCTTTAAAATAAACCCGTGAATTGGCAACGCAAGTATATTCCATTTGAAGCGTTCTGTTTTACGTGATGGGTATGATCCCATTAAAGAACGCTATAAACAAAAGCGTGAAGCAATGCACTATCTACATTAAGAAACTCCTCTTCAAAACGATCTAGGAAAGATAGCAACCTGCTATGGCTATCAACGCTATGATAGCTCCACCATATCTATTATCCTATAGATTATTCTCAATATCATCATTGAAGAAACTTCTAATAGAATTGTATAAAAATTTTATAAAATAAAGCACTCAAATAATCTAGATATTGGAAGGCAATCTAGATATTGGAAGGTTTTTCTTCCACAACAGCAACAATAAGCCATTGAGCTGTAAGAGCTGGTTTTTTTAACTTTTCAATTTCCACCGTAACCCCATAATGGAAAACCACTCGACCAGAAGGACGAATTTCTGCGTCGTCTAACACAAAACGCGCACGTATCCGTACCCCTGTTTTCACAGGACTCATGAAGCGTACTTTATCGAAACCATAATTAATCCCCATTGTGCTCCCTTCCAACTCTGGAAGAGCTTCATAAGCGAGCGTAGACAAAAGCGATAATGTTAAAAAACCATGAGCAATCGTGCCGCCAAAAGGTGTCTTTTTAGCCTTTTCCTCATCAACGTGTATCCATTGATGATCATCTGTAGCACATGCAAACTGATTAATCATATCCTGTGTAACAAGACGCCACTCCGATAATCCCACTTCTTTCCCAATAAAACTGGTGACATCTTGTACTGTTATTTTTTGCTGCATAACGCTATTCCTATTTTATTTGATAAAAGAAACCACCCCTCTTGCTTTTATAAAATCCATTGATTAGAGCATCAAGAATAAAAGATTAATTGTCTTAAAAACAAATGCACCTTATGAATGAGAAAAGTTCTTTAACAGAATAGTTTTCAAATAGGAAAAAAGAATGGCAAGCAATGTGAACCTAACAGGTTTAGCGCATGATTTGAAACAACGTGCAGAAAACCATCCCCCCATCCGTATTGGACTGATTGGTTGTGGTGAAATGGGCACAGATTTATTATCAAGTATTGCGCATATGGATGGTATAACAGTCGCTGCTGTAGCCACGAGGACACCGTCACGTATTTTTGATGCCGCTACACTAGCCTATGGCGAAGATGGACATGTCTGTGAAGTTGAAAATACTTATGCTCTCACCCAAAGCATTGAAAAGGGTTTGATTGCAGCAACAGATGATATTAACCTTGTTTTGCGCCATGAACAAATTGATATTATCGTTGATGCAACAGGCTATCCCGAAGCAGGAGCAGAGATTGGTATCAAAGCGCTTGAGAATAACAAACATCTTGTCATGATGAATGTTGAAGCAGATGTTACAATTGGCGCTTATCTCAAACATGAAGCAGAAAAACGAGGGCTCATTTATACACTTGGTGCCGGCGATGAACCTACTTCTTGTATGGAACTCATAGAATTTGTTTCAGCCCTTGGACATAAGATTGTTGTAGCGGGTAAAGGAAAAAATAATCCTCTGCGCTTTGATGCTACACCTGACGCTTACGAAGAAGAAGCATTCCGGCGTAATATGAATGTGCGCATGTTGGTTGAATTTATTGATGGTTCCAAAACGATGGTTGAAATGGCAGCCATTGCCAATGCCACCGGACTTCTCCCCGATTGCCCAGGAATGCATGGACCACGAGCAGCGCTACAAGATTTAAACAAAGTGCTTATTCCAAAACAAGATGGAGGCATTTTACAACAATATGGTGTTGTAGATTATTCAATAGGTCAAGGTGTTTCACCTGGTGTCTTTGTCATTGCCGAAATAGCACACCCACGTTTACGCGAACGTATGGAAGATTTAAAAATTGGCCAGGGACCTTACTTCACCTTTCATCGCCCCTATCATTTAACAGCAATGGAAGTTCCCCTCACCTGCGCACGTATTATGCTTTATGGCAAAAAAGATATGGTCCCTCTTAGCCATCCCGTAGTAGAAGTCTGTGCTGTTGCTAAAAAAGATTTACATCCAGGTGATCAGCTAGACTTTATCGGTCTTTATACTTATCGTGCTTGGATAATGAACATCGCAGAAGCACGCGCTCACCACGCCATTCCTTGTGGTCTTTTAGAAAAAGCAACAGTAACAGCTGCAATTAAAAAAAACGAACTCATTACAGTACATAATACTGCTATTCGTGAAGATCAATGGATTGCACGTCTTCGTGCTAAACAAGACCTTTTACTTCATTGCCCTTCTTCCACTAAGCTATAAATACTCCTGAATTACCTTACTTAACAGTATCCTTCCCTTAGGCAACAGAATAACCCAGAATACACTTCTATCGCAAATACAGGTTTATGTTTTAATAAAAGCATTTTCCAACGATGCACATCACCACTTCCCTCTCACAATATGTCCCGTAAATGCGACAATATAAACCACTCCATGAGATGACATAAGATTCATTGTGTATCACTATCTTTACTCTATGAAGATACAAACCAGCACCATCATTTATTTTCCAATACTACAACAGTCCTTGAACCTTAGAGATAATTAATGAGAAGAATTTTTAGTCTTTTTTTAATAATTTTATCCATACACGAACGCAACTTGTTATACGTAAAAAATACTTCTGATGGATTTAACATAAACAAATTTAAAATGATAAATAATAATTTCTCATTTTTCTTATTGCATGAGAGCCATGGATATAGGGATATTTTTTATTTTATCCCCTTATGAAAGATAAAAAAATTTAAAAAGGATAAAATATACCTTTGATGAATAATCTTCATATGAGAAAAGGTAGACAATATTAAAAGACTGATAAAGATAGTAAGTATACTAGCCTTATTACTAGAAAATAATCATAAACTGTAAAAAAAAATCAGGTTACGCTAATTTGTAAAAAACAACATAAATGTAGGATCTTGAACTTTAATAATGTTAATAAAAGCTACATTTAGTATTAAGAGTAGTGATTTTATTATCTAGTATAGTATAAATAATAAAATATTTATTATTTAAAAATAATGAAGTGAACAAAAAAATCCTCGACTCTGTTGATGAGCTTCCTACTAAAGTGTACTAAATATTGCAAAAAGAGTTACAACAGTACCTAATACATCCCCAATACATAAAGAAGCAAGAAGTGATAAAATACTTATTCCCCCCCAAAAGGCTGAACCTGAAAAGGCAGCAGCTTTTTCAGGTTTCCCTAAAGCAATAACATCTTGTTCCTCAACGCCTTGAATAACAACTCTATCCACAGCTTTAATAGCTACATTTTTTTCTAGTGTAGGAATAGTAATTGCCATTCTCTCTTGAACTTTATTTTTTACAAAACTTGCATTTCCCTCTATAGTTTGTATAAAAAAAAGAATAAATAGTGTAAAAGTAAATGAACATACACGATTTTTAAATATTTTAAACATAGCTTTCTTTGCTCCTCTTTTTCTTCACTGAAAAAATGAAAGAATATTCACATATATAAAAACCAAAAGTTATATTTAATCATTTATATAATTGCACATAATAAAATATTATATGTAATTTTGTTATTATAATATAACACATTGTGTATTACATGTAAATATAAAAAACAATAAATGATAAAAATAATTTATTCCTTTTACGCCATAATAACTCAAGATACCAACAGTAATATTTTGTCATTTTTATTGCTATAATTAAAAATAATAATAATTTATTAAATTTCTTATTATAAGAAATATTACGAAACAAATTCATTTAAAAAATTATATAATAGAGATTTTATAAATAATTTAAAATGCAATTAATTTTAAAGAACTATAAAATTTAAAAATGCCAGTATAATGATATATGATTGTCTATTATTTCAATAAATATAAAAATGAAATAGCACTTAATGGATTTTTATTATATCACTCATCAGTAATATTGAAAAATAAAATTGGTATCAAATAAAAACTTGATCTAAAACAAATCTATCCTAATAAAACAAATTTAAATAGTGTACTATTTTTCTATAAAACAGGTATAAAGTGTAAAAAAACAATTAAGATCTCTATCTTCAAATGGAAGAGACGTTAATAAAATGATTCTCAACTTTTACTGATATATAAAAAAAAAATACTGCATAGCATCTTAAAAAAGGTAATTCAGCCCCCTTTATCCCATACAGCATAAAGAACACAAAATATTGACTTTCAAACCTAATAAAACAAACGCATAAAATAAGTAAATCTATCAGATTTACAAAAAAATTATAAGCAATACTAGAACACCAACAAACTACCTAAAACCAGATAAAAAGAGAGTCATGAAAAATGAGATGATCCCCAAAATACTGAAAAAACTTTCTTTCTTAATTTTCATAAAAGTTATTCCATATTTTTCGTCAATATTGTAGATCACAACCATATTTATATTTTAAGTAATTATATTTACTCTATATTAGTAACAAATAATTCTCTTTGAACGAAATTTTTAGCAATATTCACATAACTTTCTTCAATTTGTGCAAAATAAATAATAAAGAATTAATCAAATTCTTGAAAGAAAAGGAATAGAGAAACTTACTAAAAAATTGCATTTTTAAAATACCAACTTAAGTAAGCACATTGAAAAAATAACGCCATGAAAACTGATATTGAATGATAAATTCATCAACCGATCACTTTAATCGCAAAATATTAATCTATAATAATAATTTATTGTTTTGCATGTTGAATGAGAAAGCTGACGATTATAAAACTCTCTTAATTTTAACTCTGTTTATATTGAATCAATCAAAATTCTTCACTTGCAAATCACAAACGAGATCGGTGTGTGTGTAAACACACTTGAAGAAAGGAAAATATCACTTATGAGGTATCTTAACTATCAAGCGCTGTTAACACAGTATTGAAAACTAGCAAAGTGAATGATGGTGCCCCTTTTTACTTTAAAAGTGTAAAGATGCTGGAACACTATAGATTTTATATTATAAGGCTTTACCGTTATACCATTCACGGGCGCCGTTGCAAAATAGGCTTGGATACCTTGAGAAATGTTTCTTTAAAACAAAAGCGTCAATCTGCAACACAATGGCGTTCTGTTTATCATGTATCCAATGGTGTTTCTTGTATCCAACGGTGTTTCTTACTGAATCATCTTATAAACTGCTCTATGAGATTACAAATCCATCTTACGTGAATTCTTCCCTTTATATTTATTTTTTCTCATGAACACTAAAATCTGTTAAGACACTATCCAAAATAAAATCAATCAACAAACATTTCTATTCTTTTGTAATATACAGATAATTGAATAGAGTTCCTGATTGCAACAAAAGTCTGTACTATTGCAATAGTAGAAATACTTTGATCATCCTCGCTCCATAATAAAAGAATAATATGTAATTTACAGAAAAAATTACATATTTAATAAATAATGAAAAATAATTTTTTCATTATTTATTGTGAAGTATTTAATATATAATTATTAAAAATGATAATATACATCAGAAATAATTATAAAAGACAACTATCTTGAGAAAGATTGCCTAATATTACAGAAAAATTGCGGTGGCTTTGCTCAATAAAAGCTTCTCTATTTTTAACAAAGCTCTCATTTTTATGCATCCATATGTGATGTAAAAAGACGCCTATTTGCGTTTCTCTTATAGATAGATTAAATAGTGACAGCACCTTTGATCACTTTGTCTCTTTTGACTTCTCTTTTGGGCATTAATTTATGGTATCTAACCCACCTTTTCTCGCTCTTTTACCTTTGGGTGCACATGAATATCACGGAGAGCACCTTCCTTTCGAAACCGACTGGATTATTGCTGAAGCTTTTGCAAAAGCCCTCACTTTACAAACAAAAGAGCAGTTTCATATCGCACTTTTACCGGTTGAAAAGATTGGCTATTCTATAGAACATATGGATGTTACAGGCACGCAAACCCTTACCTTTTCTGATGCGATTAAGCGATGGATAAAGATTGGTGAAAACTGTTACCACAAAGGGATCAACCGTCTTCTTCTTCTCAATGCTCACGGAGGAAATTCACCTTTAATGAGCATTGTTATCACCGAATTACGAAAGCGCCTTTCCATGCTCGCTGTAGCAACAAGCTGGAGCCGTTTTGGTTTACCACAAGGTCTCATGGAGCCATCTCAACAACATCTTGATATCCATGGAGGCTTTATCGAAACCTCTCTCATGCTCTATTTAGCACCAGAAAAAGTCCATATGGAAAAGGCAGAAAATTTTCATAATAAACAAGCGGATATGATTGCCAATTATCGGTATTTACGCGCTTATGGTCCTCATGCCTTTGGTTGGACAATGAAAGATCTAAATACGCAAGGTGCGGCAGGAAATGCAAGCAAAGCAACACCACAAGCCGGTGAAGCAATCTTTTCTCATGTTCTGTCTCAGCTTCGTGATTTACTTGATGATATCAATCGATTTAACATAAACACATGGCAATAAAGAACAATAAAAGGTCTCTCCATGGAAACGATACCCCAAAAAAAACTTCCCGTTACGGTTCTCACAGGCTATCTTGGTGCTGGAAAAACCACCCTTCTCAACCGCATTCTCAGTGAAAATCATGGCAAACGTTATGCCGTCATTGTCAATGAATTTGGTGAAATTGGTATTGATAATGACCTGATTATTGAATCAGACGAAGAAATTTATGAAATGAATAATGGCTGTGTTTGCTGCACCGTACGTGGTGATCTCATTCGCATTTTAGAAAGCCTGATGCAACGTTCTCATCGATTTGATGCGATCATTATAGAAACGACAGGGCTTGCTGATCCCGTTCCCGTAGCACAGACCTTTTTCATGGATGATACTATCCATGAAAAAACAGCTCTCGACAGTGTCATAGCAGTCGTTGATGCAAAGCATTTTCCCTCTCAATTAAAAACAAGTCGTGAAGCTGAAGACCAAATTGCCTTCGCGGATATTATTCTTTTAAATAAGATTGATCTTGTCACCCAACAAGAACGCAGCCATGCTGAATCCCTTATTCTGGCCATTAATCCTCGCGCTATACTCTATACAACACAGCGCACCAATATCCCTCTTGAGACACTCCTTAATCGTGGTTTTTTTGATCTCCAACAGACTCTCGATCATGAACCTCATTTTCTCGATCACGAACATACACACCAACATGCCAACCATGTGTGCGGTCCCGATTGTCATCATGACCATCATCACGCATCCACCATTCATGATATTACCATCACTTCTGTAAGTTTAAAAACAGATGCTCTGCAACCAGAAAAGTTTTTCCCTTGGATCCAGCAGGTTACACAGCAACAAGGACCTGATATCTTGCGTCTTAAAGGCATTATCGCCTTTCAAGGAGACGATGATCGTTACGTCATTCAAGGGATACATATGCTTCTTGAAGGACAACATCAACGCCCATGGCGTGAAGATGAAAAACGAGAAAGCCGCCTTGTCTTTATAGGACGCTCTCTTGATGCTGAAAAATTAAAAACTGGTTTTGAAAATTGCGCATAAGTGAGTGATAATGCCAAACATTACCCATTATGATCTCAAAAGTTACTGCCTTTCCTGCGGTTTTATAGGCAATAAACCAGCCTTTGTTTCCGTAGAAGGTTTCATTGTTTTTTTTAATCCAACCCCACAAATCGTTGAAGTTCACCAAGGAATAATTTCAAGCCATTTTTCCCATGACAATACCGCGATCATCACCGGTGGAGAAGATGGAAAAGTCTGTCAAACAACCGTAGCAGATCACACGGAAGTGTTAAGCCAAAAAGAACGCAAATGGATAAACAACGTTGCTTTTGGTCCACAAAAAGCTTTTGCTTTTTCCTCCTCACGCCTCGCATTTGCGCATATTGGAAAAGAACGACAAGAGCTCACACATGAACGCAGTGTGGAAGGCCTTGCTTTTGCCCCAAAAGGTTTGCGACTTGCCGTTGCCCATTACAATGGTGTGACTCTTCATTGGTTATCAACGCAAATATCTCCCACCACATTAGTATGGAAAGGAGCTCATTGTGGTGTCACCTTTTCACCAGACAACCGCTATGTCATTTCCACCATGCAAGAAAACGCCTTACACGGTTGGCGTCTCACTGATAATCAACATTTACGGATGAGTGGCTACCCAAGCAAAGTTAAAAGCTGGTCTTGGAGCGCAAAAGGAAAATGGCTAGCAACATCAGGTGCCTCTGCCGCAATTGTTTGGCCCTTTCATACAAAAGATGGCCCCATGGGAAAAACACCTCTAGAACTAGGCACACGAGCAAATGCGCTTGTTAGCACCGTTTCATGCCACCCAAACAAAGAAATTGTAGCAATAGGCTTCAATGATGGAATGATTTTAGCGGCACAATTCCATGATGGAAAAGAAGTCCTTCTAAAAGGTTATGGGAAAAGTGCTATCTCAGCACTTAACTGGGATCAAGCAGGGCAAAACCTCTCCTTCGGTAGCGAAAATGGTGAATGTGGTATAATCAATATCACTGATTAAATTACACCAACAAACGCAATCATCGCCGATAAAAAATGCCCACACAATACTCCAGAAATCTTATCCCCTTGCATCTCCAGAGCTCTCAGAAATCCTATCTCCCTAATCTCCCCCCAAAAATCTCCTAAAATCTTCGTAATCATTAAATCTTCCCTCTTCCTTTTCTCCCCCCTTTAGACAAGAAAATACCTTAAACATGTTTTTTGACCTTTTAACATTGCTACCCCCATACAAGAATAAAAACATCACCCTCAAGACCGCCCCCCCCATCTCCTTATAAACATCTATATAGGCTACATACTTCCACAAAAGCATTTTTCTTAAAAATTTGGCAAAAAATAGCTGATATCATCATTAAAACAACGATTTATTCCTACGATCAGAAGAAGGGAATTCAACACTATTTTCCTAAATAAAAAATTTTTTGATTTCCCCCTCTAAAGAGCAAAGTTTCCTACGAGCAGCCTTCCACACTTTAGTTTCTTGCCTAGAAAATTCTATCTAATAATCATTTCATGGAGCTTCTATTACCGCCCTCTGTTCCGGTATCACCTTCTTCTACAGATTCTGTTGTTCTTCCTTCTGTCCCTGTTGAACCAAAGCCTTCTCAGTCCTCTGAACCTTTAGATCCTTCATCTAATCTCTCTATACCGCTTGATGTTCAGTCTAATCTCCAAATTAGAGCTGTTGTTCCACA
>NZ_JBHIRP010000010.1:0-77196 GCF_042197245.1 Bartonella sp. AA18HLJMS | reverse complement strand
GGTACCATTCATATTGGTAGAAACTTTGACCTTGATCCTATGGGACCTGCAATTGAAGGCGGCGTTGGCATCAATGCGCAACTGTCTCACAATTTCTCCCTTCATGGTGATGTAAGTTATCAACAAAAGCTTCAGAAAACGGGTATAAGTGGTGCAAGCTTTTCAGGTGGCATACGCTATCAGTTTTAAAACAAAACTGTCAAAACAGCGTATTTCTTTTCTATGCATCAACAAAAAAGGCAGCAACAATATGCTGCCTTTTCGCTTTATAAGTTCTAATAACACTACACTATCCCTCCTTAAGAGAGCCCTTGCTTTTTCTACTGCCTGTAAAATCAACATCCACGCCCAACGCCGCAGCTGTTTAAAACAAAGTTTGAGACGCATCAGTGCTGTATTAGCAGCTCCAGCTTTTGTATGACAGATGGGAGCGAGGGTATTGCCTATTTCTGTTTGTGTAATCTCTGAAATAGGCAAACAGCCTAATTTAGGGAGAATATGGAGTTTTAAAGGTGAAAACAGTTTCCATCTTTACCATCATTTTTTAATTCAGCTTTACAACTTTCAAAAGCATCTAAGGCAATGTCTTTTAAATAATGGAGATTACGCATTGCCTCACGTTTTCGTTTCTCACGTTCTTTAATGGGATCATGACCATCACGAAGAACAGAGTGCTATTGGGAGGGGTGCCAATTCACGAGCTTGTTTTAAAGAGACATCTCTCAAGGCACCCAAGTCCATTTAGCGACAGCGCCCATGAATGGTATATGAATGGTATAACGATAAAGCATTGAGTACCCCCATCTTTACGTTTGTGAAAGAGCAATCCGGCACCATCATTATATTTTCCAGCTCGTGGGTGTTGCTAAAGCCCTTGGCTCTTGAGACGATTCATAAGAGCCATTTTTAGTCCTTTCTTATACATTTTTTACCCACACGCCAGCCCCGCTTGTGGTGTGCAAGAGAATGGTTTTTCTTGATTTAAGACAAACAGGTTTCAAATGAGAGAATCTTACGTTATTCAGAACTCTAACTCAATGAAATCAACGCTAAATTATCATTATAAATCAGCATATTATACCATTTTATCAAGATAAAAGATAAGGTATTTTTATCTAGAATATGTCACAAAGTATGCTGCCTTTTCGTACATGAAATCGATTTTTTCCTGAAGTGTTTTCTTTTCTACTTAAATACACTTTTCCTCCTCTTCACACGGATTGCGCAGCTATTCATCATCGAATTTGCCCATAAAGCTAAGCAAAGTGTATTTTTAGATAATATAAAGATAATAGCATTAAGAATAAATCTTAAAAAATAGAAGATTTCTTGCTTTTTCACTTATGGAAGTACAACAACTTTACCGTTCAATTATGCTCCTCTTTGAAGGTAGATATGGTGCTAATATGCACCATGGAGCTGTCCAAGCAAAGATGATATTAGAAAAATGAAAAGTTAACCACTGCACATTTAAAACAGATAGGAAACCTACAGCCACTCTCATTCATTCCAAAGGATATAGAAAATGAAAAAAAACATACCGGATAAATAATCAATCATAGCTTATAATATAAGAGCATAACAGTGTTTTCATATGGCTACACTCTTCCCTTATGATATCTGGACAGCAAATATCTCTAAAACTTCTATAAAAATACTATTAAAGTTATGCTGTAAAAATGTTAATTGCCTCAACAATCATTTGTCAAAAATTTGCAAAAAATAATCAGAGAACTAACCTTTTGAAGCACAAACATAATTTGTGTACTAAGGAATTGATTTTTAACGCCTTTTAACATATTGATAATCTTAAAATTAAATCAGACAGTCTCCCCAGTTAGTCCGGATAGGTAGGTATCTAACAAAAACTATTGTTAGGACCGTAGAAGATCGTACCCCATCCTTGTATGAGAAAGTGAACTTCCTTAAAAAACTTTGATATTAATGATACTAAACAGATTGGTATTCATTTTCACCTTAATCCGATAGATTCTGCCGTTAAAGGTGCGTTTAGCACAATACACAATTATCTCACAATTTAACTCTCTATATTGATGTAAACTATCAAAAATTTTTAAAAGACGTGTAGCCGAGACAAGTTTTTCTGATAGAATACGCTACCAATTTTAATATAAAAATTATAAAAAAATAAGCATATTAATCCGTTTACTATTAACAAAAAAACGGACTGTATTTTTTTTATTTACAATCTATTATAGCAATAAAATAATTTCTTTCTTTACGATGTGTTGTCGCTATCTATAAAGATTTATTTACACTTCCATTGCTGGTTCTTCTAAACAAACAGTTTTGAGAAAATTAATGCATGAAAAGAAAATCTAACAACAAGCGCTTTATCTTTCATATACAAAATGCTCAAGAAAGCTAATTTTTTCATTTATAAAATGAAATCACTCAATAAAGTTCTTTTTATATCAATAAAAGATGTTTTAAATGAAATATTCAAAATATTGATTTATAATGATAATTTATCGTTATTCCTATTGAATTAAAATCTTGAATATCGTAAATTTCTCTCATTTAAAATCTGTTCCATGTTGAACTAATCAAAATCATTCACTTACACATTACAAGCAGGGCTGGCGTGTGGAGAAAAGTTATATAAGAAAAGCCTGAGAATTCCTCTCATGAACTGTCTCAAGTGCCAAGGGCTTATCACAAATATTGGGAGCTAGCAAAATGTGTGACGGGCTTGCTCTTTTATTAAGCGTAAAGGTATCGGCTTGCTCCTTCGTAAGCGTAAATATGATGGGATTCTATGGCTTTAGCGTTATAGCATTCATGAACACCGTCGCGAAATGGGCTGTGCTTCCTTAGAAAAATGGACTTTGGTACCCTTATCTTTAAAGAAAGCCTGTGAATAGCCCCCTCATCTCTTCTTCTTATAGCAGAAAAAATTTGCTGATCGTTTTGGTGAATGCATCAAATAATACATCTCAACGCTATAGAGCTTTTATAGCGATTATCTTTAATAGACAATTTTTAAATATCATACTTCATAGTGCTTTTAGCATAAGCTTAACCAAGCTAGGTTTTATGAAATCCACTTTTCTCGACTTTTTATGATCATGAAAAAAGTTTTTCTGAAGCAAAACTTCAAATCATAGAGAACACCATCAATATAATTCGTTTTGTTATTTACAATAAAAACATAATGATATAGAAACTGTCTGGGTACTTGCGCCATCAGGGGAATGAAGTAAGCATCAAAGCATACCAAATACTAAAGGCATATCTATGTGTAAGAAATATATTTATAAGAAAAATTTTTTGTTATGTACAATTGCTGGAACTTTGATTTTTTCTCATTTCGGTTCAACTTATGCAAATACATCAGCTCCTGAAACTCCTGGAATTTTGGGAAAGATTGAATTAAATAAGGGAGAAGAAAAGACTTTAAATAATGTTCTTGTCCGCGATAAAGGACCTGGAATATTAGCGCATGATAAAGCAGCTATCACAATTGTAAAATCAACAATACACACGGAAATGTCTGCACTTTCTGTATCAGAAGGTGGACGCATTCATGCTAAAGAAATTAAAGCAAATACAGTATACAAAGGTTTAGAAACAAAGAATGGTATAATCAACGTTGAAGATTCAACCATAACCGTCCAACGAGGAGGTGCCGGTGGTATCGTTTTTTATGAAACAAAAGATTCTTCACTGAAAAGTGGAGAAAAAGTTGTCAATAAGGTTGTTCTTAGCAATACAAAACTTCTTGTGAAAAACGGTACCGGTATTCTTGGTCCCTACTGCTCAAGAGCCGTTGCTGAAGTTCAACTTAAAGACTCAGAAATTCGATCTGACGTATTATTGAGAAATAAAACGAAACGTAAATATTATGACAACGATACTCTTCCTGTAACTTTAGCATTAACCGCTGATAATTCAACAATAGAGGGACGAGCAAGAACTTTAAAAGTCAATACAACGGTTTTGACTCTGAATAACAAGAGCAAATGGTACTTAAAGACCTCTCAAGAGGAAGTCGATACTGACTTTAATGTGTTTAACTATGAGCTCAGTGATATTAAACAACGAGCCCTTTCTACCGTTTCAGTACTGAATCTTAATAATAGTTCTATCATATTTAAGACACCACAAGGGCGGGAAAAAGATCATTATCATACCTTGTATGTAGGGCGAACAGCTGAGGTTCGTAGACCTGAGGGAAGTACAATCCCCGATATAGAAAGCACTTATAATACAGTTTACAATGCCACAGGCGATGCAAAAATTTATTTTAATATTGAATGGAGTGATGGTCTAGTAAAAGAACAGCAAAAAGCTGACCGCCTCCTTATACATGGTGATGTATCAGGCAGCACAACAGTCCATATCAAGAACCTTGCGAAAGGTGAGATATTAAAAGCTGAAGATTCTGTTTCCTCAAATATGCGTGGTCTTTCACTCATTCAAGTTTCTGGAAATGCAAATGAAGGTTCCTTCAAACTTGCACACGGCTACACCACAATGGGGGGATTGCCCTATAAATATATACTCAAAGCCTATGGTCCAACATCCAGCCATGGGACAGCCGATAGCACACAAAGTCATTTTAGCGGAATATCACAAGAATCAAAAGAAAATACCCTCAAAGACTACACAATCTACACGATATCAGCATCAGGAACAATGATTGAAGGTGTTTCACCAAAAGAGAAAGAAGCGCAAAATACCGGTTCATCATCCCTTGGACAAGCAAACAACGCACAAAACATCTTGGAAAAAAATCAGAATTTCTGGGATTTTCGCTTGCAAAATGCGACTCTCGATAATGAAGGAAAGATCAGAGCTCTCGTTCCTCAAGTGGCAAGCTATTTGTCCATGCCTAACGCACTATTCTCAGCTGGACTGGCTGATATAAACAATCAAAACACTTTACTCAACTCGATGCAGGAAAACACCTTTGAGACAAAAGATCATAAAAACAAAGGAGTCTTCTTCTCGACTTATGGAAATAAGATGACATTATCCTCTCACCGTACGCCATTACAATATGGCTATGGTGCCGATATTCACTATGCAGCTTTACAGGCAGGCATTAGATTAGCAACTCTAGAAGACCAAAACATGACCGCCAATTTCGGTCTTTTAGGAACATATGGGAAATTAGCTTTCACCCCTAAAGACATGGAAGGTGCTGACAAGAGTACACTCAATAAATGGTCAATTACTGCATATAGTGGGCTGCGCCATAATAATGGGATATACATCCATGCACTCTTCTCCTATGGAATGCTCAAGGGAGATATCACCACAGCTCTCATAGGAAAGACTGCAGAGTTGAAAAATGCTGATACATTCAGTGCATCAGCAACCATTGGACAAAAGTTCGAAACCAGTAGGAAAGGATTGGTCTTTGAACCACAAGCACAACTTGTTTATCAACGCCTCATGCTTGGCACACTCTCAGATGTCGATGGCTTTGATGTGGATATGGGAAATCCTTATCAATACTTAGTGCGTGTTGGTGGACGCTTAACGCAAACGAAGCCTTCTATTGAAAACGGCGGTATTCTTTCTTTCTATGGTAAACTAAACGTTGTTAAAGCTTTTTCTAACAATGGTACGATACAGATTGGTGAACCATTCCACCTTGATTCTATAGGAGCGTCTGTTGAAGGTGGACTTGGTGTAAATGCACAATTATCACAAAATATCGCACTTTATGCTGATGTTAACTATCAATATAAGCTTCAAAAAACTGGTATATCCGGAGCAAGCTTTTCAGGCGGAATACGCTATCAGTTTTAAGAAAACGCAAAAAACAATTTATATTCTATTCATTTTAATAAAAGGCAGTGCAAATGTACTGCCTTTTTACAATCTATCGGAAAGAACCGTTAACAACTATTCTTTCTACCACCTTTCTTGAGCCAATTAATCTCACTCAAACCAAATGTAACAAAATCTGTTATCTCTAAATGAATACTGAATTCTCAAGAGAGCTGCCTTTTTGATTTATAAAAATCAAATGCTTTTAATAAAATTTTTGTATTTTAAAACACGTAATAAATAATTCTCTGTGTAAGAAAATCAATTAAAAGCTTTTTGTAAGCGCACAACAACAGCTTCTCCAAAAACTTTGTAGAGTTTTCATAACAACAGCCTTAAGCAACAAACATCCTTGCAAAATATTTTGTTTCTTAACACTTTTAAACGGAATACTGATCAATCTAGCTTTTCTGCAATTCATAGTTGCTCACTGCAATTTCTATTTTAAAAACTCTTCTAAAATCATTTTTTAAACGATAAAGAACAAGACGCAATATTTCGTTTTGTTGTTTACAATAAAAACATAATGATATAGAAACTGTCTGGGTACTTGCGCCATCAGGGGAATGAAGTAAGCATCAAAGCATACCAAATACTAAAGGCATATCTATGTGTAAGAAATATATTTATAAGAAAAATTTTTTGTTATGTACAATTGCTGGAACTTTGATTTTTTCTCATTTCGGTTCAACTTATGCAAATACATCAGCTCCTACAATGGTTATGGCTCGTGCGGATAAAGCAGGAGAAGAAAAAACCTTTAATAACGTTTTTATCCGCAGCGCATATACAACAGTGGTTGCTGATGACAAAGCCTTTATCACCATTACAAATTCAACAATGCGTTCAGACTCAAATTTATTTACCGCAACAACAGGTGGACGTATTCATGCTAAAAAAACTGTAGGAAAATCAAATTCTCGTGGTTTAGAAATTTCAAACGGCATCATCCATATTGAAGATTCAATCATAAATGTTTCCGGACATCACAAAAGTCGTGGTATCCTTTTTGATTACATCCCAAGTTCCCAAGTAAAAGAGGGCGAAAAAGTTATCAATAAAGCAATTCTTACCAACACAAAACTTCTTGTTGAAAATGGTATTGGTATTCTAGGACCAGATTATGCAAAATCTGTTGCTGAGGTAGAACTTAAAAGTTCAGAAATTCGTTCTGATATATTATTAAAAAATAAAATCCCAGAAAACTCAAAAGATATCGATCCTCGCACTTTTATATTAAGCGCTGACAATTCGATTATAGAAGGACGAGCAAAGACTTTACCTCAAAATACAACGATTTTTACTCTCAACAATAACAGCAAGTGGTCCCTAAAGATTAGTCAATTTGAAGTAGACAAAGAATTTGACAGCTCTAAAGGATACTTGCTCACTGATATTAAACAACGTGCACAGTCTATTGTCTCAGTATTGAACCTTAATAATAGCTCTATTATATTTAATGCGCCGCATAAACTAGCAGACAATCAGTATCAAACCTTGCATGTGGGAAAACAGCCAACAGCTGAAGCTGCAAAAGCAGAGCAAAACAGAAGCTTCGATGCAACAACGGTTTACAATGCATTGGGCAACGCAAGGATTTACTTTAATACCGAATGGAGTAATGGTCTTATAAAAGAACAACAAAAAACTGACCGTGTTCTCGTTCATGGTAATGTCTCAGGCACCACAACGATCTATTTCAACAATCTTTCAAAGCGTGCAGAACCATTCGATGATGATGAAGTTTCAATTCCTTTGAATGCGCGTGGTCTCTCACTTGTTCAGGTGTCTGGAAAAGCAGAGGAAGCCGCCTTCATGCTGGCAAATGGCTACACTACAATGGATGGATTGCCCTATAAATATGTATTAAATGGCTATGGACCAACATCCAACCGTGGGAGAGCTGACAAACAGCAAAGTCTCTTGCAAGAAAGTGAAGAGTTTTGGGATTTCCGTCTACAAAATGCGACTCTTGATGATGAAGGAAAAATCAAAGCTCTTGTTCCTCAAATGGCAAGCTATTTGGTTATGCATAATGCAGTATTCTCCTCTGGCTTGGCTGAT
Source organism: Bartonella sp. AA18HLJMS (assembly GCF_042197245.1). Lineage (NCBI taxonomy): Bacteria > Pseudomonadati > Pseudomonadota > Alphaproteobacteria > Hyphomicrobiales > Bartonellaceae > Bartonella > Bartonella sp. AA18HLJMS. The sequence continues at coordinate 69,330 of NZ_JBHIRP010000010.1, read as the reverse complement.
ATAAACAATCAAAATACACTGTTAGATAATATGCACTCAACAGTTTTTGGATTAGAAGGTCATAAACAAAAAGGGATATTTTTATCGACTTATGGCAACAAGATGACGTTATCTTCCAGCCGTAGTCCATTGGAATATGGTTATGGTGCTAATGTTCACTATGCTGCTATACAAACAGGCATGACATTAACAACGTTAGAAAATCAAAATATAACCGCGAATCTTGGTCTTTTAGGCACATATGGAAAGCTCGCTTTTACGCCAAAGGATATGGAAGGTTCTGACAAAAGCATACTAGATAAATGGTCCTTTACGGCATATGGGAATCTCCACCATGACAATGGTCTCTATATTAATGCACTTTTCTCCTACGGCATTTTAAACGGACATATTACAACAGCCCTTATCGGCAACACCACAGAATTAAACAATACGGATACATTAAATATATCAGCTACCGTTGGACAAAAACTAGCAACTGGTGTTGAAGGGGTGTCCTTTGAACCACAAGCACAACTTATTTATCAACATATTGCCTTTGGCACTCTTTCAGATATTGATGGCTTCCAAGTTAATATAAAGACCCCTCATCAATGGTTGGTCCGTATTGGAGGGCGTTTAACAAAAACAATACTTCCTATTGAAAAAGATCGTGTTCTTTCTTTTTATGGTAAATTGAATGTCATCAAAGCTTTTGGTGAGAAGCGTGCTATCCATGTTATGGAATCTTTCCATCTCGATTCTATGGGTTCTTCCCTTGAAGGTGGGCTTGGCATTAACGCGCAGCTTTCTAAAAATATCGCACTTCATGCTGACGTTAATTACCAACATAAACTTCAAAAAGCTGGGTTCTCTGGAATTAATTTTTCCGGAGGAATGCGTTATCGCTTTTAGAAATCTTAGCTCTCTATTTTGACGCATAAGCAGCGCTGAGATGAAAACAGTGCTGCTTAACTACATTACAAAAAACCGTAATGTGTCAAAAAGTGGTTCATTTTTAGCAAAACAAAGAAAATATCTTAAGGAACATCTTTATGCATAAGAATCTTTTGTTATGTACAGCCGCTTGTGCTTTATTTTTTTCTTCTTTTAACTTCACATCTACCAGCACCGCCTCTGCTCTAAGCCCCCAGGAACGCCATGCCATTGAAGGGATTATGAAATTACCTGAACAATATCACCGTGCTATTGATTTAATAAACACACCAACACAAGCAGAAAAAAATCTTGAAAAGATAGCCTCTGGCGCCATGATGGAAGATCATTCGCACTTCAACCAAGCACTTGATGCCGATAACCAACAGCGTGTTAATGCTGCACGCCAAGAATGGGTGAGCCAAGACAATCGTAATTGGTCTGAACTGCAAAATAAAGCAGAAATATTACATAAAGCAGCACAAGTGGATAGTGCTTTACAAGGACAAAACAAGGAACTTTCCAATACTTTACGCAAAGCAGTATTAGAGACTTTGAACAATAATGGAATAACCAACGTGGAGAGAAAAGAAAAAACATCCCCTCCTGCATCTGAAAAGAATAAACAACCTCTTATTGACTCCAGTACAAAACAAAGACGCGCTAGTGATAAATTACCACCCGCTCATGTTGTTGCCCAACACAAGGACAATTCATTCACAAGAACAGATCATGGAATGAGACAGCCTAAAATAAATGAAAATTCGCAATCTGATATTGATCCCCAAACAAACACCACTTCCTCGGAATCAAAAACAACTCTTAATACATCAGCAAAAGCGCATATGAATTTGCTCCCAAAGGTTGAGAATACTGCTAGCGCTGCGACAGAGAGCACCTCTAAACTTACAGATGATGATAAAGCAACCGCAGCTTCTACTTCTCTTGATGGAACAGAAAAAAGTACAACTCTTACACCACAAGGAGAAAGCTCTTTAACCATGCCTATTGCGATGTTTGCTGTTGGGTTTAGTGATGTCAACAATCAAAATATCTTGTTAGACAATATGCAAATAACAATGTTTGAACCCAAAGATCATCCAGAGAGAGGCGTTTTCTTATCCTCTTATGGCAATAAAAGCACCTTTTCTTCTAAGGTTCAAGCAGAACAAGATGGTGTTCAAGCAGATATTCACTATGCTGCATTGCAAGCAGGAGCAACACTAATAGCGCTAAAAGATCAAAATATCAGCAGCAACTTTGGTCTTTTCGGAACATATGGGAAATTATCTTTTACTCCTAAAAACAAGGAGAGCTTTCAAAAAAATATGTTTGATAAATGGTCACTCACCGCATATGGAAATATTCAGCATGACAGTGGCATCTATGCAAGTGCATTTCTCTCTTATGGAATTTTCAAAGAAAATCACGCTACAGCTCTCATCAAACATACCTCAAAAGTGAAGAATAGTAAAACATTAGGAGCCGCTGCAACTGTTGGTCAAAAACTGTCAACCAGTTTGGAAGGTGTAATCCTAGAACCGCAAGCACAACTTGTTTATCAACGTCTCATGCTTGGTTCTTTATCAGATAGGAGCCCTTTCTCAGATGACGATAACTCTAAAATAGACATAAGTAATCCTTATCAATGGCTGCTCCGTATTGGCGGACGTTTAACGCAAAACAAAGGACATGCTGTTTCTTTCTACGGCAAACTGAACATGATCAAAACTTTTAGTAAAAATTTTCAGCTTGCAGCTATGGGATCTTTAATCGAAGGTGGTTTTGGTATTCACACACACTTATCACAAAATATTCAGCTTCATAGTGATCTCAGCTATCAACATAAATTCAAAAAAGCTGGCATCTCTGCAATAAATATTTCCGCTGGAATGCGCTATCACTTTTAAAAATACTTGTATTCCTTATCTTGAAATATGAAGAGATCTCATTATGTTTCGTTTTGTCTCTTACAAAAGAGACATAATGAGGTCAAAGTTTTACTTTTTATGAGAGAGGGGGAAATATTTTAGGAATACATCCATATGAAAAAAAGCTTCTTACTATACACAGTTTCCGGAGTTCTGTTTTATTCTTCCAGCGGTTTGTCTTATGCTATTCATAGTACAAATCCATCAACAACGATAGATTCTTCTTCTCTACAACCTGTTCGTGTCAAGTCACAAATAAATCTATCCGGAGTTTTTGATCCGTATAAAGATCCATATGATGGAATCGGGCGAATTATGCCATCATATCCATCTTCAACCCCTAATGGCCTCCTTCCCCCTACAGCACCTAGCTCCACAAGAACGAGCGCAAGCCCTATTTCTACAGGAAGTAAACTTACAACGCCTACTTCTACAAGCACTCTACCTCCCAAAACACAACTTGAAGGAAATTCAGCTGGAAATATAATTTCTTCTTCAAAACAAAACTCTGATCTTAGTCAAGGAAGTACACAAACACCAAAGACTAAAGTTACAGAAGGTGTACAATCTAACCCTACAACACAAAACACTCCTATTATACAATCTTCAACAACAGGAATGGAAGCAAAATCTAGAAGACGTTCAGGGGCGCCCTCCTCTTCTGCAGACTCTTCCAGCGAAAAAACACTATCGAATTCTGCTGTGTCTTCACAGCCAGAACCTACACAACCTTCACCGAATTTACAACCAGCACTTACAAAGTCTGAACCTACAAGAACGGAACCTACAAAACCAACAACAGAGCAAATACCAACATCTAATGAACCAGAACTCGCACAGCCAATATCTTTAAGAGTAGAAACTGAAAAAACAACATTACTGGTACCACCAAGCTCTGCAAAACCAGCGCCAGTGCAATCTTCATCTGCACAAAAAATATCTGAAAAATCAGAGATTGAAAAATCAATATCACCAATAAAACAACCTGAAAAGTCTACACAAATTGAGGATATAAGCGCTGGAGTTGAAGCTAAAAACGGTAAGACCATAACGCTACATAACAAAAAAATTCAAGACAATGGTTTTGCTGTACATGCAGAGGGAAATAATTCAAAAGTCAACATGATAGGGGGAACAGTTGATGCGCGTTTTGTTGCACTAAGTGTATCAGATGCTGGAGAAATTGATGCTACAGGCATTACTGTAACAGCAGAAACAGCTGGTTTGGTAAACATGGAGGGCACAATCAAACTTAAGGATTCAAGCGTCCATGTCACGGGAAATTATGAAGCAGACGGTATTATTTTCCGCAACAATCCGTATAATGCCCCTAGAAAACGATATACACGCAATGCTGAAAGGAACACCAATGCCGTTCAAGAACAAGATGTAGCCAATATTGCTGATAAAGTAACCCTAGAGAATACAAAGCTTTTCGTTGAACATGGTAGCGGTATCAACCTTTATGGAACAGGCGTAAACGGGAAAGTCAACCTTAAAAATTCAGAAGTTCATGCCGATATTTTATTAAAAAATATCAAGAACGAAAGTGCCTCCACAAACACCATTACATTAGTTGCAGACCACTCTTCTTTAGAAGGTCGGGTAAGAACTTCTAAAGATAATAGAACAGTTTTTGATCTAAAAGAGAGGACGAAATGGCTTGTAAAGGCGAATAAAAATGCCACAAATAATGATAATATTTTAAATGACTATAGACAGTTTGGTGTTGATGAAAAATCATACTCTAATCTTTCTGAATTGCACCTTACAAACAGCGCCATTATGTTTGACAAGCCCATTGAGGGACATTATCAAACTCTGTTTATAGGACCTAATCTTTCGCAAGAAGACGAAACAACTCACACAGCAGCGGTTTATAGTACAGCGGGTCTTGCAGAGATTTATGTAAACACTCAATGGGATAAACATTCTCCTATCACGGAACAACAAACTGATCGCATTGTGATTAATGGTGATGTCTCAGGAAGTACTGTTGTTCACATCAATCTCCAAACCGATAGCTCTGCTGTTTGGGAAGAGACGATGGCTTCACTTCCTTTAGGGACACATGGGATTTCAATCATTCAAGTTTCCGGACAAGCAAACGAAAATTCCTTCACGTTAGCAGGAAACTATATGACAATAGGGAAACAACCTTATAAATATATACTCACAGGCTATAAGCCTGGAACATCTCATGAGAGCCAAAATCTTTTTGGCAAGAAGAATAGTGATTTCTGGGATTTCCGCTTACAGAATGCCTACATTGATAAAGACAAAAAAGTTCGAGCCCTTTTACCACAGGTAGCAAACTATTTAACCATATCTAATACTTTATTTTCTGCTGGATTTACTGATGTAAACAATCAAAACACGTTGTTAGACAATATGCGAACAACAGTATTTGGGGCAAAAGACAATATAAAGAATGGTATCTTTTTCTCTTCCTACGGCGAGAAGGTCACCCTATCTTCCAACCGCGATCCACTGCACTATGGTTATGGTGCTGATGTAAACTATACTGCCTTACAATTAGGGGGCATATTAGCCGCCTTAGAAAGCAAAGACATAAGCGCATATTTTGGTCTTTTAGGAACGTACGGAAAGCTTGCCTTTACGCCAAAAGAGATGCAAGATTCTGAAAAGACAACGCTTGATAAATGGTCACTTACCGCTTATAGCGGCATCCAGCATAGCAATGGTATATATGTCAACGCTCTTCTTTCTTACGGAACCTTAAAAGGAAATATTACCACAGCTCTTGTTGGGAATGCCGCAAAATTGGATGGTACCGAGATGCTTAATATATCTGCAACCATTGGTCAGAAATTAGCAACCGATACAAAAGGGCTTGTCTTTGAACCACAAGCTCAATTCATTTATCAAAATCTCATGTTTGATATTTTCTCAGATACCAATGGCTTAAAAGTAGACATGGGCAATCCACATCAATGGTTGATCCGTTTTGGTGGACGTTTAACAAAAACGATAATGGCTGTTGAAGAAAACAAGGCTGTTTCCTTCTATGGTAAAATGAATGTTATCAGAACTTTTGGCGATGGTAAAACAATAAAAATTGCTGATACCTTTCATGTTGATCCTACCGGCTCTTCAGTTGAGGGAGGCATGGGGGTGAACGCATATCTTTCTCAAAATATCGTACTAAACGCCGATATCAGCTATCGGCAAAAACTGCAAAAAGCCGGTGTATCTGGCACCAATTTGTCTGGCGGGATACGTTATCGTTTCTAAAGCTGAAGTTAATTTTAACTTAAATAAAAAAGGCAGCACAAAGTGCTGCCTTTTTTATTTAAATTTATATATTTTTTTAAATTCTCAAAAATCATTATCACATCAAAGAAGATTTTGACTTATAATATTTCTTTTGCATATTGAATAAAAAACTAAACACCATAACATTCTCTCATCAAAATACCCCATGCATAAAATTTTATGTCTTATATTATCACCACACCTCAAGCGATGATGTTTTTACAGCACAACAGAATAAGCATTCATGCCGATTTAAAAAAGTCAGCCCCTTCTTCGCTGTGGACACTCTTATTTATTTTAGATGATGTGCATTTTATATACCTGCTATAAAGACTTAGTATCTGGTATAAATTCTTAAAGGCATGTTTTTCCTCTAAAATCTCAATGCTACAGCAGCTCCATTATAAGACAAGATATTGATTTATAAAGACAATTAATTGTTTTCCATGTTAAATGAGAATCCAGAATATCGTCAGATTCTTTCATTTTAGACCTGTTCCATGTTGAATCAACAAAAACCATATCTCTTACAAGTGACAAGGGAGAAGAGCCATAGGGATAAAAAACTATTAAGAAAGGATTAAAAATGCCTCTAATGAACTATCTCAAGTGCCAAGGGCTGTAGCAACATTGGGATCAAACAAAGAATATGACAGTGTTGAAAAATATAACAATATCAACTTGCTCTTTTATTAAGCATAAAGATGGTCGCGCCCTATAGATTTTATATTATTTCCACGGGAACTTTCTTATTATACCATTCACAAGCACCGTTGCATCAAAGATGTCGTTGCGCCGCCCCACAAACACCATCACGAAATAGACTTGAGAGCTTAGATATCTCTTTAAAACAAGGCCGTGAATTAGGAATAACAAATCCATTCTATTTTGAGTATTTTGTCGTGCATGAAGGACATGCCCGCAGTAAAAAACACAATAAAAAAAAGCGTGAAACAATGCGGAATCTTCATTATTTAACAGATAGTGCTTTAGATACTTTTGAAAGACATAAAGCTAAATTAAAGAACGGCGGAACAGAGGGAAGCTGATTTCTACCTCTTTATTCTTTCCCAATGAGATTGCCTCCCCATTTCAAATATTACGCCAACAAAGATATACGCACTATATCCACTCAGATCTGGATGCTCTCTCCAATCTGACATACAAAAACTAAAAACAGCAGAAGGAAATAATAAACCGCTTTAATTTTTATCTCAAGCCTATAGATTTAAACAACGAACCGCGTCATATCACCACACTTTAAAGGACAATATTCCATGAAGCTTATAGGCAATATTCATCACATACTCTTCATCATTCATGCTTTTTGCTGACTTGGTGGTTATGGCGGAGTGAACGCACCAGATCCCATCCCGAACTCGGCCGTGAAACACTCCAGCGCTGATAGTACTTTGCCTTAAGGCACGGAAGAGTAAGTCGCCGCCAGATCTGCTAAATGCAAGCAAAAGACTCAATGTATAAACCTTACATTACCACACCCCCAAGGAAGCTGTTTTTAAGGCATCACAGGCTGGTCTAAATATTCTCTTGATCGCGCCTCTCCCTAAACTAAAAAATGAAGCTCCCTATTAACTCAGTCTGCAAACAATTCTCTGTAAATAATCCGCCTTCTCTGAATTCTCTTCTAGCCAGCTTCTCACCGCATGCGGTTCACATCACGACACCTTAAAAGACATTGTTTTAAGAACAGCGTTTTACAGTACATCAGGATAATAATTTAAATACCAAAATGCGCTTAAAACAAGTCTACTCACTAAACGCACTATTTATCCAAATCAACTGCCCTACCTAATCATTGTCATGACTTAGAACAGCCCGTATTAATCAGATTTGAATTTATTCCTCTATTTCTTTTGCACGTCCAGATAGCTGTATAGCTCTAGAAAGATCATTAACTGCATTTAAATGTGTTTGAAGTAATTCACTATTACGCTGTAATTTTTCTTGTAAATCAGACAACAAACTTTCAACCTCATGCTCAATATCTTGATTCATATAGCGCTTCACATCACTCATGGATTTATTAAGATCACGCAAACCACGTATTTTACGCAAATTTATTTCTTCGTAATCTGGAACACCACTGCTCTCTAGCATATTGCTTTCATAATCAACAACTTGAGCTAATCCTTTAACAGCAGCAACAAATTTTGTCATCGCCCAATCACGATCAATAAGGTTGTTATCAAGAACTTTTGCTTTTGCCGCAAAACTATCATCACCATATTGCACTACAGACATTTTTACTTCCCCTTCAACACTATTGTTCAATCTTACTTTACAAATGAGGGAGACTAAACAGGTTCTCTTCAATGCTGATACACTCAACCAAGCTCGTGGTGCAAACATTGCTCAAACAACAGCACGACAATCCTTCAAAGCGTATACCACTTCAACTTTCAACGCGTTCTCTCAAATATTTTTCTTGCTTTGCTCCAAAACCATCATTGCGGCTATACTAATCCATAAAAACGCTATAGACTTAAACCTTACAGCAATATCGAAATTTCCATATTTGCTCTGTCTATTTCGCCTTGCCGATTTTATCTTTGCCGATTTTATCACGAGCTCATCTTCAACAGAAAATAACAATGCTTTCACGACAACTTCAGCCACAAAAAATATCTGCCGACAAAAAACCGCAGCCTATCTTGCAGCATATAAAGACGTAAGCCCATTAAAAATTTCAGCATTTTACTGATAGAAGCACTTTACCCTCCATAACCTTATGGCTCTCTCTGCACTTAAACTTGTATACCTTCCAGCACCCCATAAGATGGCGCCCGACAAGATCAGTTTGCACCCAATCAAAAGGACACCCCCTCTCCCATGCTCTTTCTGCACACATGCAGTATTTCGCATAAAACACAAAAAGAATGTTCTTTTGAACAGATCAGCCATACAGCAATATAAAAAAAGACACCTTCAAATAGCTAAACAGCCATCAATCTTCCTTTTTTAAATTATCATTCGCTTTTCTTTGCAATGAATGACTATATAAGATTTTTTGAACCTTTTCAAGAGTTTCTTAGCCAATCAGTTCGATACGTCTTCAATCGCATATTCACGCGCTTGTTTTAAAGAAATATCTCTTAAGTACACCCAAGCCTATTTCGCACCGCGGCCCATCAATGGTATAATGATAAATCTTCCATGACATGTATAAAATCCATTGAGCACTTTCCATCTTTACGCTTAATAAAAGAAGCAAGCCAGCACCATCACATATTTTTCTAACCCCCTATGTTCTGATACCCTTGGCACTTGAGACGGTTCATAAAGCATGGCCTTTCTTGTACAATTTCTCTGCGCATGGGAGCTCCCTGCTTGTAACTGCAAAAGACATTGTTTTGGTTAATTCACCACGAAACAGATTTGGAATGAAAAATTTTCCAGTATTAAGGGATCTAATTCAAGTTGAATAACGATAGATTATCATCTATAAATCAAAATATTATCCAATGCATAATGCTTAACGCTCCCCCCATTGATATTTTCAGAATTTTCACAGCATCTTCTTACAGATTATTTCATTCCATAACACAGTTTGCTCTTAATATCGCGACTTTACATGCGCTACTGGTATAAAAACAGAGAAACAATCATTTTATAATCAAGGTACAATTTTTGTTTACGATCTTTCTCTCGTTTTCAACCTTTTAAATGCAGCTCTTCTCTTTCATAATCATCACATTTCAAATATATTCCATGTTGAATAAATTAAAATCACTTGCTTGCACATCACAAACAACGCTCTGATATGTTGATAAAATACGCTGAAAGAAAAAGACTTCTCATGAACCTTAGCAAATGCCAAGAACTATAATAAACATTGGAAGCAAGCCTACGATGATTGTGACTTGCTCTTTCATAAGTATAAAGATGATAGCATTTTATAGATTTTTATATTATTCAAAGTTTATATTATTTCACGAGAGCTTTACTGTTATACTATTCACATTTACCGTTATAACATTTACGAATGTCATCGTAAAATGTCTTTCGTGTGCGTTAAGAGATATTTCTTTAAAACAAGTACATAAATATGCAATACAAATATACTAATATACAACATAAGTATATTTCGTTTGGAGCGTTCTTTACTTTTGTGCAAAACATGCCCCATTAGAGCAGCATTAACCAATCTTGCTATGAGATAAACGATCAGAAAACATTTTTATCTTCCGCCGCTCACCTTAAAGGACTAAGATCTTAACTCAATCGGCTCTGTACGCAGTCCGAATTTTTGTCAAACGATCTTCTCCTAACTTTCCCCTCATCTGATTCACTTAAACGAAAAGCTCAACAAATAAACCTACGAATATTCATCGTACACTAAAAAATACTTAAACGTTCCAAGAAAACTTATATGTCTTATATTACCGTTATAAATGACAGTGCTTTATAGCATAACAGGATAAAAAAGTTTCCAGCAACACAAAACTTACAAAATCAATCAATAGTCTTTTTAAAGCTTTCTTTTTTAGGATTCACAATACTCCAACTCCTTAAGCTTTTATAAAAAAAGGAACGATTTTAAGCTTGCCGAATATGTTGTATCAGCATATATTACAGATTGTAACATATTGTTATTCATAAAATCACCTCAAAAAGAACAGAAAGAGGTTTTTATGGCTGATCTCGTAAAAGCCGCTATGCTTTATTCAACCTTGATTATCACCATCAATACTTTTGTTGTTATTTTAGTTCTCGTAATAGAAATATACTAAGCATACTCTCTTGGCTTTTTATAATCTGTGCAAATGAGCATCTTAATTTCACATAAGAGCAAAGCAGAATTTTAATTCTACAGATAAACCACACACCTAATTTCAAACATGGCTTGCAACTATTTGAGTATAAACTCTGCTTTTTATATGCATTTTTAACCATCAGTGTCCGTCTTTTCACGCTATCTTGAATCTCAACTTCACTCCCAGCTTAAAAAACGAAATTTTCTATCAGATCCGATCTGTAAATAATTTGTCTCCTTATTGAGTAAGTTCCCCCCTTCAGGGCATATCACAACTCTAAAGAATAATATTTCATGAAGCTTATGATAAATCTATTGAACACCATCTTTACCCTTATGAAAGAATAAACCAGCAGCATCACACACTTTTTCAGCCCCAAATGTTGCCAACAAACCTTTAGCACTTGAGATAATTCATAAGAGGCATTTTTACGTCTTTCTTCAACAGTTTTTATCCACACGGCTCTCCCCGCTTGTACCATGCAAGAAGATGGTTTTAATTAATTCAACCGAGAACAGATTTGGAATAAGAGAAGCTTACGTTATTCGAGATCCTTATTCAACATAAAATAATTAAATTATTTTTATAAATCAAAGTGTTATTCAGAAAAACATTCATCACACACTCGAGAACAAAAAACACCTCATACGTAAAGTTTTATATGCGCTCCACCGCTCAACATGATAATATCACAACACAATTAAGATAAAAAAATAACAAGGAAAACCCTTGTAAACTCAGAAAAGAGAGGAGAAAAATGAAAAGATGTGGAGAGCGCTCAATTCCTCACACATCCAGCAAAACCGTCCTAGCAAAACTGTCTCACAACTTAACTAATGTTATAATATTCTCAAATCAAAAGAAATTTTTTAAAAATAGTTTGAGAAAAACATTTGAGTATGAAACGATAATAATTCTATTCTGAATGTTTTTCTCTTTATTAAAACAGAGAAAGTAATTTCCAAACAAATGTTTCCTCCTAATTTTTCCGAAATTAGCCGCAACACTTAAAGACGATCTTAGTGTGATGAAACATTTATTTGTGATAAAGGCAAAAAAACACCCCAAAGATAGATTTAATCTCATATTTTAAATACATATAACCAAAACATTAAAAAATTAGCAGTAACACGTAACAACTCATTGGGAGGCAATACTATCTACAATTGAAAGCACTTTTGGGCTGAACAAATGACAGTATAGCATACGTTTACACAAAGAGTACTGATCGTAAACAACTAATTCTTGAAGCCATAAAAAGACTCTCTAAAAGTTAGAGAGAGCCTAAAAACGCAATAGAATCAAGAACTAAACAATTCCTTATTTATTGAACTGTATGTTTTTAATTAATGCCAAACATAAGTTCCATATATGCTTGTCTGGCATGTTGGCAATTTTTAGATTTCTCCATAGAAGATTGATCCAGCTTTTCACATTTTTTTGCCCACTCTTCAAGTAATATTTTATCTTTCTTAAATTCCGCTACGCTGTAGTTTTTTTCGCAACCAGCAACGACAAGTCCAGTACAAAGCAGCAATGCTGTAATAATAACTTTATTCATGATTTAATTCCCTTCCTTTTTCTCTTCAGTTTTTTTCTCGTCATCATGTACAAAGCTTGAACCAGGCCAATCTCGGGCATGAACTTCACGATACGCTTTATCTGCATTTTTACAATTTTGAGAATCTAAATCCTCTGATATCATGCATTTCATTGCCCATTGCTCGAGTAATTTGGGATCCTTCTTAAATTCCGCTACGCTATAAGTTTTTTCACAACCAGCAACGACAAGTCCAGTACAAACCAGCAATGCTGTAATAATGGCTTTATTCATCAATAAAATTCCCCTTTTTTCAAATTTACAAAGTTTAGGACACAATTTAGGGCCTTAAAAAAAGTTCTACATATGCTTGTCGAAGGTTTTTACAATTTTGAGAGGATTTGAGCGGTGAATCATCGTTCTCACATTTCTTTGCCCATTCCTCGTATAATTTTTCATTTGTTTTAAATTCTTTTACACTATAAGTTTTTTCACAACCAGTAACAGCAAGTCCAGTACAAAGCAGCAATGCTGTAATAATGACTTTATTCATAATTTAATTCCCTTCCTTTTTATCTTCAGTTTTTTCTTGGTCGTCCTTTCCAGAGCCAAAAATTCCCCATTTTTTACGTGTCTCTAATTCAGCTTGTTCTGCGTTTTTACAATTTTTTGAATCAAAACTTCCTGCAATAAAACATTTCTCTAACCACTGATTGAGTAATTTGGGATCTTTCTTAAATTCCGCTACGCTATAAGTTTTTTCACAACCAGAAACGACAAGTCCCACGCAAAGCAGCAGCGCTGTTATAATGGCTTTATTCATCAATAAAATTCCCCTTTTTTCAAATTTACAAAGTTTAGGACACAATTTAGCACCCGATTAAAATTGTACATTCGGTTCATTGTGCATTTTCAAAAATTTAAAAATCTACTTCTGTACGCGATTTTTCCCAACCTATGATGATAAATCGCGTACAAAGAAAAATACCGCTATCAATATATTTTTTATGATTTAATTGTTATCCTGCTTTTTTTCAGTTTCATTCCCCTTTTTGCTACTTTCACGAAGTTCCTTTGCAAGATTTCTATAATGCTCTTGAAAAAGTTCCATATCGGCTTGCATGACATTTTGACAATTCTTGGTTTCAAAAGCAGAGGGGCCCATTTTATCGCATTTCTTTCCCCATTCTTGCATCAATTTTTTATCTTTCTTAAACTCTGCTACGCTATAAGTTTTTTCACAACCAGAAACGACAAGTCCCACGCAAAGCAGCAGCGCTGTTATAATGATCTTGTTCATGATTTAACCCCTCTCTTTGTTTTATATTTTATTAACAATATCTTTGGGTTCACATCCCCTCCTATATTGTGACCTTGCGTCTAATTTTCCTTTGCAAATACGCACATTTTCAACGCAAACATGTTAAATCATGAGAGCCGCTTTCATTTATCAGACTTGCATTTGTAACATTATCTGCACGGCAGCTCTTTGTATTTGAAGTGTTAAAACTTCAGCAAAAATTCTGATATCTTGACATTCTCAAAAAGCTTTTTAATCATTTTTTTTCCTTCAAGAACCTCTTGGTAACGAGAAGCAGCACGATTTCTTACCCCAAATTCGTCATGCCTATACCCATTGCAAATTCCCTGCAAACGAAAGAATACAGCTTTTAGTCAACTAATTGCGCTCTTATCATTTCTAAACCACCGGAAAAGAAAGAAAGCTTTAAGTCCCCTGCACTTTTTAAAAGCCAATAGAAATGCTAAAAAAGCAATCTTATACATTCCAATTGAAGAAAAAAGCCTATTGCCTTGCGTACCATTACAGCTGGCATTAACTATTTAAGACTATAAAATCATATAAATGTAAGAAATATTGTCTATAATATGCTCAATGAATTCTTTTGTTTATTAGGAAAAATTATAGCGCGTCAATATCAGTAAATTTTACTTATTTTTATCCCCCCCCTTTATAAACATGAATATAATTTAATAAAACGGATTACTGCATAACAGAAAAAAATAATCAACGCTACTCTTAATTACATTATTGACGCATGTATTAAGTACAATAAACAAAAATAACCTGATGTTTAAAATCATTATCAAGATAATTTTTATGGAAGAATAAACTTATCTACTCATCTAGCGGATAAGATCACAAGTAGTATGATGATTATCACATTTATAGGGAAAAGTTTGAAACGGAGAATTTTTCGCAAACTCATAGCTCTTTCATGCGATGATACAGAACCTTATGAAAAACAACTTGAATGAAGCAACCATCGTGAAAAAAGAAGAGCACTTTTATTATTAACTTCGTATAAAAACAATCGATATCATCTCTAGAAAAAGAACTCAAACCAATGAAATTATCGTATCATTTTTTACACTTTTCCGTATTTTTGTGAAAGCAATTCGCGGACCTCATCAGCTATTTTAGTTCCACGACTTGCACAACTGACCTTAATCAACCGATGCAAACTTTCTGGTATATCAATCGTGAGGCGCTTCATACCTCCACTCATGCTCCCTTTGTGGCTTCCTATCCATGCATCCGCTGTTAAAGGAATTGATTTATTGGTTGGTTTTGTGCCAATTTTAATTTTTTTACTCATCGTGCTAACTCCTTGATTTCCGCTGCAACCGCTTCAATCTCTGCCGCTGCGGGTCCTTGCTTATCAACTTCATAAACGGCCTTCCCCTGTGCTGCTGCTTCTGCAAAAATCACGCGCTGCGCAACACTAGAAGAAAGAACATGCACAGGGTATATGCCAAGAGCTTCGTTCACATCGCGCCCTATCGCTGTATTGACGATTTTACGATTAATAACAAAAGCAGATTTGAGATTCTCTTTATAAACGCGTGCTTCATCAATCAGCTTTACAATTCCATCCGCTGCCCAAATATCATAGGGACTAGGCAAAACAGGGATAAGCACCAAATCCGAAGCCATAAGAGCACTACGAGCAAGATCCGTCACACGCGGAGGACCATCGATAATAATATGATCATAACCATGACCAATCTGTGTAATCTCTTTGTGAACCGTTGCACGCGGTAAACCAATAACTGAAAACAAAGGAGCATCTTCACGTACAGCAGCCCAATCCAATGCGCTTCCCTGTGGGTCAACATCAATAAGCAATACCCGTGTACCAGTACGTGCAAAACTGGCAGCAAGATTAACACTCAACGTCGTTTTTCCGACACCTCCCTTTTGATTCAAAAGTCCAATGATCATCCATTACGCCTTTCAGTATTATCGTTTTTACGATTATACTGAAAGTAATAAAAGAAACAAGCATCCAATACGTGCAAAATAACCATTTCTCCCATTTTCAGGATAAATAACAATAGCCCGCAATTTTTTATAATATTCTTTAACATGAGCAAAACATTATGAAGATGATATTCTTGAAAATAACAAAATAAATTTAAAAGAGGCATGCTCTTCTTCCCCCCCACCCTAAAACGAAGTTTCTTAATTCCATGTCGATCTGTAAACAATGCGCTGTAAATGATCCAGCTTCTTATTTTGCACCGGCCTTTTGGGATTCTCCCTTCATGCAATCCACTTAATGCAACTCTACAAACAAGCTCCACTCTGAATATACAACAAACTATAAGGAGAATTCATTGTTTTGCACGTTGAATGAGAGAGCCGAAATCAGGAAGATTCTCTCATTTCATGCCTCTTATATTAAATTAATCAAAATCATATCTCTTGTACGTACAATCAGGGCTGGCGTGTGGGTAAAAACTGTACAAGAAAGGATTTAAAATGCTTCTTATGCAGAATCTCCAAGTACCAAGAACTATTACAATATTGGAGGTTGGCAAATATAACAATGGTACCGACTTCCTTCTTCATAAGCGTAAAAAGGGTGGTGATCCATGAATTTTATACTCTTTGACGCTCGACAGAGTAAAATGGGCTTAAGAGAAATAAGGGTACCTCTAGCAAGCGCGTAAACAAACAACACAATGAAATGTCTATGCTGAGTAAACACTATAGATTATCCATAAAGACCAAACATCCGTCTTTTATAAGATCGCATAACGAACATGTTGCGGAATGAGATATTTTGCATCTTACAGCTCATTTTTCCCAAATAGATCTTCTCGACAAAAAGAATATTTTTGTTAAGATGCCACTGAAAAACTTACCTTCATTATGTTCTTTCTATATATTAGACCAGAGGGTATCGTGAAGATCGTGCAATTGAGAATAAATAAAAATGAATTTACAACAAATTGAACCTGATATTTTTATCAGCGCCCAACTTAGCATAGAAAATATCAAAACATTGGCACAAGCTGGTTTTAAAACAATTATCTGTAACCGCCCCGATCACGAAGAGCTCCATCAACCTGACTTTTCTAGCATTAAAACGGTCGCAAATGAATATGGCATAAAAGCCTATCACATTCCCATTTCTCCTCCAACTATAGAAAAGTCAGCTGTTGAAGCCATGCAAACAATTTTAAAAACAGCCTCTCTGCCTCTTCTTGCCTATTGTCATCACGGATCACGCTCGCTGCATCTTTATCGTTTAGCGCGTCTTTAAACAGAGGGGTTGCACACTTCCGCCTCGCCTTAAAAGACGAAGATTCTTAAATATACATCGATCTATAAAAAAATAATCAGTCAATAATCTTTGTCTTGCACCTTTCCACTCAGGCTTCACATTTCATAAAACTCTATGAGCAAGCTTTGCTCCTCAATATACAACAAGCATGCACACCCGAAGCCATAAAAATGCATGAAAATTCATATGATGATCAAAGAAAATTATTTTCACCTCACTTTTTATCACTGCTCCACCTTCTTTTTCTCTTCCTTTACCAATACGAACTCATTCGTACGCCACAGACACCTAAAATGACAGTAAAACCACTAAGAAAACCCTATATTCCGAATAAAAGGCGTGCAGAGTATTTTATAAAAAAAGTCGTAAGCCATAATCTATGGTTAACTACAACATATTGATTTATAACAATTAATTATTTTGCACGTTGAATGATAAATCCTAATACCGTAAGATTCTCTCAAGCCTATTTATAGTGAAGCAATCAAAAGCGTGTTTCTTGCATGTCACAAGCAGGAAGTGTTCGTGTGAAATAAAACGAGTTAAGAAAAAACTCTCATAAGCGCTCTCAAATAGCCTAGACTGTACAACACTAAAGGCTTGTCAATATAACGGATGGTGTCGGATTGCTCTTTTATTAGGCATAAAGATGATAGCCCTCAACGAAGCTTTCAAGATACCATTCATGAATGTCATCATGAAAATGAATATGGGAAGCGTTGAAAGATATTTCTTTAAAAGAAGTGCATAAATTAGCAACACAAGGATATTCCAGCATTTTATTTTACCTGTAGGGCGTGATATCCTATTCAAAGAACAAGAACAACCTGAAACTGTTATTTTCATGATTTAAGAGATATTGCTCTGGACCCTTTTGAAAGTGGCAAACCCGAATGTAAAAAAGACTGTCATCTGGACTGATTTTCTCCTTTATAACTTCATATTTTTCACCAATAAGGCTGTAAACCGGTTTCAGAGATTACGCAAATGGATAATGCAATAGGGCTCTCCTCATCTAGTATACAAAAGCTGTAACAGCAGAGAGAGCATTAAAGCGCTTTAATCTTCGTCTCAAACATACTGCTCGCGTTGAGGAACACTAAAGCAAAAGTTTTATGAGAAAAACAATACGATACAGTCACGAATAGAGCGAACATAGATTGGAAAGATGTCCCAACTTTTATCCAATATTTCTATCAAAAAACAACAAAACATTATTGGCTTTGTGTTTTCATATCCTTACAAGACTGTCTTTCCTTTGCATTATAGGCGTTACATTTGTGAAAGACAAAGGAAATATATGGATAGTTTTTAACTTGAAAATCTGAAAGATTGACGTGTTACGACAACAAAATTGTGCCTTTATCCATCAAAAGCATTAGAAATTTTGAAACAATACACCTGCTTTCTCGCAATGATTTCTTTTTATCTGCAATCAATCGCAGTCTCCTTAATATGCATTCCCCATCACAATATACAAGAGAAAGGAGACTTAAAGCATTTTCCAGCAGCTTCATTCTCGTTTACGTGATTGGTCAGCACGAAAACTGCTGCTAACCACTGATCTTCTTCACAAGACTCGACAAACAAAACTTTTGTAAAAATATTCATTACATAATACAAAATATCACATGCGTAAGGTTACACGAACCAACTCTCATCATAAACGATGATACGGCATAAATGACATAATAAGCCAAATTAGAAAGAAGAAACAATAACCTTTTAAAATAAAAAAAGTCATCAATTAAATTTTATCAAACTATAAGCTTAAAATCGCAAGAAATTTTAAAAACAGCCTTTCTCCTTCTTCACGTCTATTATTGCTAAATAGGCTGGTTGCTTATTCTTTACTGCATCTTTTATGACGAGTTTTAACGGATCAGAAAGAAACAAGCAGTAAAGTTTTGAATGACAACAAAAACCATAACGTTAACTTTGAAAAAAATGATGCCAAAATCAGATCTTCAGATATTCGATTCTCCCTCTCAACAACGGAAAAAACATATATTCCACGATGTTTTGGAATATATCTTTGTGATTATAATCACTTTAAGTGCTATTTTTACAGCTCTTCTCTCTTTTTCAGATCAGTTTAGGACATATTTTTAAAAGTAAGCAGCCTATCCAACGTTGATAATGGTTGTACTGTCTTTAAAACTTCTTTTGCTTTTTTTTCATCACGATGCATTTGCACAATCAAAGGTTCAAGTCCATCAAATTTTTCTTGTCCTCGCAAAAACTGGAAAAAAGAAACGGTACAGCTTTCCCCATAAAGGTCGTCGTTAAAGTCAAACAAATAGGTTTCCAAAAGGGGCGCCCCATCCTTAACAACCGTTGGACGACAACCAAAGCTTGCAACACCATCATACAAAACACCGTTCGCACGACGCAAACGTACCGCATAAACACCATGAGCCAAACGAACTTGGGGAGGCAACATTTGATTAGCGGTAGGAAATCCCAAAAGACGTCCAAGTTTTTCACCTTGAATAATATTGGAGCGTATCCGATAGTGATACCCTAACAAATGGGCTGCTTTGTCCACTTCCCCTTGTGAGAGAAGTTGCCGAATAAAACTCGAGGAAATGATCAAAGATTGTGACTCTTGAGGACGAGCAACGCAAGAAACTTGCACAACCTCAAATCCATATTTCTCTCCTCTTTGGCAAAGAAGATGTACATTTCCACTTTTCTGATGACCAAATTGAAAATTTTCGCCTGTCACCACAACTGAAACATCAAAAACTTCCTTTAAAAACGACTTAATAAATTCGTCCGCTGAAAGAGCGGCAAACTGTGCATCAAAGGGCTGTTCAATCACGCCGTCAAAACCAAGGGTTTTAAAAATTTCAGCTTTTTCAGCTGCCTCTGTCAAACGATAGACAGGAGCTGAATGTTGAAAAAAACTTCTTGGATGGGGTTCAAAAGTTAAAACAACAGATGGTTTCTTTTTTATACGCGCGAAATCAAGTGCTTTTTGCAACACCACCTGATGCCCACAATGAACACCATCAAAATTTCCAAGTGCCAACACTGCTCCCCGCCAAGCCGAGGGAAACATATGAATTCCCTGAAGACGCAAAAAATTAGTCATTACTGAAGTGCCCACATGATTGCTTGTGGTTTATAACCATGATGTTCAAGAAAAGAATGCAAAGCTTGCTTATCAACCACACCCTTTTGCGTATAATCATAATGATGAATCCCCCCCATAATATAAAGGGCATCAAGACCAAAGTGAGCCGCCCCCTTAATATCCGTTAAAAGACCATCACCAATAGCTAAAACTTGACTTTTTTCTACTGTTCCCCGTATTTTTTGAAGTTTTTCAAAGGCACATTCATAAATAGGCGCGTGAGGTTTTCCAGCAATGCGCACTTCCCCCCCTAATTGTTGATAAAGACGAGCCAATGCACCAGCGCACCAAAATTCTTTATTTCCATAATGGACAATCACATCTGGGTTCGCACAAATAAAAGGTAAATTCCGCGACCGCATGCGACGAAACATCTCCTCATAAGCAGAGGGTTCTTCGTCAAAATCTTCAAGAAAACCGCTACAGACGACAACAGAAGCCTCCCATTCTTCAACAAATTCACACTCTAACCCTTCAAACAGCACCAAATCACGTTGTGAACCAATGAAAAAAACTTTACGTGGAGCAGTCTGAATGAGATCGCGCGTTACATCCCCTGAAGTGATAATGGCATCATAATAGTCGCTATGAACATTCATGCTTTGTAATTGAGCAGCAACATCTTCCCGTAGCCGAGGAGAATTAGTTAATAAAATGACAGTTTTTCCCATTTGTCGGATTTTATACAACGCCTTCAACGCTGGTTCAAATGCATGTACACCGTTATGCACAACACCCCACACATCACAAAAAACAGCATCATAATGCGCTATAATAGTCTCAATATGGGTAAGTTCATTCATGGAGCACCTATCTCTATTTGTCATTTAAAGCTGTCTTTTACTTCAAAACTACTTACCGAAAGATAATACTTGTGTCATCTGCTTTCTCAAACCATATCCCAACTTTTTATCGTCTATAGAGATCATAAGAAATGATAAAATAACTAAGTTATCATTAAGTTGTGCAAAATTCTAAAATGCTTGATAGCAAAAGCTTATCATTCCCCAATGCTATTTTTCTCATAAAAATTTTAATTCTAACAACAACGACGTTGATAGAGTTTTTTATCTAAAATACTCAAATTCTTCACTGAGAAAATAAACATATCCCCCTCTTAAAAACATGCATCATGAGAAAGCCCAATATATTTTCTCATTTCAAATCCGTTTATATTGAATCAATCAAAACCTATTGACTTACACATTATAAACGGAGAGCGTACAGATAAAAACACGTGAAGAAAGAAAAAATAGCTCTTAGGCTCCCTTTCAAAGGCAAAAACTGTCGTAATATTTTGAACTGGCAGAGAGTATGTGCCGTCCGAGCATCTTTTTTTCAGTAAAGATAGCAATATAGCTTTTATCCCATTCATAGAGGCTTTTACGCTATATACTTTACGAAGCACCATTGTAAAATAGGCGCTAACATTGAGAAATATCTTCTAAAACAAACATGTGAATATACAACAATAAGATCTATAATGTTTTGAGTTTATTTTGCATGAGGGCTCTTTACTCATAAAAGCTTTCCCCTATCATCATGATATCTCAGACGCATCAAAACAAGTCATTTTGATTATTGGTTAAGGACAGCACCGTAAGCGGTGACTTGAGCTTAAAAACCAAGATTTACCTTCGTAAAATGCATATCTGATGTCATGAGTTGAGTAAGCAAACCTTAAAACTTTGAAAGGCAAACAACCTCCTATTTTAAAAAATCTATCCGTCTCAAGAAAAACTATTTTTATTGCCAATCTCCTAAAATTACTTTATGAATCGAAAAATGTTTTGATCGCATACGCAACGATCAAAAGGGGTCTTGAAAACCCGAAACCCTAGCGTAAAAATAAACCCACTATGTGGGTATCCCGGAATTCCGGGAGATTTTGCTATGTCCAGGTGCTCCAAGCACTAAAAGCAAAATGCTGACTAGGGTTCAGTGTTTTCAAGCTCCCGGAATACCAATGCGAGGGCGCTCGCACTTGGAGGGGGAAAATGCAAGCTCAAAATCTTAATATTGATCTTTTTGTAGGCAAAAAAATTCGCTTTAGGCGAAAAGTGCTAAAAATGTCTCAAAAAACATTAGGACATCATTTAGGTGTCACTTTCCAACAAATCCAGAAATATGAAAAAGGCTTAAATCGCGTGAGCGCAGGACGTTTAAAGGAAATTTCCGATATTTTGAATGTTCCACTTGCCTTTTTTTACACTGATATCATCAAAAAAGACAACACCCCGTACCATTATGATGAAATCGCCTCGAGCAAAGAGGAATATTTGCTTTTAAAAAGTTTTAGAGTCCTCACATCTGTCAAGCAGAAAGCGATTTTAAACTTAATTTGTGATCAAAATTAAAACGCTTTAAAAGCATAGCTATAAAGTGCTACACACCCTATTCTTGTCTTTCTCCCCACACCCCAAAAGGATGCCCCCCTCCTCAAACCGGTTGATAAACGATCCGCCTTTTCAAAAATAGCTCCTTCTCAGCTTCCCATTTCATATGGTTCCTTTCACAAAATTATATAAACAAACCCTCCCTTGAATATTCATCACACTCTCTTATCAAAACACCCCATGTATAAAGTTTTATGTCTTATATCACCACACCCGCAAACAATAGCGTTTTACAGTACAACAGAATAAGTATTTATCTGTATTTAAAGAGTGGCCCCCTTTTCGCTATGGACGCTCTATTTATTTTAAATGATGTACATTTAATATACCTGCTATTAAAAACTTAGTATCTGTTATAAAGTCTTAAAGGCATATTTTCCCTCTAAAATCTCAATGCTACACCAACTCTATCATAAGGCAACACATTGATTTATAAAGATAATTTATTATTTTACATGTTGAATGAGAATCCAGAATATCGTAAGATTCTTTCATTTCAGACTTGTTCCATGTTGAATCAACCAAAACTATATCTCTTGCAGGTTACAAGTGGGAAGAGGCGTATGGATAAAAACTATTAAGTAAGAATTAAAAATGCCTCAAACGAACCGTCTCAATTACCAAGAGCTGTAAGCAACACCCACAAGCTGACAAACTGTGTGATGGTGCAAGGCTTACTCCGTTATGAAGTGTAAAGATGGAGGTGCTCAATGGATTTACCCTTATACCCTTTACGAACAGCGTCGCAAAATAGGTTTGGATACCTTGAGAGATATTTCTATAAGACAATGCTATCCAATTCTCTCATGATTATAATCCTCAATCTGATAAAGTTGAAACAAACAATAAGATTGCGAATATGATTTGGGGAGCTCATCTGAAAGATGAAAAATGATAAAAAAATTCCGCTATAACAATTGAAGAAGCGAGCATTCGTTGAGCCGTAACTTCTTTATTTTAGAATTTTTATATCACACTTTACTGTTGAGTAATATGTATTTATTAAAATACATGACCACGGTCTAGAGCATCAAGCTTTGGCG
Organism: Bartonella sp. AA18HLJMS; assembly: GCF_042197245.1. Lineage (NCBI taxonomy): Bacteria > Pseudomonadati > Pseudomonadota > Alphaproteobacteria > Hyphomicrobiales > Bartonellaceae > Bartonella > Bartonella sp. AA18HLJMS. The sequence goes on along the minus strand of NZ_JBHIRP010000010.1, from coordinate 45,723 downwards.
AGAAAAACATTTCAGTATCTGCTTGTAAGACATTTTGACAATTTTTAGATTCCTTAACAGCTTGTCCTGAAAGAAAACACTTCGTTCCCCATTCTTCTCTTAATTTTGCATCTTTTTTAAAATCTTCTACGCTATAGGTTTTTTCACACCCCAAGACGAATAATAGAGTCATGCATAATAAATAATTTTTTTCATTTTACTCCTCTTTAAATACCTTATCTGTTAATATCATCCCCCCAAATGAGGGTTGAATTTTCACACTGTATGAGAATACAGCCTCACTATCACTTGCTTGCTTTCAAAGTGAATACTCTGAGTAAAATAACGCAAGAAGAGCTCACAATAGCCATCGTATGAGTTTGTCATAAAATACAATGAGAAGGGAAAGAGCCTAAACTGAATACAAATGATGAAATCAGAAGACGCATTAATGCTTTTGTCCGACTGATTTCAAATAGTTACATTGCAATAGGCATCGCCCCTAACCCTATAGAAAGCCTATGAGCATTATAATACTTAAATCTCACGATCAATGGACTATGCAGCCATAACAAAAAAGTATGAGCTCTTTTTACCTATTTGTATGTTGATTATTGTTCCTCCATCGAGGCCTAAATAGAAACGTTTTGTGATATATAGAAAACAATCAGCAATGCAAATCATTTTACGAAGATTTCTTCGTGTAGAGTCTATTTGAAATCCATCCATCATTTGGAAGTCTGAATTTAAAAGCAGATAATTATGAAAGCTTTTCAAGGAATGCAACAGATTGATCACTTTTAAAGAAGTAAAAAACGTGATTTAATCCTGAAGACAAAATTCTGATGAAAAAACTTTTGCTATGAATTCTTTTAAGGCATTGTGAAAGATTTTATCCATTATATCAAACGTTACACCATTTTTGGGTCTGTTTATTTTTTACTTTTATCAACACCGCTCTAGAAATCCGTTTCTTGAGCGTTTTTTATCGCCTCACTTTCTCCTTCAAACACAAATACTCAAAAATGCTTTGCCACCAACAATGACATTTTCCTGCTTTTATAAAACACATAAGTAAAAATAGAGAAGCGATTTTGAAAGCAACCCTGCCTTGAAAAGGGAATTACCATCCATTTACTTCCTAAACGAAAATAATCTCACCGTTTATTCAAATTTGCTCTACGATTTGGTACAATTTTATTGATAAAGTTTTCTCTATAAAAATTTAAGTAAATATGTTCGTTAAAACCAATCATGGACTAGCAAAGGGGTTATAGGATCCATTATCTCGCCGCCATTTTAAAGGTTCAGTGAAATCACTCGACCAAAGACCAATCTTGTTGCCACGTGCTTTTTCTTCCGCATGATGATACTGGGCTGGAATAGGATTTTTCCCCTCTTTTGAGAGTACCAACATACCTTCTTTAAGACCTTCCTCAGCTAAATCAACCCCTTGAACAAAACATTGCGCATAATAAACACCATTGTGCATCAAAGCCTGTTTACAGGATAAATCCTGCCCAAGTGTTTTGGTGACAAGCCAAGCCGTTGTAACCGCACCACAGGGCCATTCTTGATCATTTAATCTTGCTTTTTGACGGGGTGCACATGTGTCAACACCATAAAGATGAATATCACGGGAGATATGTGAGCGCCAAGATTGTGCAGCAGGCGTCAGTAATTTAAATGTAACCCCACTTGTAACAGAAGCCTTACCATGAAAAACAACAGCATTATTTGCAACATCATTTAATGAAACACTCTTCTGCAAATCGAGAGCTGGTTCATTTTTTTCTAATTGCTGTTTGGTGATAGATCTACCCAACTTTTTTTCTTCTCGATAGAGATCGACAATATCTTGGATATCTTGCGTCTCAAATGTTTTAAGAATGCTGAAATCCATTTTATCTTTATATTGGCTTAATCCCCACACCGTAGCCCCCATAATGTAAATAATAACAATCAATTTAAATAGCATCTCTTAACACGCTCGCTCAAAAAATTCGTTTTTTTCCTATCATGTCAGATTATTGATCAGCAATCCCCTTGTTTTTAAAGAAAAAATCCAAATATAAGTGTTGCAGATTAACTACATTTTGTAAAGAATGATATTCTTTCTTTCATTATTTTAATATTGTTATTTTTACCAATATACACAACTTAAAATTGCCATTTTCATGTAACACAATCTCAATTTGAAAAGACTTCTGTCTCTTTACGAAGAAGAGCTTGAGAGTGAACAGATCCACGATCAAGGCTTTTAAAACAAACAAACGAGAAGAATTAAACTGTCATCAAATGACAGCACTTTCCAGTTTGTTAGAGGCAATGGAATGTCGACATATGAACAAATATTATTTGTTAAAGAGAGGTAAAATGACAGATAATAGATTCCAAAACATCATTTTTATCGTGACCATGCTGCTTTTTACGGCAGTTTTTGTATCTGATTTTTCTTATGCTGCTTCTTCTACTACTGGTGGAGGTGGTCTGGGAAATCTTGATGGTGTTTTAGGCAACATTGTCACAATGATGACGGGTCCAACGGCAAAGCTTATTGCTATTATATGTGTTGCTGCTGTGGGGATTGGCTGGATGTACGGCTTTATTGATTTACGCAAAGCAGCTTACTGTGTTCTGGGGATTGCTATTGTTTTTGGTGCCCCTGCTCTTGTCGGTAAATTAGCGGGCACAACATAAATGAACGAAGATACTCTTTTCCTTGCCTGTACGCGCCCAGCCATGTTTGCTGGTGTTACAATGGAAGCCATGGCGCTCAATGTCATGGCGACATCCATTCTTTTCATTTTGACCAGTGATTTTACCATGTTTGGTCTTGGGATTGGGATACACTTTATTTTGCGAGAAGTGACAAAGTACGATCACAACCAATTTCGCGTATTATTTGCATGGCTCAATACCCGAGGAAAACAAAAAAACCTCAACCGATGGGGAGGAGGTTCAACCTCCCCTTTACGCCTTATCCGCACTTATAAGGAACTAAGCTGAAGGAACGAAATTGGTGAAACAGATGTCAATAATGAAACGGGAAACTTTGCCTGAAGAATATATTCCCTATATACGCTACATCAACCAACATGTCGTTGCTTTAAATTCACGCTGTTTAATGGTTGTGATGGCTGTTGAGGGTATAAATTTCGACACCGCGGATATTGATCAATTAAATTCTTTACACAACCAATTAAACACCCTTTTAAAAAATATCGCAGATGAACGGCTTGCTTTATATTCTCACATCATCCGCCGCCGTGAAACGATATACCCAGAAGGTCATTTTCTTTCATCTTTTGCAACAACATTAGATGAAAAATATAAAAAGAAAATGGTTTCGCAAGAACTGTATAGAAATGATCTATTTATTTCACTGGTTTGGAATCCGGCCGCGGATAAAACAGAAAAGCTGGTTTCATTTTTTCAGCGCTTGAGCAAAGCGAAGAAAACACAATCTGAGCCCGATGAAGAAGCTATTCGTAAACTCGAAGAGTTAAGTCAAGATCTTATGCAAGGTTTGGAAGAGTATGAAGTCCGTCTACTATCAATCTATGAACATGAAGGACTTTTATTTGCCGAACAAAGTGAATTTCTCCACCAGCTAGTGGGGGGAAGACGTGAGCGTATTCCTCTCACATTTGGAACTATTGCTTCAACAATTTACTCGGATCGTGTTATTTTTGGGAAAGAAATTATCGAAATTCGCCATGAAAGCAATGAACGCTTTGTGGGCATGTTTGGATGGAAAGAGTATCCTTCTAAAACACGCCCAGGTATGACTGATGGTCTGCTTACGGTGCCATTTGAATTCATTTTAACACAATCCTTTGTCTTTAAAAGTAAGGCAGCCGCCAGTGCGATTATGAGCCGCAAACAAAATCAAATGATCAATGCAGCTGACCGTGCTAGCTCACAAATCGATGCACTGGATGAAGCGCTAGATGATTTAGAATCAAACCGTTTTGTTTTGGGAGAACACCACATTTCTTTAGCTGTTTTTGCTGATCATCCTAAAATATTGTCTGAAAACTTATCAAAAGCACGTTCCCATTTAACCAATGGAGGAGCCGTGATTGCCAGAGAAGATTTAGGATTGGAAGCAGCATGGTGGGCACAGCTTCCTGGAAACTTTAGCTATCGTGCGCGTTCAGGCGCCATTACCAGCAGAAATTTTGCCGCTTTATCGCCCTTCCATTCTTTCCCTGTTGGCAAACTGAACGATAATGTTTGGGGAGCTGCTGTCGCATTGCTAAAAACACAGGCTGGTTCACCTTACTATTTTAATTTTCATTATGGCGATCTTGGAAACACATTTGTTTGTGGTCCATCAGGATCTGGTAAAACAGTGATTGTTAATTTTCTTCTTGCACAATTACAAAAACACAATCCAACAATGGTTTTTTTTGATAAAGATCAAGGAGCAGAGATTTTTGTACGGGCTGGAGGAGGGAAATATAAACCTTTAAAAAATGGGCAGCCCACGGGTATTGCTCCCTTAAAGGGCATGGAATACACCGAAAAAAATAAAATCTTTCTTCGTAATTGGATCTTAAAGCTGGTGACCGCTGAAGGGCAAATCGTAACAGAAGAAGAGCGACAAGATATCGCCAAAGCCATTGATTCCTTGGAAAACTTACCCCCAACCCAGCGCTCTCTTGGTGCCCTTCAACTATTTTTTGACAACACATCCAAAGAAGGGATTGCCATACGGCTGCAACGCTGGATTAGAGGCAATGATTTAGGATGGGTTTTTGATAATGATCAAGATGATCTCAATTTAAATGCGCAGTTCATTGGCTATGACATGACCGATTTCTTAGATAATGAAGAAATTCGTCGCCCCTTAATGATGTATCTCTTTCACCGCATTCTTGATTTGATTGATGGGCGGCGCATCATTATCGTCGTTGATGAATTCTGGAAAGCTTTAGAAGATGATTCATTTAAAGCTTTTGCGCAAGATCGGCTAAAAACAATTCGTAAACAAAATGGCATGATGCTCTTTGCAACACAAAGCCCTAAAGATGCTTTGAACTCAACAATCGCGCACACAATCATTGAGCAATGCCCCACCCAAATATTTTTTCCAAATCAAAAAGCAAATTACAATGATTATGTCGAAGCTTTCAAACTTACTGAGCGTGAATTTGAACTGATACAGTCAGAGTTAAGCAGAGAATCCCGTCGTTTCCTCATCAAACAAGGACAAAGTTCCGTCGTTGCAGAACTTAACTTACGTGGAATGAATGATGAGATCGCCGTTTTAAGCGGCACAACAAAAAACATTGAACTCATGAATGAAATTATCAACGAATATGGAGCTGACCCTGACAAATGGCTGCCCATATTTTATCAAAGGAGAAAAAATCAATGAAAAAATATGGCTTAGTTACACTGTTATCTTTTTCTTTTATTTCTCATGCAATAGCGCAAACAACACCTGATGTGGATGAATATTATAAACAAGCACTCGAGAACACACAAAAATTAGATGCTGCAAAATCAGAAACAGCTGAAAACATTTATAAAAGCGCAACTGAAACTGCAAAAAAAATCAAAGACATAAGTCAACAACTTGAAAATATTAAATCAAAACCAGAAACAAAACCAGAAGAATTGCAAGCTCTTCGGCAAGATCTTCAAGTAAAGCTTTCTCTTCTTCAAGCCGGTCTTCAAGTAAGTTCTTTAAAACTTCAGTCTCTTGATATGATTCAAGCAAGAGATACGAAAACAAAAGATGAGCTACGTGAAGAAAAGGAACAAAAAAAGCATAAATATCTTGAGGCACAATTAAAAGAAAAAGAAAAGAAATTAAAAGAAAAACTTGAAAGTACAAGTACAAATGTCAGACTTTAGTTTTTCTCCCTTTGAAAGCGTTTCTGGGTATATTTTAAAACCCCTTGATAATGTGATGGACACGACGGTGAGTGGGCTGTCTTCTGCTATTTCAGCACCCTTAAATCTCGCCGCAATCATTTTTATCTTTCTTTATGGCTATAATGTTATGACAGGTCGCGTTGCGCTTTCCATGCATAGTCTTCTCAATAATGTTGTTAAAATCGTTGTTGTTACAACAATGGCAACAAATGCGGATACATTTAATACTTATGTCAAGGATATTTTCTTCAATGATTTATCCAATGCTATTGGGAATGCGCTTAACAGTAATCCTGCAAGCTCCAATGTTTTTGATTATATTTTGTTAAAGGCAAGTTCGCGTTATCAAGAAGTCTTATACAATGCTTGGTTTTTTGAAAAGATCATTGTGGGTCTTCTTGGTTCTATCATGCTTCTCGCGGTTATTCTTTTTTGTATAGGTGGTTTTATTGTGCAAATGTTTGCACAAGTTGCACTCGTCATGATTATAGGTCTTGGGCCTCTATTCATTAGTTTGTATTTGTTCAATGCAACGCGAAAATACTCCGATGCATGGATTACAACTTTGATCAATTTTACCATTTTACAAGTTCTCGTAATCATGCTTGGAACCATTATATGTCAAGTTATCCTACAGGTTCTCAAAGTTTCATATGAATCAATTTATGTTCTTTTTCCCCCTGTCATCGTCATTTCGATCATAGGAGTTATTATCTTCCGTGCGCTTCCTGGTATTGCAACAGCGCTGGCCTCTGGCGGACCATACTTTAACGCTGGTGTCTCTTCAGGAGGACAGATTTTTACAATGCTTTCCAATGGTGCAAGAGCGAGTGGCAATGCAGTAAAAAGTGCCACTTCACAAATCTCAGGAGCTGCCGGTAACGCTGTTAGAAGTGCGGCAGGGGCGGCAGCAAAAGCAGGTAAATCCGGAGGCGGTCGTGGTCGATTTTAAGATAAAGCACCTTTTTAAAAGAATAAGCATTTTTGTTTTTGCCTTGTGTGCGCCCTTTGGCGCACACGCCATGATCCTGTTTCAGATAAGATCTAACATCTTGGGTCTAACAACAAAACCAATCAAAATCTTGCATCACATAAACTTGTAAAAATGTTCAGAACAAAGGCTCTCATGCATTGTATTCCAAGATATTTGTGAGTTCAAAAAATGAAACGAAAAATAACTTTTGTTATGGTCCTAACAATCGCTCTTACTGGTTGTGCCTCTTTGAGTGGCCCTAAAAAACCACCACGCTGTAATGGCAAACATACACGCGCTTTAAATAAAGATAAGTGGAATTGGGACAATAAAAACATTGTCTACCCAGAAAAGAGCGTAAAGCCTGTTACCACTCCCATCATTCTCAATACTTTGGAAAGTGAAAAAGTAACAGCCAATTCAGCTTTATTAAAGCCGGTTATTCATGAAGCACGATCTGATAAAACTGTGGAGGTTATGCGTGAAAAGTGATGCCCTTGAAGAATATATAAAAGAAGCGCGCTCATTTGACATTGATCGCATGCATAGCATGCGTGTGCGGATGAAAATCTCCATGGCTTTAACAGTGCTTTTTGGATTGATGACAATTGCGCTGGCTTTAGCTGTCGCAGCTTTGACGCCTTTGAAAACAGTAGAGCCTTTTGTTATCCGCGTTGATAACTCAACAGGCATTATTGATACTATAAGCGCCCTAAAAGAATCCCCTAACGACTATGATGAAGCGATAACGCGTTATTTTGCCAGCCAATACGTTCGCGCTCGTGAAGGTTTTCAAGCATCAGAAGCAGAAAACAATTTTCGCTTAGTCTCTCTTTTATCTTCTCCAAAAGAACAAAACCGTTTTGCAAAATGGTACGCGGGCAATAATCCAGAAAGTCCGCAAAATATTTATCATAACATGATTGCTACGATCACAATCAAATCAATCTCTTTTATAAGTAAAGATCTTATCCAAGTTCGTTACTATAAAACGATCAGAGACTTGAATGAAAAAGAAAATATTTCCCATTGGATTTCAATCTTAAATTTTTCCTACGTGAACGCACACATTTCAACGTCTGATCGTCTTATCAACCCTCTTGGTTTTCAAGTATCGGAATATAGATCTGATCCAGAGGTGATAAAATGATCAGACTTTTACAAACAATCTCTTTAATTTTTACGATCACTGTCAGCTTTCACACAGCTCTCTCACTTGCGGAAACAGCGCCTGTCAGTGCACGTAAAGATAACCGCATCAGATTTGTCAATTATGACCCCTACAACGTCGTACAAATCATTGGCTCCATTCGCTCTTCAGTTCAACTAGAATTTGCCGTTGATGAAGAAGTAACCTATGTAGGAATTGGAAATTCGGTTGCTTGGCAAGTTGCACCGGCTGGACACTTTGTTTTTCTCAAACCACGTGAAGTTCAGCCTGTGACAAATTTACAAATTGTCACAAGCCGCCAAGATGGAACACAACGCTCTTATCAATTCGAGCTACAAGTCCGTGAAGGCGATGTTTCAGCCGGCAATGAGACGTATTTCTTGGTAAAGTTTCGTTATCCAGAAGATGAAGCCTTACGTAAGAAATTAGCCGAAGCAGAAAAAGAAAAACAACGTGAAGAAAACTTTGTCAATGATATTTTAAATATCCATGAAGATTTTGGACCACGCAATTGGGCTTATGAAGCTCAAGGCTCATCTCTTATTGAACCTGCTTCTGTCTATGATAATGGGAAAACAACAACCTTTACCTTTTTAGGCAACATTGAAATCCCTGCCATTTACATTGTATCGCCTGATGGGCAAGAAGCGCTTATTCCCAAATCGATTAAAGGCAACAAGGTTATTGTTCATGCAACAGCTGCACAATTCACGCTACGACGTGGGAATGAAGTATTGTGCATCTTTAACAAAAGGTTCGTACCAAAAGGAATTAATCCTGAAACAGGTACGACATCACCATCTGTACAACGTAAAGTGAACCTAGGAAGCAGCCATGAATAACACCGTGGATGAAAAAAGCATTAATGATCGCGATACAATAAAAAATGCTCAAGGGAAAAGTCAACAAAACAATGTGGGGAAAGCTATTGCTCTTATTATTCTTTTCAGTGTCTGTCTTTATTTAGCCTATTCAACACTTGTTACAGACAAAAAGCAACCAATTGAATCTTCAAAAGAAGGAAAAGTTATAAAACAAACAGAGCTTTTTCATCCTGCAAAGCCTACCCCTCCCCCCTTTGAACAGCCTCAACGAAATAACGCTCTATTACCAAAAGTCGAGCTACCAACACCAAACATCAATCAATTAAATTCTGATGACTCACTGCTGGAGGCAGCACAACGTGCTCCTGTATTAGCTTATGCAAGTACACAACAAGGCAAAATAGATTCACAAACAAATAATGGTGCTTTGCCTCACCAACTTGAAAGCAAACCTGATGAAACGACACAACGTTTTAATCATCTTCTCAAACCCACAGTGCTTGAAGGTATTCGTGCTTCAACCCTTGGCAATCGAAACTACATCATCGCGATGGGAACTTCTATTCCTTGTATTTTAGAAACAGCCATCAACAGTGATCAACAAGGTTTTGCCAGTTGTATCATCTCCAGAGATATCTTATCAGACAATGGTCGTGTTGTGCTTCTTGATAAAGGCACCCAAATTGTTGGTGAATATCGCGCCGGATTGAAAAAAGGCCAAACACGTCTCTTTGTACTATGGAATAGAGCAAAAACCCCCAATGGTATCATTATATCTTTAGCTTCACCGGCAACGGATGCTTTAGGGCGTTCTGGTATGGATGGAGATATTGATAACCATTGGCTCGAGAGGATTGGGTCTGCGCTTCTTGTCTCACTAATAAAAGATGCAACACACTATGCCAATAAACGTTTATCAAAAAAACAGGAAAAAGAAGAAACTGAAACAATCTCTTCAGGACAAAACATCGCAAACATTCTCGTAGAAAATTACGCCAATATTCCTCCAACATTATCCAAAAACCAAGGGGAAATGGTGAATATCTTTGTTGCCCGCGATTTAGATTTTTCCAGCGTTTATAAATTGAAAGTCATCGAAAACAAAAAACAGATTATCAATCGAGCTGTTTCAAGAAACTTTTACAAAAATTCGGCGGTAACTTTAGAATGAACTCAAACTTACATACCATGAGCGATGAAACCGTTGCGATTGTTCTCACAAAACTTGAACCCATCAGTGCTTTTTTGAAAGATGATAGACTCTTTGAAATTGTTATCAATCGTCCCTATCAAGTCATGACTGAAGGATTTGATGGATGGAAAACAATAGAAGCACCGGGGCTCTCTTTTAATGAGCTTATGGGGATTGCGAAAGTTGTCGCCTCCTATTCCAAGCAAAACATATCGGACAAAAACCCAATATTATCTGCAACGCTACCAGGCAATGAGCGCATTCAAATTGTCATTCCGCCGGCTGTCGAAAAAGACACGATTAGTATGACAATTCGTAAACCATCATCGCAGAGTTTTTCTCTCGAAGAACTCGCCAAGAAAGGCCTCTTCTCGCTCTGTGAACAGGTCTCTTTCACACCTTTGAATGACTATCATTCTCGTTTTAATGAACTCAAAATCATCGAGCATAAATTAGCCAATGCCTACTGTAATAAAGACTTTGTCTCTTTTTTAAATCAAGCTGTAGAATGCCAGAAAAATATTTTAATTGCGGGAAAAACCGGTTCGGGTAAAACAACATTATCAAAAGCATTAATCGCCAAAATCCCTCAAGAAGAGCGTATTATCACCATTGAAGACACGCAAGAATTGGTGATACCACACCCTAACCATGTCTCAATGTTCTATTCAAAAGATGGACAAGGCTTAGCCTCCGTTGGGCCCAAAGAGTTACTTGAATCATCTTTACGGATGCGTCCTGATCGTATTCTTTTGCAAGAACTTCGAGATGGTACAGCCTTTTATTATATCCGCAATGTCAATTCAGGCCATCCAGGTTCCATTACGACGGTTCACGCATCAACAGCACTTGCAGCCTTTGAGCAGATGACCCTTTTGGTCAAAGAAAGTGAAGGCGGTGGTGATTTAGAGCGTGATGATATTCGAGGCCTGTTGATTTCAATGATTGATATCATCATCCAATGCAAACGGATTGAAGGAAAATTTAAGGTCACAGAAATTTATTACGATCCCTTCAAACAACGAAACATCTTTGGAGGTGACTAAAAGAAGATCACACCGGCTGCCAAAGGCTCTTTTAAAGCAACAATTGCAAATAAGAGAAAAAATGCATGAAAACCAACGAAACAGAAATAGAGAAAATCTTTTATCGATGACAGAGGAAGAATTAAAAAAACGCCGTGAAGCCGTTGAAGCAGCCATCAGCACCCATACGATAGAGGGAATAGCGCTTCATCCTACAACACTCAAAATTTTAGAAGAATACGCAAAGGGGAATATTTCACTCGAGGAATTTAACACTCTTATGGACAACGTAAAATTATAAGGAAGCTGCGATGCCAAAAGCAAAAGCAAAGACAAAAAATATACAGACAGTTTCTCCCCATCATTATGTCTACCCAAACACCACAACACTCAAAAATAAATATGGAATAAAAGACTTAAAATCCTTTCTGGAGAAATGCTCACATGATACAGCAGAAGCAATGGTTAATCTGCGTGAATCCCCCGTACCAGAAAAGTTTGATAGCTCCTATCTATGCTCTATACATCACCACTTATTTAAAAATACCTTTGAATGGGCTGGATATCTGCGCCATCTCCCCTTTACATTTGAAGATGGCACCATAGCCGCTATGCCCGAAATGAAAAGAACAGGATGGGAAAATCCTTTTGCACTCGGCGATGAAATCCAAGACGGTTTACAAAAATTAGATCAAACGCTTGCCGAAAAAGATAATTTGCAAGGCTTAACGCGTGAGAAATTTAACGCTGAAGCAATAAGCTTATTTAACGCCCTTAACCAACTTCATCCTTTTAGAGAAGGCAATGGACGTACACAACGGGTCTTTTTTGAAAATCTTGCCAAAGCCGCAGGGCATCAGCTTGATTTTTCACTTGTTACAAAAGAACGCATGATGCTCGCCAGTGTTGCTGTAGCAGAAAATGGTGATCTAGAACCAATGCAACATCTGTTTGAAGATATCTCTAATCCCAATAAAATACTTCTTTTAAAGGAATTCATGAGCAACATGAAAGAACTTGGGCGCAATGTTAATGATCGTCCTGTTATGGTTGCAAAAGAAGGTGAAACCTACACAGGTACCTATAGGGGTGCTGGTTATGATAGCTTTGCTTTCAATGTGAAAGGCGCTTACATCATCGGCAATAAAGAACAGCTCACGCCAGAACAACTCAAAACATTAAAACCTGGTGATAGATTTACCTTTACCGTTCCCAAAACAAAAAAGCTTGAAAGCATTCTCATTCCAGAAGAAAGATTAGCCCCTTTGACAGAAAATGAAACGGCCCAAATGGTTGCAGAAGATTCTTGTGTCCACGCAAGCCTAAAACAGGTTCAGCAATTGTCAAAAATTGTTTATGGTAACGAAAAAACATTAAACAAACAGATGGTAGAAATCATCAAAAATCCAAGCTTAGGCCAACAGCTCGCTAACCAGATTGAAAGAGCACCGCACTCTATTTCTCATCTTGCCGGTTTCAGTTTATGTGGACTACAAAACCAGACACGTGCAAACGCTAAAAATCATCTTGAGATGCTCTGTACTGCCGTTGCAAATTTCGCGTATGCTGTAAAACATGCTGAAAAGGAAATTACGCAAGAACATGCAACAGAACAAAGTCGTCGTGCAAAAACGGTAGAAATGCCAAGTCAAAGCTTGCAAGACCTCTTCGCCTTGCCAAAAGAATTACAACAAGAAGCTTTAACAAAAAATCCTTTATGTCAAAAAGAGCTCAGCAACTTTGTAAAAAAGATCAACACCCGTCTCTCACCAAATGAACATAAAGCAGTTCAAAATAATGATTATGAAACATTGGCTCAAAGCATTGGTGTATCAGAAAATAAAGCCAAACAAATTACACAAATTATTAAGCAAACCAAAGAAGTACACCAGCAAGCACAAGTATGCACAATGCACCGTTCCAAAGCATTCGCTATGGCCTGCTAAGAATAGACAAAACCTTCCTCCTTAATGAGAAAGGCTCATAAGCGAAAACTGTTTGGCGTTATCTGCACCTTTGCAAAAAGAGATGAGAGTTCATATCACACAACGGGAAAAGAGCACTTCGCAACATATTCTGACAGAATTGAAAGTAAAATACAATGAAATATACCAAAACACAAATGGTACTCATTTTAACACCGATCGCTTTAGGTGCTTTAACGATATTCCTTGTCCCTCATTTTTTATTGTTTATAACAAATGGACTAAAAAGCGATCAAATTTATTGGACACTTCGTTCTGAGCCTTTATTAGTCTTAGCACTAACGGCTGCTGTTTCATTGTTGTATAGTCTCTCGCAAAAACTGCACCTGCGTAAAATGATCACTTTTGTCTCCGTTGTCTTTTTTGGAACAACCGCTCTTTACTATATTAGTGGTGAAATAAAACGTTTAAGTCCCTATGTTGGCCAACAAGGAATAACATGGGGCTATGCTCTTCAATTCATGGACCCCATGGTTGTTTTTGGCATCATCATTGGTGTTTTTTTTTCCATCATTCAATTCGTAACAACCCTTCCCCCTAAAAGTAAGGTCAAGCGTGCAAAAAAAGGTATTTTTGGTGAGGCCGCTTGGATGAATTTAAGAGAGGCAGCAAAAATCTTTCCTGCCAATGGGCAAATTGTTGTGGGTGAAAGATACCGTGTCGATCAAGATAATGTGTGCAACATTCCCTTTGCACCTGGCAATAAAACAACATGGGGAAAGGGTGGAACAGCCCCTTTGCTAACCTTTAATCTTGATTTTGGTTCAACTCATATGATCTTTTTTGCTGGTTCTGGTGGCTATAAAACAACAAGTACAGTAGTTCCCACGTGTTTAACCTATCCAGGGTCTATTATTTGTCTTGATCCTTCAACAGAAGTTGCCCCAATGGTCAAATTTGCGCGTCAAAAAATGGGAAATAGAAATGTCATTGTTCTCGATCCCAACTCATTGTTAACAAAAAACTTTAATGTCATCGATTGGCTTTTAGACGACAGCGTACCACGCACACAACGCGAAGCAAATATTGTAAGCTTTTCAAAGTTGCTTCTTACAGATAAAAAATCAGATAATTCTTCAGCGGAATATTTCTCAACACAAGCCCATAATCTATTAACAGCTCTTCTTGCTCATGTTGTATTTTCTGATGAATATGAAGACAGCGAGCGCAATTTAAAAACATTGCGTGGTATTCTCTCTCAATCAGAAACAGCTGTTGTTAATCAATTACGCATGATTCAAGAAACAACACCTTCTCCTTTTATTCGTGAAATGGTTGGTATTTTTACAGAAATGGCAGAGCAAACCTTTTCAGGGGTTTATACCACCGCCTCAAAAGACACCCAATGGCTTTCTTTATCCAATTATGCAGATCTTGTCTGCGGAGATGATTTTTTTTCCTCAGATATTACCAATGGCAATACAGATGTTTTTCTCAATCTCCCCGCAAGCATTTTAAACAGTTATCCTGCTATTGGACGTGTGATTATTGGCGCCTTTCTCAATGCCATGGTTACAGCAGACGGTAACTATAAAAAGCGTGTTTTATTTGTCTTAGATGAAGTTGATCTTTTAGGCTATATGAATATTTTAGAAGAAGCCCGCGACCGTGGACGTAAATACGGTACATCCTTGATGCTCTTCTATCAATCCTCTGGCCAGTTGGTCAACCACTTTGGAGAAGCAGGAGCACGTTCATGGTTTGAAAGTTGTTCCTTTGTCAGCTATGCTGCCATTAAAGATCTCCAAACTGCCAAAGACATTTCAGAACGCTGTGGCCAAATGACCGTTGAAGTAACCGGAACAAACAAATCAAGAGGTTTATCTTTAGGAAAGAGTTCATACAACGTCAATTACCAACAAAGAGCCCTGATTTTACCCCACGAAGTTATTCAAGAAATGCGTCAAGATGAACAAATTATTCTGATGCAAGGACAACCCCCTTTACGTTGTGGTCGAGCGATCTATTTTAGAAGAAAAGAAATGTTAGCCGCAGCTGCAAAAAACCGCTTTGCTCCACAAAAGAAAAACTAAAAAACACCCTCTAATGGAGGCAATGCATCAAAACAAAAACATCAAAGGATAAAAGCAGAGATTCTATCTCATAAAAGCCTATAAAGAAGGAATTCCCGCTTGATACAACAAGAAAAATATGGGGAAAAGTCTTTAAATGATGGTATTATGCCTGTGCTTACCAATGCCAATTTTCTTTATAAAGCACTCTCCTCATCTCCAAATAATAAATACCAATCATATCTATGCCTTGAGAATCCTATCAGGAAACTTTTGAAGGCACCGCTTTCATAGGGAAATTTTTCTACAAAAAAATTAAAAGACAATATGCATGAAAACAACCCAAATGAACCATTCTCTCTCAGTAAAAGAAAAAAGTGCCAAGATAAAGATTGATACACTCAAAAACACCTACGAATTTGAGGGATTTTTTCCTCACCCAAGTCTCAACATCTCAAAACAATATGCGTGGGGGATTTTCAAACAAAAAGTTTAACACACTCTCATAGACAATGTAACATTATAAGGAATGTAACAATGCCCAAAGCAAAAGAAAAAACAAAAGGAATTCCCTCACCCCATAATTATATCTATCTTGGTACCCAAATTCTCAAAAATAGATATGGAGAAACAGATTTAAAACGTTTTCTGGAAAAATGCTCACATGATAGGCAAAAAGCCATGATCAATCTGCGTGCAGAACCCCTGCCAGAATATTTTAATTCAACTTATCTATGCCATATCCACCAACAATTGTTTAAAAATACCTTTGTATGGGCTGGACATCTGCGCCATATCCCCTTCGCATTTACAGACGATAGCATTGCCGCCATGCCAGAAATGAAAAGAATGGAATGGGGCAATAATTTTGCAACCGGTGAAGAAATCCCTGAACTCTTACAAAAATTAGATCAAACGCTTGCCGAAAAAGACAATTTGCAAGGCTTAACACGCGAAGAATTTGTCAAGGAAGCAACGAGTCTATTTTATTCTCTTCACAAAATCCACCCATTCATAGATGGCAATGAGCACACAGAACAAGTCTTTTTTGAAAATCTTGCCAAAGCTGCAGGACATCAGCTTGACTTTTCGCTTGTCACACAAAAACGTATGATGGCTGCCTGTAGCGAAGCAATGCAATATAGCAATACACAACTGTTGAAAGATCTTTTTGAGGATATCTCCAATCCCCCCAAAATACGTCTTTTAAAAGAATTTATGGACCACGTAAACAATACGGGACGCAACGTGGATGATCGCCTTGTTATAGCAACAAAGGCAGGAGAAACCTATATAGGAACTTATAAAGGTTGTTATTCAGAAAGTTTTATACTCGATATGCAAGGAACTTACATCATTGGTAGCAAAGATGATCTCACACCAGAACGATTAAAAACATTAAAACCTGGTGATATCATTACCTTTACCGCCCCCAACAGCAAAGAGCTTGAAAACACGCTTATTCCAAAAGAAACATTAGCGCCTCTCACAAAAAGTGAATGTGCCAAAACAGTTGCGCTAGATAGTTACGTTCTCAAAGCTCAAAAGCAAGTCCGAGCTTACGCAAAAACTGTTTATGGTGACGCAAACGTATTAAACGAACAGATAGAAGAGATTATTAAAAATCCAGAATTAGGCAGACAGTTTGCTAATCAGATTAAACAGGCACCGCACTCTGTTTCTCCTCTTGCAGGTTTTAGTATATGCGGTCTACAAAATCCGGCACGTGTACACGCTCGAAATTATCTTGATGTGCTCTCTCTTGCAATTGAGAATTATGTGTATACTGTAGAAGCTACCTATAATATAGTCACTCGAGACCATAAAATTAAACAAGAACGCCTTGGAAAAGCGGTAGAGAATCCCAGTCAAAACTTGCAAAATATTTTTGCTTTATCACCGGAAAAACAAAGAGAAATCTTGTCTCAATCTCCTCAATTATACCAAGAGCTCCGTACTTTTATAAACAGTTTAGAACATCGTCTCTCATCAAACGAATGTAGTGCGATCACAAACAAAGATTATGAAACACTTGCACAAAGTATTGGTATATCAGAACAGAAAGCACGAGAAATTACCGACATTGTTCAAAAAGCAAGGAACACTCATAGCCAATTCTACACACGCACACAAAATCGTTCAAATACACTTGCTATGGCCAACTAAAAAATATGAAACTTTGTTTTTTTGATTTAAACACCTATGTGAAAGAGATATTTTAATATTCTTATCATACATGCAAAAAACAGACTACTTAGGCGCCCTACCACCAATTTTGCACATAGCATATACACCATATCCAAAGCAATTGGACAGGATAATTGTTAATTCCTTTTAAACGTCATGATTACTACCGACGAAAGCTACAAAAGCCTATTTTATTTGTCTTAGATGGAGTCGATTTTCGTGGTTATATGAATATTTTAAAAAGAGCACTCATTTTACCCCACGAAGTTATCCGAGAAATGCGTCAAGATGAACAAATTATTCTGATGCAAGGCTCCCCTTCGCGATGTGGTTGCGCCATCTATTTCAGAAGGAAAGAAATGTTAGCCGCAGCTGCAAAAAACCGCTTTGCTCCACAAAAGAAAAACTAACTTCCTATTATGAGATCTTGACTATGAAAAGACCAACCACAAAAACAACATACATTTCTATTTTTTAAAAACCCGTTAACAAAAAGTTTTTGACCGCTTCTTCACACATAAGGAAAACATGATAAAAAATCCGTGTGTTTTCCTTTTTGTATTTTGTGTATCGTTTTACCAGTACCATCGTCTTTACAAGAAAGTCCACCCCCCTCAAATCACCTATAACCAAACCAACATTTCCACTTGAGAACGTCCTGCAAATACATTCCTACAAAGCTTTTTGTTTATAATTTATCCCCTACAAACAAGCAAAAACATTTCACAACGCTAATCACCAATATCAAGACTTAAAAAAAACGGTTGATCTTTGAGACAACAACTCTCAAAACACCTACACTCAAGAACATCGATTTTTTCCCAAAAAATATTTAAGATATACATCAAAATGAATAAATCATTCTTATACAAGCTTTTCCCCCTTTACGATATCATAAAGTGTTCTATTTTAATGATAAAGCGCTGAAAAAGGCTTTTCTCCCCAACCAAAGAAAGGGTTTCCTCTCTTATGGATCTTAAAGCAGCGCAATATAATAAGAGCAACAATACAAAAATAAAAAACATTTTGTTGCAAAAATACACAAAAGAGATGTTCGTATGGCAAGATATTCATATGGAACAATAAGAAAAACATAATGGAGAAAAATTTTTGATGACTGCTTTTGCCCATAGATTCACCAATCTGAGAGCTGTGTATGAAAAGTACCAGCACCATCCGCTAACCAAGAGCGATTACACCCGCTATATCCACGCTCCTCATCAAAGCGCTCTTGCAAACAACTTTGTTAAAGGAAAAAACAACAATTTTAAGCAACATTTTTCTTTTTGACCTCTTCCTTACACCTCAAAAAACGAAGATTTTACCCAGAGTCAATTTTATAGAAAATCCATTTTCTGACCACTCATGGGCTTCATATCAGCATCCTAAATACCAGCATTTTACAGTACAAGATAATAAACAAAGGAAACATCAGAAAAGCTTTTCAAAAGCATCACAAAACGATTGATACATCCCATACACTGGAGGGAAAAGTGCTCCCTCTCATAACAACCAAAATCTCAAAAGAATACGCGAAGGGGAATTTTTCACATGCAGCGTTTAAGACGCTCATCAACCATCACCCTACCTACTTAGGAGAGATTACATGTTAGAGCAAAATTATCTATATAAAGGAACCAAAACACTCAAAAATAAATATGGCATCAAAGACCCTAAAAAACTGTATCAACGCAGTACCCATGACGTCACTAAAGCAGCCGTCAATTTTCGCCATGAACCACCCCCACGAAAATTTGATTTCACTTATTTAAAATTAATCCATTGGAGCCTCTTCCACGAAACTTTTGAATGGGCGGGCCACACCCGTGATACATCCTTTACATTTGAAGACGGCACCTCTGCCCATATGCCGGCGATGCGTCCCAAAGGTTATGAAATTCCTTTTGCTATTGGACCGCAGATTCAAAAAGAACTCACACAACTCGAAAAAACACTTAATGAAAAGAACAATTTAAAAGGTTTATCGCGCCAAGAATTTGCTGAAAGTGCCGCTGATGTTTTTATGGCGCTCGAGCACGCACATCCTTTTAGAAAAGGCAATGGGCGCGTCAATCGAATGTTTATGGAAAAACTTGGACAAGCCGCAGGACATACCATTGACTTTTCTTTCATCACAAAAGGACGCATGACAACAGCTTGTATTGAAGCCATGCAATATGGCAATTCCCAACCGATGAAAGATCTTTTTGAAGATATCACCCATCCGCAAAAATCCCTTGTTTTAAAAGAATTCGTCTCCCAAATGAGAAACGCTGGACTGGATGAAATTAACGATCGTGTTGTTGTTGCAGCAAAGGAAGATGTAACCTATGAAGGCGTCTTTAGAGGTTTTTCAGCAGAAGGTTTTGTCATGGAAATAGAAGGGGCTTTCGTCGTCGGACACAAAGATGATCTCACCCCAGAACTCGTCAAAACATTACAAAACGGTGCCCGCCTCTGCTTTCAAAAAACCAACGTTCAAAGCTTAAAAGAAACACTGATCCCAAAAGAAACTTTAGCCCCTCTTACCCATGAAGAGTTATTTGAAAGGATTTCAAATGACGCTTATGTTGAAGCATGCCGAAAAGAAATCGAAAATTTATCAAAGACTGTTTATGGTAAAACCCAGTCCTTAAAGACAAAATTGGATATCATAACGGCAGCTCCAAACTTAGGAAATCAGTTTGCCGATGAAACTCTACAAAACCCTCAATCAATTTCTAAATTTGCTGGGAGTAAAATACTTGGCATGAAAAGTTCAAATCGCAGACAAGCCGAACAAGCTGTTCCACAACTCAGCCAAGCCCTTAAAAATTATGGCGCAATAACACAACAAACAAAAGATGCAATTCTAGAGCAACACCAAAGAGAACAAAATCGCCTGAACCACACTGTCGAAAAACCTGGAAAAAATTTACAAAACCTTTTTGTCTTACCAGAAGAACAACAAAGGGAAGCTTTATTGCATTCTCGTTCACTGCGACAAGAACTCCATACCTTTTCACGACAACTACACAATCGTCTATCCTCAGAAGATCGTAAAGCCATACAAGAAAAAGATTATACCAGACTAGCTTGCCTCCTTGGGACATCGGAAAGCAAAGCAAAAGAAATTGCGAATACTGTAAAGAACACCCAAGAAGCACAATGCCAAGCTCGCAGCTTGAAAGTTAGTCGTTCCTCATCGCTGGCTCTTACCGGCTAAAAACGCGTGAACTTTTGCCTTCCAACAGAACTCTTTATACCAATCATTTTATCTCCATTACGCCCACCAATTGTTTTAAAATGTTACAAAAGATAGTCCTAAAAATGAATCCTGTAATCTACTATAACTTATTGATAATATTTCATAAAAAAACTGTATAAAAGACATAAATGTCCATTACATATCAATATGAATAGCGCGAAGTCTTTGGAGACCATTCAGTTTGATATTCTTCTTTTGTCTTAAAAAATATCAAAAAGTGGGAAATGCGCCAAAGAGGTTTTCTAAAAATATTGAAAGGAAACAGCCATGAAAAAAAGTCACCCAAGCCCTTCTACCAATGTAGAGGAACTAAGACAACAAATTGACCAACAAAACCTAGAAGCTTCTAATGTAGAAGACCTCTACGCAAAGGTTAATAAACCACCTAAAAAACAGCGCACCTCACCTCAATATACACTTCAACAACCACCAGAAACGGTTTATGCTCCCAAAAAGCCACTTGACCAACAAAACCTAGGAGCTTCTAATGTAGAAGACCTCTACGCAAGGGTTAATAAGCCACCCAAAGAACAGCGCACCTCACCTCAATATACACTTCAACAACCATCAGAAACGGCCTATGCTCCCCAAAAGCCACTAGGAAATCCCTATGACAGACTTGGTGAAAGACCAAGTGATGGGCGACGCACCGACGGACTCGTAAACCCCTATTCAATAACGGATCTGGCGGCGCAAGGTTGGCAAACACCCTACGACACAGTTGGTGAAGGTGCACAGGGTGGACGACATCCCCAAGAACCAAAACATTTCTATGCAGAGCTTGAAGTTGGTGAAAATGGTAGGCACTCTCCCCAAAGACCACTCGAATCCGTCTATGCAACGGTTGGCATGGGAGCTGAAGGCGGGCAAGAATCTGAACAACTAGAAAATCCCATCTATCAAGGCGTTGGCGGAGGCAGAGTCTCCCCTCCCAGAACCCCAAAAGATGTGGTTACAACAAAGCTTTTAACAAGCGTAGACTTTC
This sequence comes from Bartonella sp. AA18HLJMS, assembly GCF_042197245.1. NCBI lineage: Bacteria > Pseudomonadati > Pseudomonadota > Alphaproteobacteria > Hyphomicrobiales > Bartonellaceae > Bartonella > Bartonella sp. AA18HLJMS. The sequence continues at coordinate 24,254 of NZ_JBHIRP010000010.1, read as the reverse complement.
AATATGGTGTAAGAGAAACGCAAGAATGGTGCAGAGTTGTTTATGGTAACGAACATGCTTTGAATCAACAACTGGCTAAGATTCTTGACGACCCTCAAAATGCAGAAAAAGTCTTATGGAGCCTTGCAGAAAATCCTGAAAGCGCTGGTAAGCTTGCAGGTCACAAAATACTTGGTGTAAAATCTCTAAGCCGCAGAGAAGCTGAAGATGGTTTTCGTCCTCTTTGCTCAGCTCTTGAGAGACATATACATAATACACAAAAGCTCCATAAAAAGTTTACACGGGAGCATGAAAGAGAAAGAGGTCAAAGACACGAAAGTCCAGAAAGAGATACAGAACACAGACATCACCACCATCATCATCGTCACGCAAGAGGACAAGAACAAAATAGTCCAGAGCACAGCCCACAACAACAAAGACATGGAGAAAAAGGAATGGCTTTTGCCATGTAAGGGGAGCATAAACATAAAAACAGATAGTTTTTGTTTTTCATGTAATCTTTTTTTCAGTGAGTTTCTTGGTGCAAATCATTTTATCGTGATTGCACCAAGAGTTGTTTTAAAATATTACAAAAAATAGTTCTAAAAAAGAATCCTATAATTTATCATAACTTATTGATAAAATTTCATAAAAAAACTGTATAAAAGACATAAATGTTCATTACATATCAATATTGAATAGCGCGAAATCTTTGGAGGTCATTCGGTTGGATATCTTCCTTATATAAAAGTTATCAAAACTAAAAGTGGGGAATGCACCAAAGAGGTTTTCTAAAAATATTGAAAGGAAACATGTATGAAAAAACATCATCCAAGCCCTTCTGCAAATCCAGAAGCCCTCTATGCAAAAGTTAATAAACCAACCAGAGGAAACCAGCGCGGTCCAACCCCAGAAGAGGAAGTTCTATACGCATCAGTTAGCACCTCTTCCCCTCCTTCAAGAGACAGACATCATGCTCAAAGGAGTGAAGATCCTGAAACCGACTATACAACGGTTGCTTCTCCAAGACATGAAACTGATGTTCTATACGCATCAGTTAGCAGCGTTACCCCTTCTTCAAGAGGTAAACATCAAAGGACAGAAGATCCTGAAACCGACTATACAACGGTTGCTTCTCCAAGACACGAAACTGATGTTCTATACGCATCAGTTAGCAGCGTTACCCCTTCTTCAAGAGGTAAACATCAAAGGACAGAAGATCCTGAAACTGACTATACAACGGTTGCTTCTCCACAACAAAGAGGAAGATCTTCATCTTCCCTCACAACGGAACAAATAAGTGTCATGCTTTTAAAAAATCCACACGTCCAAGCACATGCAGAAGAGATCATGCATTGGGGTAAGATTGTTTATGGCAATGACAAGCTTTTCCAAGAACACTTGCAAGGAATACTTACAGATCCCAGTAAAGGAAAAGAGCTTTCAGATCGACTTGCTGAAAATCCTGAATCTATGCATAAGCTCGCTGGCCATTCCGCACTTGGCATAAAAAGTCAAGCACGCAAAGCAGCTGAAGACGGTTTTAAACCGCTCATTGATGCCATTGATGGTTATACAAAAGCTGTACAAGACGCAACAACAAGACTATCGCAAACCCCTATGGCAGAACAAAGACGTCGTCAAGAAAATTCTCAGCAAGTTGAGAGACACCATCATCATCGTCATCATCACGCAAGAGGACAAGAACAAAATAGTCCAGAGCACAGCCCTCAACGACAAAGACATGGAGAAAAAGGATTTTCTTATGCCATGTAAGGGGCATAAACATAAAAACAGATAGTTTTTGTTTTTCATGTAATCTTTTTTTCAGTGAGTTTCTTGGCGCAAATCGTTTCATCGCGATTGCGCCAAGAATTGTTTTAGAATGTTACAAAAAATAGTCCTAAAAATGGCGCCTGTAATTCACGATAACTATTGATAACTTATTGATAATATTTCACAAAAAAACTGTATAAAAGACACAAATGTCCATTAAGCTGATTGCAAATAGCGCAGATCTTTGGAAGCTCATTCAGCTCGATATTTCTTTTGTCTCAAAGCGATCCAAGCATAAAAGGCAAGAATGCACCAAAGAGGTTTTCTAAAACAATTTTTGAAAGGAAACATGCATGAAAAAAAAACACCCTCATCCTTTTCCATCCTCTTCAATACAAGAACTTATAAAGCTCTATGAACAAGCGGCGGCAGAAGTCTCAGGCGCAGCCCCCTTTCCTAAAGAAACACCTTCAAAAAGCAAAAGACTGTCATCCATACCGGAAGAAGATGAGGAAAGACAATCTCTTTTAAGCGAAGAAACTGTACATGCATCAACAAACCCAACAGCTTCGTTAACAAGAGGCAGCTCTACCAAAAGGCAGCAAAAACCTGAAACGACACACTCAACAGTTACTTCACAAATTACCCAAAGAGCAACAAGAGTTCTCTCAGAGGAAGAAATCATTCTATTGCTTCCACACCATTCATTGGTTCGAACCTATCAAGAAGAAATCCAACATTTATCCGCAAAAGCCTATGGCAATCCAAATATTTTGCAAGAAAAAATGCAGGAAATTCAAAAAAATCCTGCTGCAGGAGAGGAGCTCTCATGGCGCATGGCAGCTCATCCTGAAAGCATCACTAAACTTTTCGGCACCAACATGTTGGGCTTTAAAAATCGAACGCGTAGACAAGCAGAAGAAAGTTTTTCCGCTCTATGCATTGCTATTGATTGTTATACAGAAGCTGTAAAACAGGCAAGAGAGAGCCTCGTACAATCTCCAGAGCAAGAACTCAAAAACTATGAACGCTTAATGGGGAAGGAAGCCGTCGCTAAACTTCTGCAAAAACCAGATCATCGTGAAAAAGAAACTCTTTCAGAGACAGAAATTTCTACCCAAATTCAACAACATTCAAAAGTCAAAAGACACCGCGCCCAAATCCAATATTGGTGTAAAGTTGTTTTTGGGAACGAAAACATTTTGCAATCACAAACAGAAGAGCTTTTCCAAAACCCTGAAACAATAGAAGCACTCGCACAGCAACTTGTCGGAAATCCTCAATCTTTTCACAAGTACGCTGGTCATAACTTTTGTGGCTTTAAAAATCAAGCACGCAGACATGCTGAAGCGGGTCTTTCTCACCTCATTGACGCCGCTGACAATTATGCAACAGCTGTAACACAAGTAAGAGAGAGCCTTTCAAAAACTCAGCAGACAAAACAAGGACACAATGAAGCATCTTCTGAGAGAGCGAAAATCTTGCATCAACAACAAAGCGTCTCACAGTCTGCTCAACGCGTTGAGCTTTCAACAGTAACGCATGAAGGAGCAACAACCTCTACTCAACAAAGAGAAACAGATATTCGTCCTCGCAAAACTGCCGCCCCAAAAGCGATGGCTTTTGCCAGCTAAACAGACATAAGTTTTCACGTTGAATCCAACGTCTTGGCGCAACCATAGCAGAGGTGATTTGCGCCAAGAAATGGAGAAATTCATTCCTCCACTACTTAATCTCAGCTATTGATCAAACAATATTTAGAGAGTGATCATGATCTGCACTAAGAGAGTCAAATCTTGTGAAACTTCTCAGTTTCATATCCTCTCTCATAAAAGCAAATGAAAAAGCATAAAACAGAATAAAAACCAACGTACATTTTTAAATAGTATTTAAAAACAATATTGGAAGAGTTTGAAAGGAACATGCATGAAAAAAAGAAATCCCTCCCCTTTTATCACCGAAATGATGGAAAAATTTCAACAACCGGCTGAACAATCCCCCACCAGAACCCCTCCTTCCCAAGTTTCTCAAAGTTTGCCAAAACCAACTGTACAAAAACGCCCAGAAAATTTATCACACCACCCAAAAGTTGCTCCACCACCACCCCCTCGTATGAAAAGCCCAATGCAAACCAACACAATGCCTCTTAACGCCAAAAACCAAGAGACGCCTCCCCCACAAAAAAAAGCAGCTCCACCAAAACCTCCGCGTGTAAAAGAGAGACAACAACATAAACAAACAGTTCAAGAGTCCCCCTCCCTACAGACAAAAGTGGCTCCGCCCCCTCCTCCACGCATGAGAGAAAAAGCACAAACCGGCACAACAATCTCCCACTCAAAAAACCAAGAAAGCTCCTCCACACACACAAAAGCAGCTCCACAAAGACCCCCACGTGCAAAAGAGAGGCAACAACATAAACCAACAGTTCAAGAGTCCCCCTCCCTACAAACAAAAGTGGCTCCGCCCCCTCCTCCACGCATGAGAGAAAGAGCACAAATCGGCACAAAAATCACCAGCTCACAAATCCAAGAACATTCCTCTCCGCACACAAAAGCAGCTCCACAAAGACCTCCACGCGCAAAAGATAAGCAACAAAACAAAACAACAGCTCAAGAGGGAGAACATCTCTATGCAACGCCTGCTCCGCAAACACCCCCACGCATGAGAGACAGAGTGCAAAACGGCACAAAAATCCAAAATCCTGAAACACACGAACCAAGTGTTAGACCCAAAACACCATCACATATGAAAGTCAGGCAGCAAAGCAGTTCATCATCACAAGACAGTGGAACATATGCCATCCCGCCTTCAAGAAAATCGCACCGTATGGAAAACAGAAAACAAAGCGATACTGTCGTCCAAAAGCCTGCCTCTCCACACACAGCAATTGAACAACCAAAACCGTCTCACGAACAAAAACCATCTATTAATACAATGGAAAGAGAGCTATTGCTCGTAGCATATCAAGAAGAGATACGATTTTTGTGCAAAAAGGTTTATGGCGACCGACTTATTTTAGAAGAAAAAATTGCAGAAATTAAAGAAAACCCTGATATGGGAGAACAACTCTTATGGGATGTTACAGAACAGCCTAAGTCTATTTCTAAGCTTGCTGGTAGAAAAGTTCTTGGCATAAAAAATCATGCGCGCAAACAAGCTGAAGAAGCCCTTCCCACCCTATGTGCTGCCATTAACGGTTATGTGTATACTTCAAAATATACAAAAAGTGAAAATATTTTACAAGGTTCTCACACGGAACAACAACATCAGCGACAAGCACAAGAGGAAGAGCTAACAAATCAACATTTACAAAATCCGCTCAATTCAGAAAAGAAAATAAAGCCTCTCTCAAATGAGGAAATTGCCCGCAGAGTTCAAAAAGATCCATCGGTTCAATATGGTCAAAGAGAGATCCAATATTGGTGCCAAATTGTTTATAAGGATCCATTTATTTTGCAATATAGACTAGAAGATATGCACAAAATTCCAGAGATGGGAGAAGAGCTTGTATTTCAAATTGAAAAGGATTCTACATCTTTTGCTCCACTTGCTGGTAGAAAAAACCTTGGCGTAAAAAACGGAGCACGCAAAGCTGCTGAAGAAAATCTTCCTACCCTTTGTACCGCCATTAAGGATTATGCTGATACGATAAAACAGTTAAGAGAAACCATTGTGCAAAACCATCAGGAAGAACAACAAAAACGTCATCAACCACTTACCGATCTCGATAAAAAATTACAAAAGCAGCAAAGCTTATCGCAGCCCCCGAAGCTGCCTGAACGCTCAACAGCAAAGCGGCATCAAGAAGTTGCAGCAACTTCTAGACAAGAAGACCAGCCGCATGTTCGACCGCGCAGAGCCGAAACATCAAAAGCAATGGCTTTGTCGTGATAAATCTCCTAATTGTTGGCTTTTTATCCAAAACTTTGGTGCAATTATCTTGCCAAGATTGCACCAAAGACGGTGTATGAAATACAGAAATTTTTGAATAAGACACCCCATTATTTTACAGAATTCATTGATAAAATTTCACGATAATACTTCAAAATTATAAACTTTAACTTTGTTCCATGCGAATAAGATCAATTTTTTCAATCATTCAAATAGGCATTCTTCTTTGAAGAAAACGCTATGAAAATAATATAAGGCAAAAAATGTAAACAAAGAAGATTTCAAAAATAATGTTACCATTTGAAAGGAAATATGCATGAAAGAAAACACAGAACATTGTGCCTCCTCTACACAGGAAGAATTGCAAGAACAACACTCTGTAATTAATGCAGCCATTTCAAAGCAAATCAATGAAAAAGCGCAAAATTTTTTCTACCCCAATAGCAAAGTGCTTAAAAATAAATACCGCATCAAAGATAAAGAAATATTAAAAGAATGCTGTTCTAATGATGTAAAAAAAGAAATGATAAAACTGCACCAAGAACCTCTACCAGAGCAGTTTAATGCCTCTTATCTAAAATACCTTCATCAACGCCTCTTTTCCCATGCATTTGAATGGGCCGGACAAACACGCGAAAAGCCTTTTACATTTGAAGATGGCACTGTTGCTTCTATGCCCATTTTGAAAAGAAAAGAATTTACAAAAACTTTTGCGATTGGCAGAAAAATACAGGAGGGACTAGAAAAGTTAGATAAAACGCTTGCTGAAAAGAATAATTTACAAGGCTTAACGCGCGAAGAATTCGTTGAACAAGCAGCTAGTATAATGATAGATTTGCACCACTTGCATCCTTTCAGAGAGGGCAATAGGCGCACAAAGAGACTGTTTGTTGAAAAACTCTCTCAAGCAGCAGGACATGAGCTAGACTTTTCTCTTGTGAGCAAAAAACGTAAAGACTTTGTCCGCGCCGCTGCCATGGAACATGGCAACCCAGAGCCTATGAAGCATCTGCTTGAAGATATCTCAAATCCAGAAAAATTGCTCCTCTTACGAGAATTCACCAACTCTATGAGAGAGCTTGGATTGGATGAAAAAAATTATCATCTCGCTGTCGTTGCAAAAGAAGGAGAAACCTATCATGGTACCTATAGAGGCAGTGGACCCAATGGCTTCATGCTTGATGCCAACGGGATTTTCATCTTGGGAAATAAAAAAGATCTCACCCCAGAGCAAATACAGACATTAAAAATCGGTGATGCCCTCTCCTTTACAGCACAAAAAGTTCAAAACCCAGAAAAAACCCAGCAAAAAACATTGCTTCCAGAAGAAAAAGAAGAAAAAAGAGCCACTCTTAAAAACGATGAAATAACTGAAAAGAGCAAAGACAACGCATCCATTCAAACAAAGAAAAAAGAACAAGCCCATTTTTCACCGTGTATTGCCCCTCATGCTTTACATGACAGCGTTAAAGTTATGCCCCAAAGTTTGCAAGAACAAGAAAAAGAACAAATGGCACAACCAATTGCTCAATCGGCTTCCGCTATGAGGCAAATGCAAAAAGATTTTCAAAAAAACATTTTACAGAGCAGTAATACAGCGACAAATAATCCAATATCTGTCAAAATGACAAAGGAAACACGCTCTGATCATCAAGAAAGAACAAAACAGCCCCCAAAAAAAGCAATGGCATACTGGGATACTGGTACAAGAAAAACGGACACCGTCCCTCTCACCTTACAGGAGAAATTATCATCACCGCCTGAAACCGAAGAAAATAAGACAATACATCGTAATTTCTTTTATCCCAATAGTATCACCTTAAAGAATAAATATGGAATAAAAGACTATGGAAAATTAAAAGTGCAATGTGCCCATGATACAACAAAAGCAATCATTCATCTGCGCCAAGAAGCGCCACCACAAAAACTAACCTCCACATATCTCCAATATATTCATCACACCCTATTTAAAAATACTTTTGAATGGGCCGGACAAACACGCGAAAAACCATTTACATTTGAAGATGGTACCGTTGCTTATATGCCAATGATGAAAAAAGCTGGTATTTCTTTTGCCTCAGCAAAACAGATACAGGAGGGTCTAGACAATTTAGATAAAACACTTGCTGAAACGAATAGTTTAAAAGGCTTAACCCGCGAAACATTTATTGAACATGTCACTGAAATGTTGATACAACTCAACTATACGCATCCTTTCAGAGAAGGTAATGGACGCACACAACGAATGTTTTTTGAAAAACTTGGGCAAGTTGCTGGCCACACACTCGACTTTTCTCTTGTAACAGAAAAACGCATGAATCTTGCCAGCATTGCATCGCTAAAACATAAAGATAAAGAAGAAATGAAACATCTGCTTGAGGATATCTCAAATCCAGAAAAAATACTTATTTTAAAAGAATTCATGGACAGTATGAAACATATCGGGCTTGAGAGTATTCATCATCATCTTATTATAACAGCAAAAGAAGGTCATACCTATAAAGGCTTTTACAGAGGCAGTGGACCCAATGGCTTTATGCTTGATGCTAACGGAACTTTCATCTTGGGAAATAAAAAAGATCTCACCCCAGAGCAAATACAGACATTAAAAATCGGTGACGCCCTCTCCTTTACAGCACCAAAAATTCAAAACCAGCAAGAAGTGCTTATCCCCGCACAAACAATAGCCCCCCTTACCAACAATGAAATTGCCACAAGGATAAAAAACAACGTTTCCATTCAAGCAAGAAGAAAAGAAATAGAAACTTTGTGCCAAATCATTTATGGCAATCGTCATATTTTGCGGGAAAGAATTGAGATGATCCATGAAAATCATACTGAAGGAGAACAACTCACCTATCAAATTACCACCTCTCCCCAATCGATTTCTAAGCTTTCTGGTAGCAATGTATTTGGCATAAAAAACAACGCGCGCGCCCATGCTGAAGAAAATATTTTGCCCCTCTGTAGAGCCATTGATCGTTATATCAATATTTCTAAACAAACAGAAAGAGACATTCTCCATACCCATCATGTAAAACAAAGGCGGTGTGAACAGTCGGTAGAAATGCCTAAGGCTTGGATGAAAAATCTCCTTTCCTTGTCAAAAGCACAACAGCAAGAAATGTTATCAAACTCTCCTGAATTAAGGGGGGAGATAAGGACTTATATCAAAAAAATCAATGAGCGCTTATCTTCAAACGAGCATGAAGTTATAAAAGAAAATAATCCTGAAAGACTTGCGAAGAGTCTTGGCACATCAACCATTAAAGCAAAAGAGATTATGGAAATAATCAAGCAGATAAAAGAGATAGAACCGCATATACAACCCATGTATTTTTATAACCATAAATTCGATGAGCGCTTCGCACCAAACCAGTATCAATCTATCCAGCATCAATCTATAAAGAAAAACAATGAAAAAAAATGTTCCAACACCCTTGATAAAGAAGCAATTAAAGTGCAAAAAATGACAGAAAACGTCAATCAGAGTCCCAAAAGACAAGAAAATATTCAACCTCACAAAACGGCGCACGCAAAAGCAATGACAATGAATGTCTAAAAGGTTCATAAACTTTAACTTTTTCTCCCCCTCTGGTAAAAATGATAGCCTTTATCCCCTTGCCTTCATCGGCAAATCAATTGCACCTCAACGAGAATGGAAACCATGAGAGAGTAATTTTATCTTATTTCCTCAGATTTTATCCTCATCAACTGTGAAAAGAAACCTGAACAGCAAAAATGCTGTTGAAAGATCATATCTTCCTATCCTCTTGTTTATGTAATCTCTAAAACGGGAGGGCAGACAAATTTTGGGAGAACATAAAGCCGTAAAAGTGAAAAGTAATCACCAGTTTTACCATCACCTTTTAGCTTAGCCTTACGACTTTTTAAAACATCTAAAGCGCTGTTTTTTTTTAAATAATGAATAAATAATGGAAATTACGTATTGCTCCACGCTTTTATTTTATTTGCATTCTTTTAATAGGGGCACACCCCTCACATAAAACAGAACGGCATTGGGTTGCACTATTCACGACATCACACCATAAAGAGAAATTATCATTATATATCCCTACATGTCTCTTCAAACTGTTATGATATCACTCCCATATTTCAGTTTGAAAAAGAAATTTTAATTATTTTATGGCAACAATAAAAATTTTAATGCAACAGTAAACAAGGAGCATAAAAAAGTCTTCAAGCACCATTGTTGACAGAAAGATAAACACCGTCGTAAAACGCTTTCAAAAAGTATCCTTGATTAGGATAGAGATCAGATTTTTACGATTTAAAACGCTTTATTTCTCCTGTCATCGCTTCTCTTTTACAACAAAGTTGATATATCTTTATGACATTGATTAAAAAAATTGCAACAGTTGCTTCTGGAACCCTCATGAGCCGTATTTTTGGCTTCGTACGCGAAATGCTTATGGCAGCAGCACTAGGAACTGGTCCTGTTTCTGATGCGTTTAATGCTGCTTTCCGTTTTCCCAACACATTCCGCCGTTTTTTTGCTGAAGGTGCCTTTAATGCTGCTTTCATTCCTCTTTTTGCCAAAAAAATCACTGAAGATGGTCACGAAACGGCATGCAAGTTTGCAGAAGAGGTGTTTGGCGTTCTCTTTTCACTGCTCTTACTGTTAACGATTGCGATGGAACTCAGTATGCCTTTTTTGGTACGAACCATTATTGCTCCAGGTTTTACCGAAGATGCAACAAAGCTTAACGCCACAATTCATTTTACGGCGATCATGTTTCCCTATTTAACCTGCATGTCGCTTGCTGCCATGATGGGGGGCATGCTTAATGCACTGCGACGCTATTTTATTGCCGCCATTGCCCCACTCTTTTTAAACATTATTCTGATTGGTGTGCTTGCCTATGCTTGGATCTATAAACTTGACGCTTGGCATATCGGTTTAAATCTCTCTTGGGGTGTATTGGCAGCAGGTCTTATTCAACTCACCTTAATTGCCCTTGCTTTGCGTCAAAGTGGCATGAAAATTTCCTTCCGCCAGCCCCATTTAAGTCCTAATGTTCGTAAGCTATTAACTTTAGCATTCCCCGCAGCCATTACGGGTGGCATCACGCAAATTAATTTGCTTATTAATACCAATATTGCTTCTAGTCAATCGGGTGCTGTCTCTTCTTTGATGTATGCTGATCGTCTTTATCAATTGCCTTTAGGCGTAATCGCCATTGCCGTTGCAACCGTTCTTTTACCAGAATTAACACGCGCTTTGCGAAGTAAAAAGCATGAAGAAACCCACCATTTACAAAACCGCTCTATTGAATTAACGCTATTTTTAACACTTCCAGCATCCATCGCTTTTTTGCTGCTCTCCACTCCCATAGTCAGTTTGCTCTTTGAGCGAGGACAATTTACCAGTCAATCAACACACCATGTTGCACAATTACTAGAGCTTTATGGACTAGGACTTCCAGCTTTTGTTCTTATTAAGGTCTTTATTCCTAATTTTTTTGCCCATGAAGATACCAAAACACCGATGATTTTTACAGGTATTTGCGTTTTTATCAATATCGGTCTCGCCTTAACATTATTTCCTATTCTATCTGCACGAGGCATTGTTATTGCTGAAATTACCTCTGGATGGGTCAACACACTGTTGCTTTGGGGGGTCCTTATCAAACGCGGTTATTGGAAATACGACTTCCAACTGATAAAGCGAATATTATGTCTCATGATGGCAACTCTTTTGAGTGCACTAGCCCTCTATTACGGATTGAATGTGCTTGGTTTTTTGTCTTTTCCTTTATCCTCACAAGCATCCTTTTTCTTGCGCGCGATCACCTTAGTAGGGATTATGCTCGGCATATTCTTGATCTATTTTAGTGCCTATTTTTTATTCAACACCCGTTCCTTTTTTCACACGCTTAAAAATTTGAAAAAACGCTCATAATATCTATACTTTGTCAAAAACAATAAAATGAATAACCTTAATTGAAGAAAGAGCACTCCTATGGATACCTTCACACCACTTGTCTTTTCCGGCGTACAACCGAGTGGTCACTTACATCTTGGCAATTATCTTGGAGCCATTCAGCATTGGGTTGAACTGCAAAACTCTCATCACTGCCTCTATTGTGTTGTGGATATGCATGCGCTCACCGTCAACCCAGATCCCCTTACTTTACGCGAATCCACCAGAACAGTGACAGCAGCCTTTTTAGCCGCCGGTATCGATCCTCAAAAACATATTATTTTTAATCAATCACGTGTTTTTCAACATGCTGAACTCGCCTGGATTTTAAATTGTGTTGCCCGCATTGGCTGGCTTCAACGCATGACACAATTTAAAGATAAAGCGGGAAAAGATCGTGAAAAAGCATCCCTCGGGCTTTTTGCCTATCCCACTTTGATGGCTGCTGATATTTTAGTCTATCGTGCAACGCATGTTCCAGTGGGTGAAGATCAAAAACAGCATGTTGAACTCACACGCGATATTGCACAAAAATTTAACAACGACTATGCACAGCGTATTGCCGAATTAAATTTTGGCGTCTCTATGCAAACGGATGAAGAAAAAAGACAAGGCTTTTTTCCCCTCCCAGAGGCGCTTATTGGAACAACAGCCACACGCGTTATGTCTTTGCGCGATGGGACGAAAAAAATGTCAAAATCAGATCCTTCAGATTTTTCACGCATTAATTTGACCGATGACGCTGATCTTATCGCAAAAAAAATACGCAAAGCCAAAACGGATTCGGCTCCACTTCCCGATACCCTTGCCGCTTTAAAAGAACGACCAGAAGTAGATAACCTGCTTGGTATTTATGCCGCCTTTGCCAAAGTTAGCAAAGAAAAGATTCTTTTAGAATTTTCTGGTCAACAATTTTCGCATTTTAAAACAGCTCTAGCCGACCTTGCCGTCCATAAGCTTGCCCCTATAACAGAGGAGTTACGTCGACTTCATCAAGAAAATGATTATATCGACTCTGTTTTGCATGATGGCGCTAAACGTGCTAGTATGCTCGCAGAAGAAAATATGAAAAAAATTCGTGAAATTATTGGATTTTTGCACGATACATAAAAATAATAAAACTAAAAACTGTAGAGAGCAAAAAAATCGTTTGTACAAAATAGAGAAAGTGCATGATTTCCAAACCCCAAAATCCGAAAAAAAAACCAAAGAAAAAAAACTTAGTTATTATCGATGAAACACCAGAGTGTCGGCGTGCCGTTGCGTTTGCCGCACAGCATGCCCAAAATACCAGTAGAACATTGGTATTACTTTGTGTCGTTGATAGTGCAGAATTTCAACATTTTCTGGGTGTAAACAACGTTATGCGTACAGAATCAAAGCAAAGTGCTCATAAAATATTAGGAGACATTGCCAGTGAAGTCCGCACCACCCATGCGCTTGAAACAGAAATAGTAGTGCGTGAAGGAAAAAAAATTGATGAGATTTCTAAACTGATCGACGAAGATAAAAGGATTGCACTGATTGTTTTAGCAGCCAGTGGACATACAGAAGGACCAGGACCCCTTGTTCAATTAATCGGGAATAAAGGAACAGCTTTTTCAATCCCTGTCATTGTTATTCCTAGCAATCTTGCCGATGAAGATATTAGATCTATTGCCTAAAAAATATAATATTCTACAATGTAAGATCTTCCCAATCCTTCATTATAAAAGGAGAATTTATGTTTATTCAAACTGAAACCACCCCAAACCCTGCAACACTTAAATTCTTGCCAGGACGCGTGGTTCTTTCTGAGGGAGTATTAGAATTTCGTGACCGTGAAGAAGCAGCTAAAAACTCACCTTTAGCGGCTAAACTATTTAATATTCCCAATATCAATGGTGTTTTTTTAGGCTATGATTTTATCACCGTAAGCAAAAAAGAAGGAGAATGGCAACATCTCAAGCCCGTCATTTTAGGCACAATTATGGAACATTTTCTATCCAATGAGCCAGTGATCACCACCAACGCCACAACACAAGCACAAACCCATGCCCTTAACGAAGAATTTTATGACGAAAAAGATGCTGATATTGTTTTAACCATTAAAGAGCTCCTTGAAACGCGTATCCGCCCCGCAGTTGCCAATGATGGTGGAGATATTACTTTTCGTGGATTTGAAAATGGTATTGTTTATCTCAATATGCGCGGCTCCTGCGCTGGATGTCCCTCTTCAACGGCAACCCTCAAACATGGTATTGAAAATCTTTTACGTCATTTTATCCCTGAAGTTTTAGGCGTTGAAGCCATGCCACAATAAATATTGACCTCAATAGGTAAAATAACCACACCGATTGCCCCTCTTCAACAGCGCTCAAACATGGAGTGCAAAAATCTTACGTCATTTTATTCCTGAAATTTTCGAAGTAAGCCATGCAGTCATAAAAATAGAGTACTGTTACAAAAATCTGTCCAATAATGATACCTTCACTCACCTTTCACCTCCACATATGCCTTAAAAAGATTTCAAAGCCCCCTTTAAGAAGCATAAGTTATTTCAACAAACCAATCGTACACAGAAGTACAATGTATGGGTGTGCACTTTAAATTTATTTTATCTCATAATCTTGTCATGCAATTTTAACGAGGAAAACACGACCTCGTTACAAAAAAAGAAAACCCAAAAAAGAAAACATTGTACGATAGAGTGCTCATTTGCTCTATCTTTCTCAGTGCTTCCAACGACAAATCACGCAAAATACTTCTTGTAGCAAGCCGGCACCATCATCATATCTGCCAGCCCCTAATGATGCGACAGCTCTTTCATTAAGACGATTCATAAGAGTCATTTTTAATCCTTTCTTTCCTCATTTTTACCCACACGCCAGCCCCGCGTGTGGTGTGCAAGCAAGTGATTTTAATTGATTCAACATGGAACAGATTTGAAATGAGAGAATCCCACGTTATTCGGGGTTCTAATTCAATATGAATAACGCTAATTTATTATTATAAATCAATATGTTGTTTCAGCCACTCGACAAAGATCACATTTTGCAACTTGCAATGAGAATTCTGACATTCTTCTTATTTCAATTATGTTTTTATTGCATCAATCAAAATCGTCCGCTTACACAGCACAAACTGGATAATAACAAAAACTATTTTTAATAGCTCTTATGTACACTTTTATAAGAGACTGTTGCAGTACTAAGAGCTGGAAAATGCATGGCAATAAGACCTTATCAAGATCATAGCGTCCTTTTTCCATTCTTAAAATCAAGAATTTCCTCTATCATTTTCAATCTCATTTCCATAAATATGACGCAAAAGGTGTAACTACCCATAAAAAATAAATACATTGAAGCCAGATCTATTATGGTTGTTTGAGAAATTATCTGATAAAAAAAATGAGAATATTTTTTCAATTCAGCAGGAATAAGTTTGTCTACTTTACGGTATTGTTCTTCTCATAAAGCGCATACTTTTATTGTTGCTTATGAGTCAACATCCTGTCCCCTCATAACCGCATATTAAAAGAAAAGACAGAGTCGCTATTTCTCTGCTATACATGGCCTTACACTAAAGGAAAACATATTGCTTTTATCTGATTGGTGTAATCTATGAAACAAGAAAAGAAGCCACTGGAGAAAAATATGCCCAATTAGAGAAGAATGTAAAAATAGAAAACCAACGAAATCCAAAAACAATTGCAAGAGGACAAATGCTTAAACTTTTTTCACAAACTCCGACTTTAAACTCATCTGACCGATCCCAGGAATTTTGCAATCGATATTATGATCCCCATCCACCAAGCGAATATTCTTTACCTTCGTCCCCCCTTTTAAAACAGATGAAGCGCCTTTTACTTTCAGATCTTTTATCACCATAACGGTATCTCCGTTTGTTAAAATCTGACCATTGGCATCATAAACAGTATTGGCAAGAACCGTATCATCGTTTTTTTGTGGCCATTCATGCGCGCATTCAGGACACACAAAATTTTCACCATCTTCATAAGTATAAAGACAATCACAACGAGGACATTTGGGATATTGGGTCATAAATTCCCCTTTTAAAAGAAAAATCATTCATTATGACTGGTCATAAAGCAAGAAGTGCTTATTGTCCATTATTTTAGAAAAATGTTTCCCTTTGTTTCAATCCTCATCTGCCAACTGTGTTCATGAATGCTATCATCACATACTATACACAAGTTTATAAAAATGATTGATCATTATACAACTCAAATAAGCCCCCCGCATATCATAAAATTTACTCACTGCATTCTCTCTAATAAATTAATCAAAATCATTTTCTTATACATCACCAATGCAATTAACGAATGGATAACAAAACAATTAGAAAAGGAACATCTCTGAATAAAACGTTCTCAGAGAGCTAAAAACTATTTCAGCATTGAGAAACAAGAAAATGATGTCCCCAACTTAACCTTTTATTTAAGTAAAGATAACAGTCATAATGTTAGAGAACAGACTGATTTATGATCATAGTTAATGGTTTTGTATATTGAATGAAAGCCGATAAATAAGCTGAGATTCTCTCAACCCCTTTTACATTGAAACAACCAAAGCCTTTTGTTTGCATGTTACAAGTAGGAAAATCCGTGTAAAACGATTATCCAAAATACTAAATACTCTCAAATATAAGAGCCAACATTGAAAGCGGGCAAAGTGAATAATGGTGCCGTCTTACTCTCTCATAAGCGTAAAAATGGTGCTGCTCAATGGATGGATGGCCGGTTATCCCTTTCAAAGCAACACGCATAAGATGCGTTTTTAGTGTCTTGAGAGAGAAGATTCTTTAAAACAAACATATGAAATGTGCAACAATGATCGTATTTTGTTTTGTATGAGAAACATTCCCCTATTAAACAAAAATTGCTATCAAGCCATTGAGCAAACCCATTGGACATAAATGATCCGATTATGCTCGATTATAATTTCCTACAGCATTTAGTTTTAAGAATCCCGCAGTTTTAGGAATCCGATTGATATGTAAGGGAGGAAAAAACAAAGAGAGCTTGAAAATGGAAGATCTCCCTTATGCACATAAAATCACACCCCTAAAATCACACCCATGTGATCAATCATCATACCTTTACAAAAAAACATTCCAATGATCTTAGGTGATAATATCAGGACGATCTCGCCCCAATGCTTGTTGTATGTTTAACAGTTTTAGTGCTACCTGTTGCAAAGGTTGGAGAACTTCTTGCGGATTAAAATTGTGTTTGCGCGGATCACTTTCATACTGTTCAAAATAAAGTCGTAAAGTAGCACCTAGCGTCCCTGTTCCCGACAAACGAACCACCAACCTTGCTCCATTCTCGAAAAAAATACGTATACCTTGCCGCGTGCTAACGCTCTGATCAACGGGATCATGATATGTAAAATCATCTGCTTTTTTGACGAAAAATCCAGAAATTTCAGTTCCTGCATGTGGTAAGTGCGCACGCAAATGCTCTAGTAATGCCAAAGCTTTATCTGCTTCGACTTCTTCATAATCATGCCGTAACGTGTAAAAACGCCCATAGGTGGACCAATGCTGTTGAACAATCTGTGCGACAGTTTTTTCTGTTACCGCTACAAGATTTAACCAAAATAGGACAGCCCATAAACCATCTTTTTCGCGGATGTGATGAGAGCCCGTTCCAAAGCTTTCTTCACCACAAAAGGTTACTTTTCCCGCATCCAAAAGGGTTCCAAAAAACTTCCATCCCGTTGGCGTTTCAAAAAAATTTAATCCGTGTTTTTCCGCAACTAGATCAGCAGCACGCCCCGTCGGCATAGAGCGCGCTATCCCCACAACACCTTTTCGATATCCTTTAATAAGGTGTGCATGTTCAGCCATAATAGCCAAAGAATCCGAAGGCGAGACAAATTGTTGACGACCAATAATGAGGTTACGGTCTCCATCACCATCAGAGGCGGCGCCAAGATCTGGTCCTTGCTCTGACATCAATAAATCATAAAGATCCTTAGCATAAACCAAATTGGGATCTGGATGACCGCCTCCAAAATCTGGCAAAGGAATACCATTAACCACCGTCCCTTCAGAAAATCCTAAGCATTTTTCAAAAATTTCATGGGCATAAGGCCCTGTTACCGCATGCATGGCATCAAACCGTAAAGTAAGACCTCGAGCAACAGCCTTGGCAATACAGTCAAAATCAAAAAGCTCCTGCATCAAAGCAACATAATCAGCGACAGGATCAATAATATCAATCCGCATGGCTCCCATAAAGATCGTACCTTGCCTATCTAAATCAATATCTGGTGCTTCAAGAATTTTATAAAAAGAAAGACGTTGCGATGTTGCAAAAATAGCATCACATAAAGAATTAGGAGCGGGTCCCCCATTGGAAATATTATATTTAATACCACAATCTCCTTCTGGACCACCAGGATTATGGCTTGCAGAAAGAATAAGTCCACCATGGGCATGAGTTTTACGAATAAGATGCGAAACAGCAGGTGTAGAAAGAATACCGCCCCTTCCCATTTTAACACAAGAGACACCATGCGCCGCTGCCATCTTCAACACAATCTGAAGGATAGTACGATTAAAAGTGCGCCCATCCCCCCCCAGAATCAACATTTTTCCTTCAAGAGGTCCAATATTATCAAAAAGAGATTGTATAAAGTTTTCTACATAATGGGGTTGTTGAAAAACAGACACTTTTTTGCGCAAACCAGACGTTCCCGGTTTTTGCCCCTCAAAAGCCGTGGTTAAAACTGTCTTTATGGTCATATCAATACCTTTATATTCTTTCCTATAATTTTAAGGTGAAGAGTATCCAAAGTCGACCATTAATTCTACTTGACGGAAGTGTGAAATATTTGCACACTCGTTAGAAGTAAGAGTTTTTAAAGAAGCCCTTTTATTTAAAACGCTTTTTACCATATGTTTTTAAATACAAAGGCTGTTTTAAAACAAAATTTTCGTAAAAGAATACAGGAGCATCATGATGATGAAAAAAACAGTTCCCAATGTAACATTCCACACACGCGTACGCGATGAATCAGTGGCTGGAGACAATCCTTATCGGTGGCAAGAAGTTAACAGCGATGCTTACTTTAAAGGAAAGCGTGTTATTCTTTTTTCTCTTCCTGGAGCTTTTACCCCTACTTGCTCAACCTTTCAGCTGCCTGATTTTGAAAAGCTCTATGATGAATTTAAACAAGCGGGTATTGATGAAATTTATTGCCTTTCCGTCAATGATGCTTTTGTCATGAATGCTTGGGGAAAAGCACAAAATATCAAAAACGTGAAGTTAATTCCCGATGGCTCTGGTGAATTCACACGCAAAATGGGTATGCTGGTTGCAAAAGACAATGTTGGGTTCGGCATGCGATCATGGCGCTATGCAGCTGTTATTAATGATGGTGTGGTTGAACAATGGTTCGAAGAAGCAGGTTTTTCAGATAATTGTGCAACAGATCCTTATGAAGTTTCTTCACCACAACATGTTTTAAAAGCCTTGAAAAGCTAATTCCCCCAATCGTCTATTTAAACAAAATTTTACGACACAAATCTCCCTCCTCAGGGAATTTGTGTTGTTTACTTTTTGCAACCTCTATTCGTGAAAACAGACACGATAAGTTGATTGTGCGCCTTCTGTGAGAAAAGATTACAGCAATAATTTTTTCAATAAATATTTTATGTTTTAACTGCTTTGAAAAAGTTTGAAAAATTGCTGATGAAAAATCTGGACCCGTTGTGGGGCTAAAAAATCAAAGAGTTAAAAGCTGTTGCACGCTATCAAAAAATGGGGATGCAATTGCCAAATGCGCAAATTCATGCAAAACTCTCTCAGAAACATCAAGGACTAACGTATTGATGAAATATGCAAGATCAATGCTAAATTTCTCATACTGAGAAAAACTTTGTATTAAACAATACTTTGATTTATAAAGATAATTTATAATTTTGCATATTGAATGAGAGGAGCCGAATATCATAAGATTGTTTTATTTTATCCCTTCTTATATTGAATCCCTTAAAACTATTTTCTTGCTCATTAGCAAGCGGGATTGGCATATGAATAAACGATTAAAAAGAGTAAAAATACCTCTCGTAAACGCGCCAAAATACAAGAGCTATGAACATCATTACTGCAAAGTTCACAAAAGTACCAAGAAAGAAAATACAGATCAAACATTTGTTTGAAGAGGTGCACAGTTCAAATTAACTTATGTCTCATAAAAAGAAGAAAATATGGCATAAAAACCGCTCTGCATAAAGAACCATTCATGGAGAATATTAAATCAAAACAGATCCCGCAAACATTCCAATTCACATACCATAAACAGACTCATTGCTGTTCTCATAGCCATTTATTCTAAGCCTTTATTTTTCTCTAAGAGAAAAACGATTAAAGGAGTTGTTTATTCGGGTATTCTACCGTAAAGTGTGCTTCTATCTCTTCCTCTTCATCGAACTCAAAATCTTCATCACATTCAGGAAGACCAAAAATATCTGGATTGATGAAATAACAATCTTTTTTTGTCCCCTTCGCTACAATTTTATTCTTTTCTAATTCTTTGATACCTTCTTTAAAACTTTCAAAATTAAGATATTCTGGTTCTTGAATTGAAAGATCGCAAGTCAAAAATTCTTCAAGAATATCATGATCCAATGTTATCTGATCAAACCATAAATCCACATCATCCCCCTCATCTAACATTTTCCCTACCTGCCACAACATCACAAAAAATGCTTTCATACCACTAAATGATAACCCAAAAATCATACGCCGACACGACGAGGCGCCTGAAAAGGTAATTTGCGGAAGATCTTCAAATCCGAAATTTGAAGGAGGAAGTTTAAATGATTTTCCAATATTCTCAGGTCTTTCAAGAATAAAGGGATTTCGTTCATAGAGCAGAGTAAAATCATATTGGACCATTTTCATTTCTCCGTTAAAGAATTGACTTTATGAAAAATGCATATTATCAGTAAGTTACCATTATGGCAGCTTACAATTCATCCAAACATGCTCCTGTAAAAAATTGTTCGATTTAAGTCATTCCATTGTTTTTTGAAGCTTAAAAAGTCTTTTAGGATAAAACGCTCTAGTTCTCCCTCCTTTTGCAATAAGGCTAGATTTTGTAATGTCCAAGAAGAGAACATCAAAGGATTTGATACTCATAGATGAGAATTCAAAGATGAAGCCAATATGAACTTGTCAATATTTTTATAAACTTTTGGGAAAGCGTTGCGTGAAACCTTTTAATTTTCTCAGAGTTTTTGTTCGTTACAATTTTTTTGCTCATTTTAACGCATTATCATCGCATCCTCAGAAGGGCACGTTTTATAGCAAATAGTGCTTATTTATCTCTTAAAAATCTCTCTTTTATGCCGCACGCACTTCAAAACCCCGCTTTTGAACGCGTGCACCAACACGTATAAACGAGCAAAGCACAAATTTTAAAAATTGAATTTCAAATTTCCAAAATATTTCGAACAATCACTTCGATAAAGACTTTTACCATTATCATTTTTGGGCGGCTAAAATATCCTGTACTGTTTTGACCAATTGATCTTCATCAACCGTCACTTGTGCTGGTCGACTTTCACGCCATGTTTGATTATCCTTAATTTCATGAGACAAACGCGCCCCTTCAATCAAATCTTTAATCTGTATTTTTCCGCTCTCACGTTCTTGTGAGCCTTGGATAACCACACAAGGCGCTTGGCGTCGATCTGCATATTTCATCTGCGCTTTTATCCCCGATGCCCCCAAATAGAGCTCAGCACGAATTCCCGCACCACGCAACTGCATCACCATTTTTTGATAACCAGCAACCGCCTCTGGCTCTTTATCCATCATCAGCACCACAACCGGCCCTGTTGTCTCCTTCATAGGCAACTTTTCAAGATTTTGCAAAGCAGCGATCAAACGCGAGACCCCGATTGAAAAACCTGTTGCTGGAATGTTTTCACCACGAAAGCGTGCCACCAATCCATCATAGCGCCCACCACCACCAACGGAGCCAAAAACAACTTTCTGCCCATCATCATTGAAAACATCAAACAGCAACGTAGCCTCAAAAACAGGACCTGTATAATAATCCAGTCCACGCACCACCGATGGATCAATCTTGATACGATTCTGAAAGCCATTTGCGGCAAAAATTGCTTGCATTTCCTCAAGCTCACGAATTCCCTCACGCCCTTGAACATGACCACCAACCACTTCTTTAAGAGCCTCAAGCGTTTCTTCTGCTGTTTCAGCTCCAGCAGCAGTTAAGGTAAGAATACACTCAATCTCTTTATCCTTAAGCTCCGCCCCTTTTGTAAAGTCACCACTTTCATCCAAACGCCCTTTTCCCAAAAGCAGACACACCCCTTCAGAACCAAATTTATCCAGTTTATCAATTGCTCTTAAGACAGTTAAGCGCTTTTCAACCTGCTCATTTCCCCCCAAACCAATTTTCTCTAAAACGCAATCGAGAATTTTTCTGTTGTTCAGACGAATGGCATATTCATGATGCTGAAACCCTAATTTTTCCAAACTATCAGCTGCCATCATACAAATTTCGGCATCAGCTGCTACCGTTGGTGTTCCAACAATATCCGCATCAAACTGCATAAATTGCCGAAACCGCCCTGGACCTGGTTTTTCATTGCGAAAAACAAAGCCAAGACGATAACTGCGATAAGGCTTTGGCAAAACTTCAAAATTCTCGGCAAAATAACGAGCAAGAGGCGCGGTAAGATCATAGCGCAAAGACATCCATTGCTCATCATCATCTTGTAGCGAAAAAACGCCCGCATTTGGACGATCTGAATCCGGTAAAAACTTACCCAGCACATCTGTATATTCAAAAATTGGAGTTTCTAGCGCTTCAAAACCGTAAAGTTCATAAACTTCACGAATTTGCGCAATCATTGTTTCAGTTGCATACAACTGTGCACTTGTACGATCAACAAACCCACGGGGTAAACGGGCTTTGGTTTTTTCTTGTTTTGATGACATGTTTTTCTCTAACAACAATATATATTCACCGATAACGTGTGTCTATCTTATAGAAACAAACGCTGCAATAACTTTATCAACTGGAAACTGGTAACAATATGCATAAGCTTTTGCTTTTTAAAGATGCAAACCTTTACCCTTAAGGCAATCTACTGAAAATATTTGCATTTTCAATAAGAACATAGCCCCCGCTCAACATGAAATGCCCGCTTAACATTCAATGAAAAGACATCTGTGCTTGTTGAAAGAAACCTCAAAGCGACAGTTGATTCTTGATAAATCGAAAGCATCCCCCTCAAAACCCCTCCCTCTCAGAATTCTTCAGATTTATTACAGATGCAAAAATCCTCAAGACATCAGTGTGCTTTGCGCTTGTTCTGCAAAATGATTGATAACATTTTTTAAATCAACAATATTTCGTCCAGCATCTGTAATAGAGCGTGATACAGAGGGAATAACATTCTGCAAAAGTCTTTGTGGAAATTGATTTGCTAGTTGTGTCATTGTTCCACCTTGAGCGCCAATACCCGGAACGAGAAACAGACTATTGTTTAACTGCTCAATTGTGTCTTTTGATTCAGATCCTAATGTCGCTCCTATAACCGCACCTATGGGGCCAATATTATGATGAATAACCGAAGACTGACTATTATAATCACAAATACACTGTGCAAGATGAAGAGAGAGTGTCTGATCACCAATAAGGGCATTTCGTATTTGTTTCCCCTCTGGATTAGAAGACTGAACAACCACAAAAACCCCTGCTCCTGTTTCTTCTGCAACCTTTATCAGAGGAATAAGAGCATCAAAACCCAAAAAAGGATTAACTGTCATGGCATCCACCTTGAACGCACTACTTGGACCAAGCCAAGCCTTACCATAGGCTTCAGCAGTAGAGCCAATATCCCCCCTTTTTGCATCCGCCAGAACCAATATGCCTTGTTCGTGTGCATTTTCAATCAGTTCTTTGAGAGCTTGAAGACCTTCCACACCATATAATTCAAAAAATGCGACTTGCGGCTTTATAATACCTACTTTACCAACAACTGCTGTTAAGAGAATATCACAAAAATCTTTTAGACCTTTATAATCAAAGCTTAGTTTCCACGATTGCAAAACTTTATGGCTCGGATCAAATCCAATACAAAGAGGTCCATAGATTTCACGATTTTTAAAAAAAGTTGAACGAAACATTTTATATCCTAACAAGGTCTCTCTTTAAACTTTTTGATACAATCAAAAAGAAAAGCATTTGTCAAAAGAATACAATAGCGCAAACACAAAGAAAGAGCTCTCTATACAAAATGTGCTTTTATTTATGAAACATAAATATATTCCCATTCGTAACGCTTATCATATGTTTATCGACCAAGACGTTGTCATGAGATAAAAATTCAAATTTATGAAAGAATATAAACAAAACAGCATCTATATTATAATGACCTCATAAAGCCCTATAGGCATGCCTTGTCGTTTTCACCCCCCTTTTTTATGATCAACAAAAACTCTCTATGAACGCGCTTTAAACAAAAGTTTCAAAAGAAAATGCCCCACCATGATGATCTCGATCTTAACTTTAGATCTTTCCTATTCCTTTTTAGCTGCTCTATATCCCTTTTGGAACATAATTAGCAAAAAGGCATTGTATCTCCAGCATATTCAAGGAGATAAAACATGGAA
>NZ_JBHIRP010000009.1:0-77479 GCF_042197245.1 Bartonella sp. AA18HLJMS | reverse complement strand
AACATTCTTGGCAATGTTTTTTATCGTGTCATTCCCAGAAAGGCTAAACCCATGGCTGCTGGCTTTAGCATGGGCACCGTTGCTGATATCACTGGTGCTAATGCTTCCAGTGGTCAGGCTGTTTTTATCTGCCGGCGCGGTGCTGGCAATGATGCCTCCGGTCAGCGTTGTTTTGTCTTTAACAATGATATTAAAGCCGCCATCACCCGCTTTGATGCCCGATTGCTCCACAACACTATGATAATCGCTAGAGGATTTATCCCTTTTGGAAAGAGGCGCTCATAGAGCTCCCACCTATTTACTAAGGAAATTAAACGTGTGTAACATCAAACATATCATCATACAGCCTGCTAAAGATGAGAGCTTTGTTTTTTACCATTGGCTATGAAAGAAAATCCTTTGAGGACTATTTCAATCAACTTATCAAAAATAATATTAAACTTTTGTATGATATTCGTAAAAATCCAATAAGCAGAAAATACGGATTTTCAAAAAGACAATTAGAGAAAGTTGTAAACAACATTGATATTGAATATATGGCATATGCCTGAACTTGGAATTGCCTCTGAAAAACGAAGAAATTTGAAAACACAAAAGATTATGATCGCCTTTTTGAAGATTATCAAAATACAACTCTCAAGGATAATTCTTGTGCAATAAACAAATTATATCAAATTTTTTTAAACAAAAAGCGCGTTGCAATCACCTGTTTTGAAGCTAATGTATGCATGTGTCATAGAGGACAACTCGCATTAGCTCTCATTCCATTGCCTGATTGGAAATATGAAATTAAGCACATCTAAAAAAATAAATTTGCATATTTTTAAAAAATGGGAGTGCCCATATGCCTCCCAGCCCCCTACCCATTCCTAATAACTTTTAAGTGATGCATGATTCACGCTACGGGTGAATTCTGCGCAAATCAAGGAAAAGAAATATGAACTGACTGATGAAACAATTGAGGTTGGTGGATACATTACACTTTACTGCATCCGTGCTTTGAGAGACTTTGGAGATGTAAAGGCAGGTGATCTTGGCGCTTTTATACAAAAAGAAGACAATCTAAGTCGATAGCAATTGCTGGATAAGTGATGATGCAAAAGTCTATGGTTATGCCAAAGTTTTTGGGGATGCACAAGTTTTCGGTGGTACATTTATTAGTGGAAAAGCTAAAATTTATGACAGTCCATTGATTTCCATCAGAGCAAATATACGCTGGCTATTAAACAAGCGCAAAATGGCATCTCCAAGAAAATAAACAGACTTACAAAAGGCTCTTTCGATTGGTTATTGCATCAGTATTTACAAAGCATGCAATGGCATAATCAATTAGAAACTACTAAAAAATTAAGTATAGAATTCTGAACAATGTTTCTAAAAATATTGCTGATCGTGCACATAAAAGCATAGAAAAACACCACATCCTTGACGCCGTAGACAGAAGGCGAGCTACTCTCGCAGCGGCAAAATATTTTTTGACCTCTTTAAACAATCTCTTTAATTGGACGGTTGATAATGCCCTTTTAAATAGAAATCCTGCCTTTAATATAAAAGCACCAAAATCTTTAAACAGTGGGGGATTGCTGCCATAGCTAGAAGAGGACATAGACAAATATTATCACCATTGGTCACACGGTACACATGAACGCGTCTGGATTGATGTTCTTCTTTCACAGGCTTGCGTGCGCGCGCCGTGATGACACCGTTCGTATCAGCTGGAAAGACGTCAAAGATAATATCATTTATCTCAAAACAGAAAAGAGCCAATTTAAAACAGATGTTTTTCTTCCTATTTTACCAGAACTAGAGGAAACCCTTAAAATTGGTCCTATAGGTAATGAAACATTCATTTGTGGTAAAGGTGGAAATAAGCTTGTCAAAGAAAGTTTTGGCAACCTCTTTCGTGAAGCATGTAATGCGGCGGGTATTAAAAAATCAGCGCACGGATTGCGAAAATTAGCAGCAACACGTGCAGCCAATGCTGGTGCGACAGTTTCGCAAATGAAAGCGCTTTTTGGCTGGACCGAAGATAAAATGGCATCCCTTTGTACCAAAACAGCCGATAGAAAACGACTTGCAATAGAAGCAATCAAAAAGCTACAAAAAAGCTAGAGCAACGGGCGGAAGCTAAAAAACAAACCAAAGCACCATCAAAATTATTAACGAAGTCAAAGCGGCGTTTGAGGTGTATCAGAAACAAGAAGAGAAATAGGTGGTTGTGCCTGTTGCTTTGTTTGCCATAAATTATAGTTTGTTTGCATATCCAACCAAAATTTTGCTTTACTAAAACCAGCTAATTCTAATTTCACTGCAAGTTCGGTACTTATAGAAGCATGTCCGTTAATCACTCTTGATAAAGAAGCTCTTGTCATATGGAGATGATCAGCTAATTTTTGTATTGTTATCCCCATTTCTTCTAAGAAAGCTACTTTCAGAACTTCACCGGGATGTGCGGGGTTATGCGTCATTTTTTTCATTCCTCTCATCAATGGTAATCTTGATAATCAACAAGCTCCACATCTGTTCCTATAAAGCGAAAAGTAACACGCCAATTTCCATTCATCCATATATAATAGTACCCTGTAAGAGCACCTTTAAGAGGGTGGATTTTAAAGGCAGGCGCTCTCAACATTTCAGGCGTAGTAGCACTTGTTAAAGCCGTTAAGATAACGCGTAATTTTTTAAGTGATCTGATCAAATAGCCTTTGTGGAACCTGTTGTATAAAATAATTTTAAGCCCTTATATTTAAAACTAACAATTGCCATTACCGCCCCTTATCGTATATCGTTGCTATACGGTTAATAACAATAAGAGTCAAGCCCATGTTAGAAATATCTAATTCTATATCTGGAAAAAATGGATGGGAATAAGTGATAAAAAAGCTTCAAAAAGGTTAGGGATAGACACCCAAAAAAACATAACAGAATCAATGATTATAAAATCCCTTACTCTTGTAATAAATTATTGATTTTAATTGCCTTTTTTACACTCTTTTAGTGGTGCAAAACTATAACGATGTAATCCTATAACTGGTCCATATTTATCAAGAGCTGTACGATGCGCTAGCGTTGCATAACCTACATGCTTCTCTAAACCATACCCTTTATAAACTTGTCCTGCACATTCCATCATCCGGTCACGCGTTACTTTCGCAATAATGGATGCGGCTGCAATTGAAACCGAACGCTGATCGCCCTTAATCAACGCCATTGCAGGACAGGACAACTCAGAAGGAATATCACGCCCATCAACAAGGACATAGTGGACTGGAATGACTAATCCTATAATACAGCGACGCATTGCTTCTAAAGTTGCTTTTCTAATATTGGATTGATCAATTGTACGAGCACAAAGACTGGCGACTGAAACCGCTAATGCACTTTGCAAAATTTCATGATAAAGTCTATTTCGTTGGAGAAAAGAAAGTTTTTTTGAATCATTTAACCCATTAGGAATACGATCTTTATCCAAGATAACCGCTGCTGTTACCACAGGTCCAGCGAGAGGCCCCCGTCCTACTTCATCAACACCTGCTATATGACAAAAACCCTGTTTTTGCAAATCCAATTCGCACGAAAAATTTGGTTGAAGCGGCAAATTAAACATCTTTGATACATCACAAATACAACAAACATACATCTATTTCTGTAGCCTGATCATTTTTTGCAAGCATTACAGTTTTAAATGGCTCTTCAAACATTCCACGAATTCTTGCACAAAAAATAAAAAACACATTTCTTTGGTTACCCTCTTTCATTATGTATAATAAAATCATGATGAAATAAAAGCTTTTATATTTATTTATCAAATATTTCCTAAAGTCATGATAGGTTTTACAAACCAATTTGGGTGCATTGATTTGATAAAAAGAGCTGCTTGTTGCGCCGTTTGTTTATTTTTAAAAATGCCAAAGCAAGTTGCTCCCGTTCCAGACATACGGGAAAAAAGAGCCCCACATTCATCTAATATAGATAACACTTCAGCTAACTGAGGTGCTATTTTTAATGCAGGAGAAAAAAGATCATTACGCGTTTCTTGTAAAGCTTCAACCAATGAATCAACATTTTTTAAAGCCTCTGTATTAATTTTTAAAGAAGGATTATGACGCTTCTCTAACGCTTTAAAAACAGCTTGTGTTGAAATCTCTTGTCCATGATTAACCAATACCATTGCTAATGAACAAGCTTCTTTTAGTCGTATCATCTCTTGACCAATTCCTTTAACCAAAAGCGGCTGCTGATATTCTAATGCACAAAGGCACATGGGAACATCAGCACCAAGAACTAAGCTCTTTTTTGCTAATTCTTCGTAAGGACAATCAAGATTCCACTGTTGACGCAACATGCTGATAACCCCAGCTGCATCACCTGAGCCGCCACCAATGCCTGAAGCAACAGGTAATGTTTTTACAAGCCGAAAAAAAGCAGGTTGAGCACATTCCGGAAAAGTCTTATGCATAAAGTCCCGTGCGCGAATAACCAAATTGTCTAAATGGGAAACAAGTCCTTTTGCAAACCACCCCGTCAAAACAAACTGATTATTTTCACAAGGTGCATAGTGTAGACAATCACCACTAAGACTAAAATAAACCAAACTTTCTATTAAATGATACCCATCAGCACGTTGCCCCACAACATGTAAAGCTAAATTCAATTTAATAGGTGTAAATAAATAGGAATGTCTTTGGAACGAAGTTTGTACATTTGATATCATATGACCTAATATTCACTTACATAGGGTTCTTTTAAAAATTCCCCCCTTTTACCCATACTTTTAGCACGAGCCCTATAAACAGCTTGGAATATTCTTAATCGTTTTCTAAAAAAACAATAAATATAAAGAGTTCTCATACAAAATAAATGACATGTTCTCATTCGTATCATTGCAAGCCTTTTTCCTTCTAGCATCTGTTTTTAGATAAAATCTCTCTGGCTTGAATGATCCTTTCCATCACAAACCATAACGCTGCCAAAGAGCTCGCTCTTCTGCTGCCATCAATGCACTATCAACGACTGTATAAACCGTATGTGCCGTCACTCCTGAAGGCGTTTTAGGTCCTAAAAAACTTTTTGGAGGCATAATAAGTCGAAGTTTTGCATCATTACCAAAGCGCTCCTTAATAACAGAACGTACATCATTCAATCCATCAACCAGACCAAGCCCAACGCTTTGTTTTCCACTCCAAAACATTCCTGTAAAGAGATTCGAATCATCTGATAATTTTTCAGCACGCCGTTCTTTAACCAAATCGATAAAAGTTTGATGCACTTCAAGTTGGAGAGATTTCAAATGCTCAATATCCGCCTTTTTTTCTGGCTGAAATGGATCTAATGTAACTTTGTTCTTTCCTGCTGTGTAGACACGCCGTTCGATACCAATTTTCTTCAAAAGTTCCGGAAAACCAAAGGAAGCTGAAACCACTCCAATGGAACCAACAATTGAAGAAGGATCTGCAAAAATTTCATCC
This sequence comes from Bartonella sp. AA18HLJMS, assembly GCF_042197245.1. NCBI lineage: Bacteria > Pseudomonadati > Pseudomonadota > Alphaproteobacteria > Hyphomicrobiales > Bartonellaceae > Bartonella > Bartonella sp. AA18HLJMS. Next base: position 72,011 of record NZ_JBHIRP010000009.1, on the reverse strand, counting down.
CCTGCACAAGCAATCATATAACCACCAGATGCTGCAATATCTTCAATAAACACAAGAACCTTTTTATTTTTTTCTTCTGCCAAGTCACGAATGCGCTTGAAGATAAAACGCGATTGTACAGGTGAACCACCAGGAGAATTAATAATAAGTGCAACAACCGGTGACTTTTTGTGTGCGAAAGCCTTCTCTAAAAGATTTGCACACCTACTGAGGGAAAGGGTACGAGATATAGATGCTGATGAATCCATAATTGCTCCTTGAAGGCGCACCACAGGAATTTCAAGTTTATCGGAAGAAAAACGGCGTGGAATAAAACTTTTAATAAAATCCATCAAAACAAAATCTCCTTATAAATTAAGAACAATTAAATAGGCAAGGACAACAAAAAGGAAGAACGCGATAACATCCAAAAGCGCCAATCAATCCCCACATTACAAGCAGAAATATAATTTCACCCAAAGTCAAACCTCCCTAACAACAAAGTGTAGACTTTAAATAATAAACTAAAAAACACAAGATACTATTAGAAAAGTTCCCACAAGCTTATATATCCATTATTAATTGCATCAACTCGGGGTGAAAAAGTATGGTCATTACCTTCATGTATAACCAATGCCGGTAAAATAGATAAAGCTGCTCGGCTTCCTCGTTTTGCGTAAAATAAAAGACGAATTGCTGCTGTTTTCGCACGAGCATGCACAGGAATTATACAAATACCACCAAAACGCCCTTCTAAAGCACGCAAGATATCTGACAGCGATTGTGGACGCGCAATGAGCCCTAAGTATCCACCTGGCTTAACAATAGCTGCTGCACTCCGCAACCAGTTATCAAACATTGCTTCAGACATAACATGTGCTTCAGATTTTTGTTTATCAGGTGTCTTACGATCGGTGGGATTATTAAAAGGTGGATTCATAATCGCAAAATCAAAGCTATTATCTATCAAACCTGCTTTTATACGGGCATTCCCTTTGAAGGTAACATCTGCTTCTAGCAAACAAATTCGGCTAGCAAATTGTTTATTTTGTTTTAGCATAAGCGTTTTTTGAGCGTAAGATACCATAAAAGCTGAACGTTCAACTAAGGTAACATGAACTTTCAGACAACGCGAAGCAACAGCCAAACCCGCAGCTCCAGCACCTGCACCTAAATCAACAACCTTGCCCTTTAAATCACTTGGAACCAAACTAGCTAATAACATCGCATCCATTCCAGAACGATGACCATATTTATGGGGTTGAACCAAATAAAATTTCCCGCGGTGAAAACTGTCAATTGTTTCACCACTCTGATTCGCTGCTTTATCCATTTAAAAGCCTAATGCTCACCTTTATAAACTGCATTTTTGCCATTCAGCTGCTATTTTAAATTTTTTATTATTTCATAACAATAAGATTACACTCGCTAAAGAACATTTCTTGCCAATAACATTCCAAGCTAACACTTTTAAACGACATCAAAAGCTTGAGTCAAAACCAAACCCCCTTTATGCTAATGAATAAAGTAAATTTTATATATGTCCATTGCAATACTCTAGGAGTAAACACATTGAGTGCAGCTATCAAACCAAAACAAATAAGAAATAATCAAATTTCTCTTCAATCTCTTGTCAATCTTACTCAAAAAGATATGGATTGCGTAAATCAATTTATTCTCTCTATGGCAAAATCAGAGGTTGAGATGATTCCTGAAATTTCTAACCATCTTATTTCATCAGGTGGAAAGCGATTACGCCCAATGATTACGCTCGCTTCTGCTCATATGTTCGGTTATCAAAGTGACGGGCATATAAAACTCGCAACAGCTGTTGAATTTATGCATACAGCAACATTACTACACGATGATGTGATTGATGAAAGTAATTTACGACGTGGAAAATCTACAGCACGGATGATTTGGGGGAATCAAGCAAGTGTACTTGTTGGTGATTTCCTATTGGGCCAGGCCTTTAAAATGATGGTCGATGTCGGTTCCATAGAAGCGCTCTCTGTCCTAGCCAACGCTGCTGCAATTATTGCTGAAGGAGAAGTTATGCAACTTTCTGCCGCAAAAAATATAAAAACCAGCCCTTCAGAATATCTCAAAATCATCAATGCAAAAACAGCAGCACTTTTTTCAGCAGCCGCTGAAGTAGGACCCATTATTGCTGGCTATGGAAATAAAGAGCGTTCTTCATTACGTGAATATGGAACATCCTTAGGTTTAGCTTTCCAATTAATTGATGATGCACTTGACTATAGCGGTAGTGCTCAAAATTTAGGAAAAAATATAGGGGATGATTTTAGAGAAGGAAAAATCACAATGCCTGTTATTCTCGCATATGAGCGTGGGAATATGGTAGAAAAAGATTTCTGGAAAAAAGCGCTTGAAGATGGCAATAATAATGATGAATCCTTCGCACACGCGCAACACTTAATGGAAAAGTATGATAGTATCACAGATACAATAGAACAAGCACGCATCTATGGAAAATATGCAATTGATGCTCTTGTTCCCATGAATGAAAATCTTGCTTATAATGCTCTCGTTGAGACTGTTGAATTTTGTATTGCGCGCGTAAACTGAATTCTTTGCAAGAATCGCAGTATTTCTCAACACAGTAATGAGATATGATCTATAAACAACACCATCAATTGATTATCTTGAAAAGGATTAGCTCCATGTGCTCTGCAACGGTATCTCGACTTTTTGCCCTCTTTATCGTGGGTATCATGCTGATGCCATCCCTCACCTACAGTAAAATAAGTGCAGCAACTCATACAAGCTCATTTACAGGTGCTTATTTAGCTGGAAGGGTTGCAAATCATGAAAATAAAACAGAACTTGCTATCAATTATTTTAAACAAGCACTGGTTTATCAACCTGATAACATTGAAACACAAAAAGAGCTCCTTGAAGCTATGCTCTCGGTCGGAAACTTTAAAGAAGCTGTCCAACAAGCCCAAAAACTCAAAGAGAACGATGTTATAACTCCCTTTGTTTCCTTAACTTTGTCAGTAGAAAGTCTCATCAAAAAAGATTATAAGACTGCCAAGGCTCTTCTGAAATTAAAGGAACTTCCTACGTCCAATAATCCAATACCTGAACTCATCGGCGCTTGGATTACATTTGGATCTGGACAAAAATCTCAGGCAATCGATGATCTTAAGAAACTCAAAGGTCCTGTCTGGTATGATCTTTTTATATCTTATCATCTAGCACTTATGAGCGACCTTGCAGAACGGCCAAAGGATGCAAAAAAATATTTCATTAAAGCACTGAGTAACAAACAGGGAACTCTTATCGCTCCTAATACTTATGAGCGTATTATCATAGCCTATGCCTCATTCCAATTGCGCCATAATATGCGCAACCAAGCTCTTCAAACAATCCAGCATGGCGAACAAATGTTGTCAGGTCGAGAAGTCCTTAAAAACTTTCAAGAAAAAATTGAAAAAAATTCTTTCTTAGAGAGAGTTATTAAAACACCTCAACAAGGAGCAGCCGAGGTATTATATAATTTTGGAACAGCCCTCAACTACAAAAACTCAGGGCGAATTGCACGTATTTTTAAGCAATTATCTTTCGCATTATACCCTCAAAATGACGCAACACTGTTTCAGCTCGCACACATTTCTGCTAAATTGAACGATCCACATCAAGCAATTAAACTTTATCGCGCTTTATCCCCTAAATCTCCTTATTATAAAGATGGACAACTTCATCTTGCATTCCTTCTTGCCAATAACAACAATTACAAAGAAGCAATAAAATTACTCACATTGTTAAATAAAAAATTTCCCAATGATCGTAATATTTTGATAACGCTCGTTGCTTTTTATATGCAGGATAATAAATTTCTTGAGGCCATTAAAACTCTAGACTACGCTATTACAAAGATAAAAAACTTTCAGCAGGACGATTGGAAACTCTTTTATCAGCGTGGTATTGCTTTTGAACGTTTAAAGCAATGGCCAAAAGCAGAACTTGACTTGCGAAAATCACTTGAATTTTTCCCAAATCAACCGCAGGTTCTTAATTATTTAGCCTATTCCCTTGTGGAACGTGGTGAGAAGCTTGAAGAATCGCTCCGTATGCTACAAAAAGCCTCTGCTTTACAAGCTCACAACAGTCATATTCTCGATTCTTTAGGGTGGGCTTATTATAAACTAAAAGAATATAATAAAGCAGTGCAAATATTAGAAAATGCTGTCAGATTACAACCTGAGGACCCAACACTAAATGATCATTTAGGGGATGCCTATTGGAAAGTTGGGCGTAAACGTGAAGCAATCTTTCAATGGAACCACGCAATTGACGGAAAACCAGAAAACTCTGAACAAATTCAAGAAAAGTTGAAATTTGGTTTGCAATAAACGATGCTTAACCATAAACCACATGAAATAATAAATAGAGAAACTAAAATTACTTTGTTTTTTGTTTAGTTCAATATAAAGAGTATAAAGCGTGAAACTGCCTGAACATCTTAACCCCAAACGTTCTTTTCAGGGACTAATCTTAACTTTGCAAAATTATTGGGCACACTATGGGTGTGCAATTTTGCAACCTTACGATATGGAAGTCGGAGCTGGGACTTTTCATCCAGCAACAACATTACGCTCTCTAGGACCACGCCCTTGGAAAGTTGCTTATGTCCAACCCTCTCGACGTCCAACAGATGGCCGATATGGTAAGAATCCAAATCGTTTACAACACTATTATCAATTCCAAGTGCTTCTCAAACCCTCTCCGCTCAATCTACAAGAACTTTATATAAAGTCGCTACAAGCTATCGGGCTTGATACAAAACTGCATGATATTCGCTTTGTTGAAGATGATTGGGAAAGTCCCACTCTTGGTGCTTGGGGGCTTGGATGGGAATGTTGGTGCGATGGAATGGAAGTCTCTCAATTTACTTATTTTCAACAAGTGTGCGGCATTGAATGCACTCCTGTTTCAGGGGAACTCACATACGGTCTTGAGCGTCTAGCGATGTATATCCAAGGGGTTGATAACGTCTATGACCTTAACTTTAATGGTTTGGAGGGAGAAAACAAAATAAGTTATAGAGATATTTTTTTACAAGCAGAACAGGAATACTCATATTATAACTTCGAATTTGCTGATACAAAACTGCTCCATCAGCACTTTATCGATGCAGAACGCGAATGCAGCGCACTTCTTGATGCTGGAAAACCAAATAAAGAAAATGTATTCCATCGCTGTGTTTTTCCTGCCTATGATCAATGTATTAAAGCGAGCCATATCTTTAATCTTTTGCAAGCACGTGGCGTTATTTCTGTAACCGAACGACAAAATTACATTCTTCGCGTTCGTAATCTTGCGCGCCGTTGTGGGGAAGCCTTCTTACTCACAGAAGCTGGACAAATATATACTGGAGAAGCCTAATGTCTGATCTTCTTCTTGAACTTTTCAGTGAAGAAATCCCCGCACGTATGCAACGAAAAGCTGCTGCTGATCTTAAGAAATCTGTTACAGATCAACTTGTGAATGCTGGATTGATCTATGAAGCTGCTCGTGAATATTGGACACCTCGTCGGCTAACATTGGACATACGCGGACTTTCCACACGCTCCAAAGATGTCCATGAAGAACGCAAAGGTCCCAGTATAAAATCACCACAGCATGTAATTGATGGTTTTCTACGTGCAACAGGATTAAATGATGTTTCTGAAGCGCATATTGGACATGATGATAAAAAAGGTCATTTTTATATTGCTAAAATTGTTAAAAAAGGTCGAGCTGCAGAAGAAATTATTGCCGATATTTTACCGGATATTATCCGCAACTTTCCATGGCCGAAATCTATGCGTTGGGGAAAAGATTCAGCACAAAGTGGTACTTTGAAGTGGATTAGACCTTTACAAAACATTCTTTGCATCTTCGGACCAGAAATTGGTGAAACACATGTTATTCCGTTTACAATTGGTTCTCTTAAAAGCAATAATTTAACTTATGGTCATCGTTTCTTAAGTGATGGAGAGCCATTTCAAGTGCGCCGCTTTGATGACTATGTTACTCAACTTGAAACCCATAAAGTCATTCTGGATGCCGAAAGACGAAAGAATATTATTTTAGCTGATGCCCAAAATCTCTGCTTTGCAAACGGTTTAGAATTGGTTCAAGATAATCCCCTCCTAGAAGAAGTTGCTGGTCTTGTTGAATGGCCTGTTATCCTGATGGGTGATTTTGACAAATCATTCCTTGATATTCCTCCAGAAATTATTCGTTTGACCATTAGAGCCAATCAAAAATGTTTTGTCACCCGTAAACAAGGAGAAAAAGTAAAACTTTCTCATCATTTTATTCTCGTTTCTAATATTCTTGCAAATGATGAAGGCAAAGAAATTTCGAAAGGAAATAGTAAGGTTGTCCGTGCCCGTCTTTCTGATGCACTTCATTTTTGGCAAACCGATCAGCGTGATTTGCCTGATCTTCAACAATTGGAATCTTCTATAAAAAAATTTCAACTTGATATAAAAAAACCTCTCGATCAAAGAATGGCGCGACTTGATCATTTGAATGTAACTTTTCATGCTAAATTAGGTACACAAGGAGCAAGGGTAGAACGCATTGCTGCACTCGCACAAGAAATTGCCCCTTTGATACAAACAGATCCTCTTTTAGCAAAACGTGCAGCCATCCTTGCAAAAGCTGATTTGCAAACAGAAATTGTCGGAGAATTTCCTGAACTACAAGGTGTTATGGGGCAAAAATACGCCCTTCTTCAAGGGGAAGATCCTCGCGTAGCTGTAGCAATCGAAGACCATTATAGACCTCAAGGACCAACAGATCGTCTTCCACAAGAACCACTTGCTATAACCGTTATGCTCTCCGACAAAATTGACATGCTCGTTGGCTTTTGGCTCATTAATGAAAAACCAACGGGCTCAAAAGATCCCTATGCGTTAAGACGAGCAGCATTGGGAATTATTAGGCTTGTACTTTCGCGAGATTGGAAAATCAATCTTATGCCGCTGTTCCAGTTAGCAACGAATCTTTTCTTACAACAAAAAAATAAATATGAAATCTCTCAAAGAGAAAATTCACAATTGCAGAATCTGATTCCAGAAAAAACAGAATATATTTTATCAGATCTGTTATTCTTTTTTCATGACCGTCTGAAAATCTATCTAAAAGAGGAAGGCGCTCGTTACGATGCCCTTGAAGCCGTTTTAAATAAAGATTCTGATGATTTTTTATTGGTTGCACGTCGTGTCGAATCCCTTATCGCTTTTATCAACACCCATGATGGAATGAACTTTGTAGCCTCTGTAAAACGTACTGCCAATATTCTTGAAAATGAATTTCAAAAAAGCACAACAATAGCGAATGTAATTAATCCTGAGCTCTTTGTCGAGAAAGAAGAAAAGCAGCTCTATCATGCAATCTGTGAAGTAGAAAGAAAGGTTCTTGCTCCCATCAATGCAACAAATTTATCATTTGCACTCAGTGTGCTAGCGCCACTTGGAAAATTGATTGATATATTTTTTGAAAAAGTATTGGTGAATGATAAAAAACCTGATGTTCGTGCTAACCGTCTTGCTCTTCTCAAACGCACTCACATTGTTACACAATCGGTTGCAGACTTCTCAAAACTTGTCATTTAAAATCAAAATACCCTATTAACTGATAAAAATAATGAAGATAGTTTTTTCTTTTTTATGACTTTTATTAATTAATATTGAGAAAATTATGCAACCAAAGAGACTGTTCTTTATCTCTCAAATATCATTAATTAAGATATGTTTTCATTTTGATAAATGATTCTTTCTCAAGAGACTCTTTGATAAGTTCATCTGCCTTATTAGAATCTATTTCCCTTGCAATAAGGGTACGTGCTGTAGAAATTGCCAAATCAATCGCTGATGAAGAAACCATGCGTATTGCATCCGCTTCTGCTTGGGCAATTTTTTGTTCTGCCAATTTATTGCGGTTTTTTACATATTCTTCTGCTTTTGCACGGGCCTCAGCAATAACAGATTCAACTTCATGCTTTGCTGCTGCAATAATTTCTTGCGCATCTTTTTCTGCTTCTGCATGTTTGCGTTGATATTCAGCCAATATTTCCTGTGCCTCTTCACGAAAACGCAGAGCCTCATCCAGTTCATCTTTGATACGTTTCGCACGCGCATCAAGATGGCGTATAACCCTCTGTGGAATTTGGAAATAGACTAAAAGAGCCAAAAAAAGAACTAACCCAACAAATGCCCAAAAAGTATCAGTCATCTTTGTCTTCCTCAATAATCCGCAGTTTTAACAACTGAACGAACAGCCTCTTTGCTGATATCAACGTCAATCAATTTTTTCACAATTTCAAGAGCTACTTCTTCAGCGATAGAACCAACATTTTGCATCGCTTTATCCCGAATTTTTGTTATCTGTTTTTCAGCATCTGCGAGTTTTTTCTCTAGACTCTCTTCAATTTCTTTCCGTTTAAGCTCTGCCTTTTCTTTTAATTCTTCACTAGCTACCTGCGCTATAGCCTGCGCGTTCAAACGCGCTTCTGCTAATTTCCGCTCATAAGTTCCAACAACAATGTCTGCTTCTTGCTTCATGCGCATTGCCTGATCTAAATCAGATGCGATTCGATCTCGCCGTGTTTCAATAACACCGCCAATACGTGGTACAATTACACGGGAGATAAAAAGATAAAAAAGTCCGAAAGAAATTGCCAACCAGAAAAAATGCGAACCAAAATGCACAAAATCAAAAGGCGGAAACACACGATTTGCATGCTCTGCCACCTTTTTAATATGTTCTATCGACGTTTCAGTGTTCTGTGCATAAGCGCTTGAAACAAACATCTTTTTTCATCCTTTAAATAGCTTATTAAAGCACTCTATAACCGATGATAACTGACAAACACCTTTCTGGCATCTCTCTTGTTAAGAGCTAAAAGGGTAAATCTTTCCTCATGAAAGAACAGACATACCCTTTTGATGATGATTAAACCCCAAAAAGAAGTAATAAAGCAATGAGCAATGAAAAAATTCCCAAAGCTTCTGTTACAGCAAAACCAAAGACGAGACGTCCAAACTGACTATCTGCTGCTGATGGATTTCGTAATGCACCAGAAAGATAGCTACCAAAAATATTACCAAGTCCTAAAGCTGTTCCAGCCATACCAAAGCAAGCAAGACCAGCGCCAATATATTTTGCTGCAAGCACCATTTCCATGTTATTCTCCTTTAAAGCGAAATTGCATTATTCGACGGAAAACCGCCAGTTCTATTAATGTCCTGGATGAATTGCATCATTAAGATACATACAAGTTAAAACCGTAAAGACGTAAGCCTGAAGAAATGCGACCAAAAACTCAAGAGCAGTAATTGCTACAGTCATAATAAGCGGTAAAATCGAACCACCCACACCTACGAGTCCTACCCCAATCATTGAAACAACAAATCCAGAAAACACTTTAAGCGTAATATGACCAGCAAGCATATTCGCAAAAAGACGAAGAGAAAGACTAATTGGACGGGAGAGAAAAGAAATAACCTCAATCATTGTCACCAGAGGTAAAACCACAACAGGAACTCCACTGGGAACGAACAATTTCAAAAAACTGACCCCATGCTTATAAAAGCCATAACCAATCACCGTCAAAATTACCACCATTGCTAACGAAAACGTGATCATGATTTGAGACGTAACCGTATAAAAATAAGGAAAGAGACCAATAAAGTTAGCAACCAAAATAAAAGTAAACAGAGAAAAAACTAAAGGAAAAAACTGCATTCCCTGCACACCAGATGATTCCCGCAGAGTCGATGCTACAAATTCATATGCCATTTCCGAAAGAGACTGCATCCGCGTTGGAACCAATCCACGACTCGATGATGAAATAAAGAGAAAAATAGAAGTTACAACAACCGTGAGGACTGTAAACAATGATACATTTGTAAACGATAAATCCATATTTCCTATGGAAATCTTAATCAGCCTTAAAACCTCAAACTGATGAATAGGATCTGGAGCGTGCGCTGTCACTTCAACCTCATTTATCGGACCTCTCATTGGCCCCTTTATTTTGTTTATCTTGGCGCAATACGCCTTTTTTTCCTAATTGACTGGAGGAAACATACCCCACAGACCGAAGAATACTCAATACACCAGCAGCAAATCCAAAGAAGAGAAAAAATACCAATCCCCACGGCCATGAACCTGCTAACTTATCAAACCCCACCCCCAAAACAATACCAACTATAATACTTGCCAGAAACTCACTGGAAAGCTTAATTGCACCTGCCATCCTTCCTTGTGATTTTTCCCGCTTATTCCTATGCTCCTGCTTCTTTAATGCTTGCTTGCGCACTAAAGCTACGCTTAAGTTCCTACTACGACATTCCAAATCCTCTGAATGAAGACACTCTCCTTGCTTTTCCTCTTCAGCCTCCTTACGGCTCATAACGGGTTTCTCGCCCATCGCCATCATTGGCTCCTTAATTAAAAAGCAACATAAGAATACATTTCATAAAACCGTGTGCATCATATTGTTCCCGAATTTATTCGTCAAGATACTAAAAGAAATCTATCACAAGTTATCGTATAAATTTTATTGTAGAAATAACGTATTTTTCAATTTACATGCTTTCTTAAAAAGATATTCCAAGCACCTAAACCGATTTCACGACAGCACCCGTGAATGTATAACGAAAAGTTCACGTGAATAATATAAAACTCATAGAACAACCATTTTTACGCTTAACAAAAGGTGTAAACTAATACCATCTTATTTTCCGACTCCCAATGTTATATCAGTCCTAGTTTTGAAAGAGAACATAGAAAGCTAAAAACAGTATGAGAGCGTTAATTTTCCCCTTTCATTCGAATAAACTTGCACTTTTTAGTTTATGGAAATGATAATAATCAATGGTTTCTATATGATCCTATTCGCAAAGTATTTTACATCCGCCATTACAGACCACATCACGAAATGAGCTTGAGGGTATTAAGAGAAGGTCCTTTAAATACAAAATATTAATAAATCCAAAATTTCAAATAGATTAAGCCAATAAAACACAATAAAATTTAAACACGATTACCATACTACTTTATACAATTTTAATCCACTTTTATGAATTTCGTTCTTTACAATTGAATATCCGTAGATTCAGCAAATATTTTTGCTTTTTATTCAGACAAACTACCGTAAGCAAAAGCGCTTATTCATAAGCTTTATTTTTATGAAACGATAATCTAATGCTGTTTTCAAACAAGCATCATAATTATATTCCCCTACCCTCATATTGCATCTATTCTTGCACTTAAATAACCCATTAAGAAGATTATGTACTCTTTCTTAAATACTCCCTATCACACTCTTCTCATGCCATGCAAATAAGTGATTATCAATAAAATTAAAACTTTAGCAAATAAAATTTTAATTTTATGAAAAGAAAGATCATTGAAAAAACTTATTTTTAAGATTCTTAAGTATAGATTTCATTCACTTAAAAAATTAAAGAGTTATCATTTCTTCTTAGAACGTGTCGCAAAAGGATTATCAGAGGCTCGTAATGATATGCGAATGGGTATACCAGACATATCAAATGTTTCACGTACCCCATTGACAAGGTAACGCAAATACGACTGAGGCATACTTTTGGGGCGCGAGCAGGAAATCATAAATCCAGGAGGACGTGTCTTAACCTGTGTGATGTATTTAACCTTAAGTCGACGTCCAGAAACCGCAGGAGGTGGATGATGTGCCACAACAGTTCCAAGCCATTGGTTCAATTTAGCCGTCGAAATGCGACGATTCCATACACGGTGCATCATCATGATATTTTCCATCAGTTTATCAATCCCTTGACCATATTGTCCTGATAAAGGAACAGCTCTCAAACCACGAACTTGAGGAAGAAATCGCGCACATTTTTCATGCAAATCAATCAATGTGGTCTGACTGTTTTCAATAAGGTCCCACTTATTGAAAGCAATAACTGGAACACGCCCTTCACGAATCACAAGATCAGCAATTTGTAAATCCTGCTTTTCAAAAGGTATCGTTGCATCAAAAACAATGACCACCACTTCTGCAAAACGAATAGCACGCAAAGTATCTGCAACAGATAGTTTTTCTAATTTTTCTTGAATTCTCGACTTTCGACGTAAACCTGCAGTATCAAAAAGTTTAATATGACGACCACGCCATTCCCAATCTACAGAAATAGAATCACGCGTGAGTCCTGCTTCTGGTCCTGTTAACAATCGCTCTTGTTTCAACATACTATTGATAAGAGTGGATTTTCCTGTATTGGGACGCCCCGCAATTGCAATCCTAATGGGCTTACTTTCATCGTAAATAAGCTCCTCTTCGTCCAAATCCTTTACATCATCACCAACAGATGTAGGTTGTATCATTCTATCTTCTTCTTTGTTGTTGCCAAAAACATGCTCTGACCCAACAGCATCTATAATTGCATCACGCAGATCACTAAGTCCCAAACCATGTTCAGCCGATATTGGGCATGGCTCCCCCAAACCTAATGACCACGCCTCATACTCTCCTCCTGTTGCCGCTCTTGACTCAGACTTATTGGCAACAAGCACAATTGGCTTTCCTGATTTGCGAACCAATGAAGAAAAATTTAAATCACTTGGTGTTATTCCGCTCTTTGCATCAAATACAAATAAAATAAGATCCGCTTCATCAATTGCAACTTTTGTATGAGAACGCATACGCCCCTCAAGTGTATGATCACCTGCTTCTTCCAGCCCAGCCGTATCAATCACATCAAAACGTAGATCTTGAAGTTTTGCCGCATGAATACGCCGATCACGTGTTACACCAGGCTTATCATCAACCAAAGCCAATTTTTGCCCAACCAAACGATTAAATAGCGTTGACTTCCCAACATTGGGACGACCAACGATAGCAATGGTAAGGCTCATCGATTTATTCCTTATTTGTCTTGCCCTCAGCTTGTATAAGCTCAAGCATCATTCGAGCCCGATCTGTTATTTTTAAACCCAAAGAACCTTCTTCAGAAATTTTCTTAAAATAATAAACCGCCTCATCCATTTTATCCGCCTTATAAGCAGCTAAGCCTAAAGCTTCTCTTGCAGACATACGCATAGGATCGGTATCACTTGCCATATCTTTAATGCGCTTTTCAACATCAGCTAATGTCCCTGTATCAACCAGAATATAAGCCGCCCGAATTTTTGCAACTTTCTGCAAAATCTGCGGTGCTTTCTCATCCGCTGCAACAGAATCAAAGATCTCCACTGACTTAATAATATCACCTTTCTCCATGAGTAAAGAAGCCTCACGTAAACGAGCAAGAAAAGGATATCCCCCAAAATGAGAGGTTTTAACAGTTTCTAATTGCTTTATCGCTTTATCAAAATCACGTGTATCCACAAGATCAAGACTCTTTACAAATGCATCACCAATATAACTAGCTTTCTTTATTTGTGTATGATGATAAACTTGATAAGCAACTATCATGAATATAAAAAGAATAGCTGCTCCAATAATTGAAAAACCATACCGTCTCCAAAAAGCAAGCGCCTTTTCCTGACGAAATTCTGCATTCACTTCAGCAATAAAACTATCATACGACATATATCATACCTTGAAAAAAGTTACTTCACCTGTGCTTTTACGCATAAATGGATAAAGATGGTAGCCCTAATTAACTAAAAATCTTTAAATTACTCGTTTATTTATTTTAAATCAACATGTAGCCAATTCAATCAGATTTTTGCAACAGTCTTAATCGAAAATGATGTAAGCACCCTGTTTGTTCACATTACAGCTTTTACATATTATGAAAAATTCACTGCCTTAATATTTATCATGATTGCCTATCATCTCAAGCGAACTTTCTCTCCATTATATAGAGGGATAATCTTTTAAAGTCTTCAACCGCAATCGTTGGTTGTATTGGATTATACAATTTATAATAGAAAAACCAATTCTTGAAAAAACTTGAATAAACAGTAAATTTCCATGAATATCTACTAAAACCAAATAGATAAATTTTTATCTGTATCCAAAATACCGAAGCGCCATGATTACAGTGTGGTATAATTCCAAATCTTCAGTTAAAGCTCTTTATATAAAGTATATCCCTTCAACTTATCTTCATACGATTAACAACCTTTTATAATTGATCCTTAAAGTTTCTAAAAATATCCTATTGTAAGGGCCAAACCCACATAAGCATTGGAACAGCAATAATAACGATCAACACCGCCAATGGAGCACCCAAACGTGGATAATCACTAAAACGATATCCTCCTGGCGCCATCACGAGCATATTACTTTGATGTCCAATAGGTGTAAGAAACTCACAGCCCGCACCAATTGCAACAGCCATCAAAAAAGCTTCAGGCTTATAATGAAGGGAATGAGCAAAACTTGACGCAATTGGTGCTACCATCATCACTGTTGCTGCATTATTCAAAAATGGCGTGACCAACATAGCTGTCACCAACATAAGCGCTAAAGCACCGGATGGCGGGAAAAATATTGCCAATTGGCTCAGCCATTGACCAATGAGATCAGTACATCCTGTTTTCTCTAACGCTTCACTCACTGGAATAAGAGCCGCTAATAGCACTAATATTGGGCCATCTAATGCCTGATACAGATCACGCGCGGGCAAAACACGAAAGATCACCATTGCAGCAGCAGCAGAAAAGAAAGAAAAAGCAACTGGAACAATATGAAAAGCTGTAAAAATAATTGCTATAAATAAAACAGCTAAAGAGATGAAACCATGTCGTAAATTTCCAAACACAATATTTCGTTTTGCTAGGGGCAAGCATTTCAATTCTCTTAATAAATTTGGAATAACTGCATCCTGTCCTTGCAAAACAATCACATCTCCAAGATGGAAAATAATATCATCAAGTCTTCCCCGCACCCTTTCATGTTGACGACTTAACGCAAGCAAATTTACATTATAGCGATCAAATAAAGAAAACTCTTTCGCACTAATACCGATAAGAGGTGAATTATGGGTAATGACTGCTTCAATAATATCAATATCACTGTCCTTATCACCTGCAACAATAGTTCGCCCCTTAGAAAACTCTAAACGAGCAGAGTTCATCACGCTATCTAACCCTGTATGTGATCCTTCCAGCAAAATAATATCATTTTCAGACAAAACAAAATCTGGTAATGGTGAAATAGATACTTTGTTTCTGATGATTTGAATCACCATAACATCACCACTTGATGGCTTAACCAAATCAACAATATTTTTTCCCACAATCGGTGAATTTATTGGAATATGTACTTCTGCAACATAATTACGAATATCAATGGCATCATCAAACGATACACCTGAACGCACACGCACAGGCAAAAGCCAATAAAAAAGAACCAAATATACAACACCAGCCGTCGCAACAACCGCACCAACTGGTGTAAAATCAAACATAGTAAAAGGTGTTCCTGCTAAACGTTCTTGCATCGCTGAAATAACAACATTGGGAGATGTTCCTATCTGTGTCATAAGCCCCCCCAACAAAGAACCAAAGGCCATGGGCATCAAAAAGACAGAAGGAGAAACCTGAGAACGACGTGCAAACTGAAAAGCTATCGGAAGCATAATCGCCAAAGCACCAATGTTTTTAACAAACATTGATAATACGACAACAGAAAGAACCAAAAAAGCTAATTGAAGACGCACCGATTTCACGTCTGGCCATATCCGTTGGATAATAAATTCCATTATACCAGAGCGAGATACAGCAGTACTGACAACAAACACACTCCCCACGATAATAACGATATCATTACTAAAACCGCTAAAAGCTTCCTTCGGACTGACAAGACCAAGGGCACAAGCTATTAATAAAGTACAAATAGCAACAAGATCATAACGAAATCGATCCCAAATAAAAACAACCATCATGAGACCAATGATCGAAAAAGCCATTATTTGATTTTCTGTCATAACACTTACCTCTCCCCATTAAATTATAATGAACAAGAACATATTTTTTATGTTTTAAATATTCCTATAAACAGCAGCAAGATAAAAGCAGACATCGAAATATTTTAGGATAATTTTAAAGTGATAAAAAATTATGATGCGCATAAACTTGCCTCTCCTTATTATGCGTGCTTTTCTATAAAGTGCTGAACCCAAAGAAAATTGATAAAAGTTGATAAAGCTATATTGTAAAAAAGATGAGAATAACTCTAATATAGAGAGTAGATAATTGTTGAAACTGGTACACGCTATATTTAAACCTTTGTCGTTGCTTAAAAGAATTTATCTTCACTCTCAATTCAAAGAGTGGTAAAAATGAAAGAAGAAAGAATGGTCAATCTTAATAGTGGGTATCAAAGTAACCTCAGATATTGGCTCACTTGCATTATTGGATTTGTTGCTATCTTAGCAATTATAATTGTTGGTGGATTTTATATTGCAAAACCCTATCTTGACAGTTTTGTAAGAAAAGAAATAGCCCGTCATTCCATAAAAGCCGAAACATCTGAAGTAAGCATTCTAGGTAAAATCAATTTGAAGAATGTGACATTACCTGTTCCAGCTGGTACATCACTTAAAATTGGTGCCATTTCTGCCCGTCCTCCTCTTTCCTTTATTCCCGGAACTTTTACATTTTATAATGTTGATTTAAAGCATAATAATATTCACGTGCAAATTCCCCAAATTTCTCTTCGGAATGTATCCTTAAAAGAAAAGGATAGAACGATAACATCACGTCTTTTACAATCAATGATGCGTATTGAGCTTTCCTCAATTATTGCTCCCAATATACAACTTTCTATAGAAAATAAAAATAACCGAACAGAAACGGTTGAAATCAAGAATTTCCAGCTTTCTGATTTTAGAAATAACCATATCCATTCAGTTAGTATCAAAAATATGGATCTTAAAACGGTCGTAGCAAATGGTGCCAAACAGATGCAACTTATGGCTAAAAGTGATACAATAAAAGCCCATGATATCGATATCAACTATGCCTACTCTATCATTTTTGGAAAAAACAATGCTCTCAATCAAGGTAAAACCGTTACTGGCCCCATTTCTTTGAATAATATAAGTGTCGATATTTTTGAAGAGGCAGAAAAAAACAGCTCTTTCTTCCTTGGACAGTTTAAAACATCTGGTTTAAAGATGAAACCGCTTGAACAAACTCCTGAAAAATTAATCAAAGCTTATCTTAATGCAAGAAAAGAGAATAATAAAATCGCTGAAAAAGTAGCACAAAATGGTCTTCTTCTAAACATACTGCTCGCCATTACCTCAGCGGATGCCAAAGTTGATAATATCACCGTTGATATACCGCAGTTGAAAGCAACGCTCGAATCATTCCAATTCAAACCAAGTTTGTGGAAACAGCCTATCCCTAAAAAGCTTTTTCTTTCTCTCAATAACCTTTCCGTTTTACCTAAAAAAATGAATGAAAAAGACTTAAATTTGCTTAAAAAAATCAATCTTGAGCGCTTTAATGTTTCAGGAAAAATTGATATTTCTTACGATGAAAAAAAACGTATGCTCTTTCTTGATACAATGTCTTTCAATATGAAAAACGTTGGATCTGGGAACATATCTGCTAAGGTTATTGATGTTGATGAAAAGCTTTTTTCTGGTCAGAAAAATATAATGATTGCTGCGTCTCAAGACCTTGGCATCAATGAAATTAATATACAATATACGGATGCAGGTTTCATTGATAAGCTTTTTTCTTATCTTGCGCAAAACCTTAATGACAGCCAACATGATCTAAAAAAGGAACTTTATGACGATTTCTATCTAATGATGACGCAGACCCCAAAAATTCTTATAAAAAATCATGACGAAGCAGAAAAAATTTCAAAATCCTTAGGAGAATTTGCTAAAAATTCACAAACATTGATCGTTAAAATTAAAGCAAACGATAATAAAGGTCTCGCAATAGTTGATCTCGAATCTGCTCTACAAAATGATCTATCCAAGGCTTTAAGCAAAGTACATCTCACTATTAAAAATGAAACATCACCTTAAACATTTTGTGCTTTAAACATGATGATCTTACCTATAAATTAAGAACTTTATTCCTCTTTTTTCTTTTATATGATACAGAAGGTATCACACAGAGTCATTTATACAGAGAATATAGAATCTAAAATTGTCGATTCTTGGAGTTGTTCATGTCTGATTTATCTTCAAATCGCCTGCCTAATCGCGCTTCTCGTGTCACCAATCAAGCGCTTTCTGCTATCGAGCGTTTTCTCCATATTGAAGCTCTTAGTGGTGTTGTTCTTTTATTAGCTGCTGCTGCTGCACTTATTTTTGCCAATTCTAAATATGCTGCTTTCTATGAATCTTTTTGGCATACACCTCTTGGCTTTAATTTGGGTCATTTCACTCTTTCATGGGATTTACATTTCTGGGTTAATGATGCCCTTATGACTATTTTCTTTCTCGTCGCAGGAATGGAAATTCGACGCGAAATTCATGAAGGTGCTCTTGCCGATTTTAAACAAGCAATCTTACCAATTGTTGCTGCAATAGGGGGCGTTTGTGTTCCTGCAATTATTTACTTTATCTTTAATTTTAACGAGGGACATATCCGCGGTTGGGCTGTGCCAACAGCAACAGATATTGCCTTTGCTCTAGGTATTCTTGCTCTTCTAGGAAAAAAAATTCCTTCTAATCTTCATATTATTCTTCTATCATTAGCAATTATTGACGATATTATCGCTGTTCTTATTATTGCTTTTTTCTACTCAACAAACATTGATCCTAGCGGTTTAATGATTGCAGGAGCGGGTATTGCTTTGGTACTATTTTTTCAGTGGATCGGGCTTGCATCAGCATGGCTTTACATTTTACCTGGTGCAATCATTTGGTGGGGTTTAATGGTAACAGGTGTTCACCCATCGCTTGCTGGCGTAATCTTAGGGATGATGACTCCCGTTCTTCCTACCCGTACTCTTGTAGCGCCACTCACCATGCTCAGTAACGCTATGCAAATTCTTCAAGAAAAAAATACAAAAACAGATCTGCATCATATTTCAACAGCATTGAAAAAGATGCGCAAAGGACAACGGGCCATGATTGCCCCAGTAACACGTGTTCAAAAAGCATTGCATCCATGGGTTGCATACGGTATCATGCCAGTTTTTGCCTTCGCAAATGCAGGAGTAAGTTTTGCAAACTTTGATCTTTCTTCTGACAAATCATTCTTGATTGTTCTGGGTGTTGTAATTGGTCTTTTCATCGGTAAGCCTCTTGGTATTATCACTGCCAGTTATATAGCTGTAAAATCAGGGCTATGCCGCCTACCCCCTCATATGACCTGGACAGGCGTTTTACTCATTGGTTTTTTAGCAGGAATTGGCTTTACAATGTCTATTTTTGTTTCAATGCTCGCTTTTAAAGATATTATTCTGCTTGATGCGGCAAAAATTGGGGTCCTTTGTGGCTCAGGTTTATCTGCCCTTATCGGTCTGGGATATGGATTTATTTATATTAAGCGCAATAAAGGAATTTCTCATAGTTCCTAACAAACTAACTGAAAATACATTTTTATGCAGAACTTTTAAAAAACGATTTCGCTCATTTGTTGGGTTCGGACGATATTTAATGTAAAAGCTGTTGTCTCGCCTCATCTTTACACTTATGAAGGAGAAAACTAACATCATCATACTATTTACGAGCCTCTAATGTTACAACACCTTTGACTCTTAAGAAGACTTATAAGAGATATTTTTATTTCTTTCTTCAATATTCTTTTACTCATGCACCAGCTCCACTCATGATATGCACAGAAATGATTTTAATTGTTTCAATATAAAAGGCTTCGTGGTTTCAGAAAAGCTGCCTTTCGTCAGGACTATTATTCACTATAAAAAAATTAATTATTATGAATCAATATCTTATGTTTAATCATACGAAACAGATAAGAATAAGCAAAATTCAATAATCAGTTAAGTAATTCCATGGTTTATTTTTTTCCAATAAACCACCCTCCTCGTTACTGATTTTATTGCGGTATTCTAAATAACTTTAATTTTTATCTGCTTAAAAGCACATTATTTTTGGATAAAAAATATTTAATTTATCATTATAAATCTTGAATGGAGTTCAAATATCGTATGATTTCTTCATTTCAAATCTGTACATGATAAATCAATCAAGACTATTCTCTTACACGTCACAAGCCGAGGAGAAATATGGATTATTTGAAGAAAGAAGACTGCTTCACCATATCCATACAAGAGTTGTTCAACACGAAAACTAAAAATTAAATGATGACGGCCAACTGACACCTTTGATCTAAGAAGGAGATGGGGCGCACAATGGCTTTACCGTTATACCATTCATGGTCGGTGCCGTGAAATGGACTTGGGGGGCTTGAGAGATATTTTTTCAAAACAAGCGCGTAAATTGGCACTATAATAGCGTTTTGTTTTACGTGAAAGGTATATACGATTTAAATAACGCAATAAACAAAAACGTGAACCAATGTGTAATATCCATTATTTAAAAGATATTGCTGTCAATACCTTTGAAAATTGTAAAGCAGAATTAAAAGGAAGTTGGTTTTCACTTTTATGGCTTCATATTCTCACCCAATTAGGTTTTATCTCCATTTCAGAAATTACCCCACTAGGTATACGCAACATCCTTATTCCTATCTGGCATACAAAAACAGGAGTTGCTCGTAGGCCCCTTATCCGTCTCAATATACCATCAAATATGCATCTGCTCTGACATTAGATATTGATACAGGTAACAAAAAACAAAAGATTTATTTGGAATAACAACGTCATAACATCACTATTAAATTGACAATGGAGTGGAAAAATATTCCCGTTTTTTATCATCGACACATCGCTTGTCTCACTCCATGAAAGAATTAAACTTGAAGCATGCTTTCATAGGGAGCACTCTAGTTTACGTAATTAACTCGCGGGAAAAAAGAAACCCCTAGTCATTTAGACTATTCTAAAACATATGATTGATGGAAAAATAGAGCATATATATCGTTGTTCTCCCCTTTTTCCGCTCTTATTTGATATTTATTTTCTTTTTGTTTAAAGAGGTCGCTCTATATTTCTTGATACCATAAAATACTCTTCATAGATAATTTAAAAAGCAATGTTTCCGAGACTTTCGAATTTATACAACGCCACATAAAATACAAGAAGAGTAAAATAATATGGCTATATTTCTCACAAGAAGAGCTTTACTTACAAAGACCACCATTTGCAAAATATGTAAAAATGATAAGAAACTAGCACAATATACTGCAAAAACGAAAGAATGTATTTCATGTGTGATTGGCAGTATGACACAGAAAATACTTATAATAGAGTAGTTAAGGGAAGAAAGTTAACCTAAAGAACATATGGAGGTATCAAAAACTTTGTAAATCTTAATCATAATTCAAAAAAGAGAAATAGACATGGAAAAAATTTAAGTAATAAAATCATAAAAGCAACACACTGTAACATTATCATTAATTTTGATCTATATTTACATGATTTTATGAAAAGTACTTCTGAAGAAGCTATAAACGCATAATACATGGTAATTTTATAACTTATAGTGCAACATAAATATTATCTATAGAGATATATTTTTTATTGCCTCGTAATACGGAAAAAATTAAATTTTCAAGATATACATAAAGTCATAAACAATCATTTGATGACAAACTAAACATCTCTAGAAAATACATCATCAATTCTATTTTGGTAATTCCGTCACTAATCCAATGAGCTCCCATTTCTCTAAGATTTATAATATTAAATCTGTATTCACGAGGCTGTCCCTCATGTAACATGCATTCTTTGAATAAACGCAGTGCATTGTTCCTTAGTTCTATTAAGGCTTATCGTAAAGTCTTCTCCATCTCACTCTATAGGTTCTAAAACGTTTATAGACGGCATATTTTATATCCCTTCTTAAACCGTTTTTTACCCAAACATCTTTCTCTTGTAATGTATAAGTGACCATTTTAAATTCATCATGAACAAGTTTAAAATGAGAGAGTCCTGCTGTATTAAATATTCCATTTAAGTTAAAATATAAATATCCTTAACAAAAATTATTAATATATATTAAAGCTTTACGTTATTGAAACTCTGTTGAAACTAAAAAATACTTATCCCTTATCAAGTGCATAAACAGCATGTAATGTTCTAACCGCAAGTTCAGTGTAAGCACTATCAATCAAAATAGAAATTTTAATTTCTGAGGTCGTAATTGCTTGAATGTTAATACCCTTTTCAGCCAAAGCCTTAAATGCTGTAGCGGCAACACCTGCATGGCTACGCATTCCAATACCAATCACAGATACCTTGGCGAGATCGCTTTCAAACTGGAGAACATCAAATCCAATTTCTTTGCGATTCTTTTCAAGAAGTGTAACGGCTTTTTCTACATCTGATGATGGTACAGTAAAAGTCATATCAGTTTTTGAGCCATCTTCAGAAATATTTTGCACAATCATATCAACATTAATGCTTTCTTCAGCCAAGGGACCAAAAATTGCTGCCGAAATCCCTGGACGATCGGCAAGCCGACGAAGGGAAATTTGTGCTTCATCCTTAGCAAAAGCAATACCAGTAACATTTTGTTGTTCCACAATTTCATCCTCATCGCAAATAAGTGTTCCAGAAGAACTCATTGGATCCTCCATGCCTAACGCATCAGGATCCTCAAAACTTGAACGCACAAAGGTACGAACCTTATGAACCATTGCCAATTCAACAGAACGAACCTGTAAAACCTTTGCACCAAGAGAAGCCATTTCTAGCATTTCTTCAAAAGCTACTTTTGGTAAACGACGCGCTTTCGGCTCTATACGTGGATCCGTTGTATAAACACCATCCACATCCGTATAAATATCACAGCGATCAGCTTGTACAGCAGCGGCTATAGCAACAGCACTTGTATCTGATCCCCCACGCCCTAAGGTAGAAATCCGGTTATCCGGAGATAACCCCTGAAAACCAGCAATAACGGCAACCTGACCTTCCTGAAAACACTCGATTAAAAAAGATCCATCAATATTAGTAATACGTGCACGGCCATGCGCATTGTCTGTATGAATAGGAATTTGCCAACCAAGCCATGAACGTGCATTCACCCCCATTTCTTGAAGTGTCAAAGCCAACAAACCTGACGTAACCTGTTCACCAGAAGCAACCACAACATCATATTCACGAGCATCTCTATGCATAGAGGAAGCATCACTTGTCCACTGAACAAGTTCATTTGTTTTACCAGCCATCGCAGATACGACAACGGCAACCTCATTGCCTGCATCAACCTCTCTTTTGACATGCCTTGCAACATTATGAATACATTCAATGTTTGCTACAGATGTTCCACCAAATTTCATGACAATGCGCGCCATTAATAACACTCTTACCTTTACATCTCTTATCTCAAACAGTAATGAGAATTAGATGCTGTATCAACTAACCATTTTCTCGACATAGCGAATATCTATCATTTGTGCAAGTTTCATTATGATTATATTAATTTCTCTTGACTTTGTATAAAATCTACTTGACCTGATCATTAAAAATAAAGGAAGGCAACATGATCGATGAAACACAAACGACTATTGATCAAAGTGAAATTGATCATTTTTCACGTATTGCTACAGAATGGTGGAATCCACAAGGAAAATTTCGACCTCTTCACCAATTTAACCCAACACGCCTTGCTTACATCAGAGAAAAAATCTGTTTAGAGTTTAATCGTGACCCTTCTTCACTTACGCCCTTTCACAATTTGAAAATTCTTGATATTGGCTGTGGAGGAGGCTTGTTATCTGAACCAATGGCACGTCTTGGTGCTATAGTTGTAGGCGTTGATGCTGCACAAACAAATATTGAAGTCGCAAAAACCCATGCAGCTCAAAATGACCTTTTAATTGATTACCGCACGACGACAGCAGAAGTACTTGCCAATGAAGGAGAAAAATTTGATATCATCCTTAATATGGAAGTTGTTGAACATGTCGCTGACGTTAATCTTTTCATAGCAGCTACAGCAAAAATGTTGAAACCACAAGGGTTGATGTTTGTCTCAACACTCAACCGCACATGGAAAGCATGGGGGCTTGCTATTGTAGGCGCTGAATATATTCTACGTTGGCTTCCTAAAGGAACCCATGATTATAAAAAATTCCTAAAACCTCTAGAACTTAAAAATTTCTTATCAAAAAACGCTCTGACTGTCGTTGATGAGATAGGTATTACTTATAACCCATTAAACGACAGCTGGAATCGCTCAAAAGACATGGGCGTTAACTATCTCCTTCTTGCAAAACGGTCTTAAGAATATGTAATTTACAAATATTATATGCCTTGTAATAAAGAATTGAGCTTTCCCTCAGCCTCTAAAGCATAAAGATCATCACAACCGCCAACGTGATAATCACCTATGAAAATTTGTGGAAATGTATTACGTCCATTTGCACGCTGTACCATTTCTTGGCGAAGGGATGTGGAAGCATCAATATCTGTATACTTTACGCCTTTTTTATTAAGCAAATCACGTGCTTTTGTACAATAAGGACAGTTAGGGCGTGTATAAATTATTACCTCTTTCATAGTATTATCCTCCAATATTTTTTAATAATATTCATTTTAAATTCCTCTTAAGAAGAGGGAAAAATAGAATCTTCTTTGAGAACACGCGAAAATGTTAGCACATCAACCTGTCGTGCACCTGCATCTTTTAATGCAGCAGCTGCTGCTGTAACTGTTGCACCCGTTGTAAATACATCATCAATCAGCAAAACAGAACATCCTTTGAGATATTTTTTAACTTTATGCGAAACCTTAAAAGCATTTTTTACGTTAAGTTTTCTCTCTCTCGAAGAAAGACTAACCTGCGGACGGGTATGCCGACAACGAACAAGCCAACTCGGTTTTAAAAGCTTTTTTTGTGATGCTGCAATATAACGTGCAAGCTCAGCAGATTGATTATAACGCCTCTCCCAAAAACGACGAAAATGCAATGGAATGGGAATAATAACATCACAATCATCAATAACCTCGCGTCCAGCAAACATCATCCAATTGGCCATAAATGATGCCAATTCTATATGATCACCATATTTTAAGCGCGTTACTAAAGTTCGTGCAAGCCCTTTATGAACAATGACTGAGCGAACACGTGAAA
The DNA here is from genome assembly GCF_042197245.1 of Bartonella sp. AA18HLJMS. NCBI lineage: Bacteria > Pseudomonadati > Pseudomonadota > Alphaproteobacteria > Hyphomicrobiales > Bartonellaceae > Bartonella > Bartonella sp. AA18HLJMS. The sequence goes on along the minus strand of NZ_JBHIRP010000009.1, from coordinate 46,875 downwards.
AAGGATGGGAGTTACGGAGTGCTTCACCACTAAGAAAACCATCCCCCATATCACAAACAAAAGGAGTCCCCATAACAGGACAATAAGGTTTCGTGATAAATTGAAGATCTTTCCAACATTCGGAGCAAATCGTACCATAAGTAGAAACATTTTGCTTACATCCAGGACAAATTGGTGGATAAAGCATCGTTTTCAAGCGTTCAACGAACTTACTTAGTATATCTCCGCTATTTAACGCCGCTTCTCGAAAATACAACATTATAAATTTAGGCTTTTACAAGTTTCCCTCAGAACAAAAGTTCCTTTGTATTTCCTAAACTTATAATTTTAATTCCTTTAAAAACTCTTACCTTCTATAAATTTATTTTCTTTCATATTATAAACTTGACAGAGCTTGCACAAATAATGAACCTTTTCAAAATATATTCTTTCATAGATCGAAAGTGTTCTACAATATGTCGCATCCTTTAATTTTTGATCATAACCGCATTGAACAATTCCGAAAACGTGCCTTTCAAAAAGCAAAAAAAGGATGTGACTTTTTACTCTCTCACATGGCAGAAGATCTCTATAAACGCCTTAGCACTGTTGATCGCCTCTTTACATTAGCTCTCGATTTACACAGCCATACAGACCTTGCTGCGCAAGCTTTAATGAAATCTGGAAAAGTTTGTTCCATAGAACGCATTGAGACCGATACGCTTTATCAAAGCCATGATAAAAAATTTCATTTACGTCATCGAGAATTTCTTGATTTACCTCAAAGTTACTGTGACCTTATTGTTTCACTTCTTTCATTACAATTGACCAATGATACCCCTGGTGTTCTAAGCCAGATAAAAAATACTCTTAAACCAGATGGCTTATTTCTTGCTGTTATGGCAGGAGCTGGTACATTAAGAGAATTGCGGGAAAGCCTGCTGCAAGCTGAAAGTGAAATTTATGGTGGAGCAAGCCCTAGAATCTACCCTTTTGCCAACATTCGTGATGCAGGCGCTCTTTTACAGCGTGTTGGCTTTGCCCTGCCTGTAGCAGACGTTGAAGATATCACAATACGTTATAATACAATGTTTGACCTTATGCACGATCTTAAAGCTATGGGAATGCAAAATGCACTCATCAATCGTTCACGACGCCCTGTATCCAAACGTTTTTTTCTCCGCGCAGCTGAAATCTATGCACAACAATTTAGTGATCCTGATGGACGTATTCGTGCACATTTTTCTTTCATCTGGCTCTCTGGTTGGGCTCCTCATCCCAACCAACAAAAACCCCTACAACCTGGTTCAGCGCAAATATCTCTTACAGATGTTTTACAGCCCCAAAAAATATAATCTAAAATTATTTTTTAAAAATACTTTTATCTGTTGTCCGTAATATTTGACTAGTGACCGTTCCAGCTATCATTGAATCGCTCACGTTTAGAGCAGTACGTCCCATATCAATTAGCGGTTCAATAGAGATAAGTACAGCAACCAAAGTAACAGGAAGCCCCATAATTGGTAACACAATCAATGCAGCGAAAATAGCACCTCCCCCCACACCAGCAACACCAATAGAACTCAACGTTACAACACCAACAAGCGTAGCAATCCAAGTGGGATCAAGAGGATTAATACCCATAGAGGGTGCAATCATGGTCGCAAGCATTGCTGGATAAAGACCAGCACAACCATTTTGTCCAATTGTTGCCCCAAAAGAAGCTGCAAAACTCGCAATGGATTGTGGTACACCTATCCACTGTGTTTGCGCTTCAATATTCAAAGGAATACTTGCAGCACTTGAACGACTGCTAAAAGCAAATGTTAAAACTGGTAAAACCTTTTTGAAAAAACGAAAGGGATTAATCCCAGAAATACCAAGCAATACACCATGAATTCCAAAAATTAAAATAATACCGACATAAGAGGCAATGATAAAAACCAGTAAATTTAAAATATCTGTAATACGCGATATTGCTCCTACTTTCGTCATAAGTGCAAAAATACCATAAGGCGTCAAAGCAATCACAATACGGACTAACCGCATAATCCAAGCTTGTGCCACTTGAATAAATAAAAGCGCTTTTTCTCCTTTTTCTGGCTCATCTTTCTTTAAAAGAAGAACCGATGCACCTAAAAATGACGCAAAAATAACAACACTGATAATTGACGTACGTTTAGCTCCACTCAACTCAGCAAATGGATTTTTAGGAATCATAGACAAAATCATCTTTGGTATATTCATATCTCCAAGTTTAGAAATATGACCTTCAAGAAGAGCAGAAACATTTTGCCCTTCATGCACCAAACCATCGGTTGTTAATCCAAAAAAATTAACCACAAGCACACCAACCAATGCTGAAAGAGCCGTTGTAAAAAGCAATATTGAAATTGTTATTATACTCATCTTTCCAACAGCATAAACAGAATGTAAATGAGCAACTGCTGAAACGATAGAGATAAAAACCAATGGCATAACAATCATTTGCAACAATAAAATATAGCCCTCACCGACAATGTTAAACCATTCAACGGATTTCAATAAAGTGCTTTCACCCTCTCCATAAATAAACTGCAAAACACTTCCAAAAATCAAGCCAAGGATAAGCCATAGCATAACACGTAGTGAAAGACTCCATTGCATTTTCTTACTTTGAGAAACCAATAATAAAAAAATAACAAATAGAAATAAATTGACGAAAAAATTAAATGTCATTGTCTATACTCACTATTATTATGGTTGACATAAATAATCTGCATAATTCAAAATCAATGCATGATATTTAAAATTAACCTATAAAGCTTACAAGGCTTTTACAAAATCATTATTTTTTTAATTTATAGATTAAAAGAGAATTTTTTATCTACTAATAACTGTTTAAAGAAAATAAATAAAATTATTTTCTTATTCTTTAAATTTTCACTCTCATAAAATATTTAAAAAAGAGAAATATAAGCAACATTCATTGCATCTTAATACTGAATAATTACAGCATATCTTATCCTATAAATCTCCTTACCTCTCTCTTTTTCTATTTGAACTGAAGCGGGCTTTCCAAGCAAGGATGAATTAACAATTGAACATTCATGATTTTTCTAGAAAATACACCAACAAGCTACTTCTGCTCATTTTATGGACTGCACTCTCAATAGCTTTGATCAGCACTTCAAATATAATTATTTTATTGAAAATACTTTTTATACATTCTTTCTTTGCTCTCAATGAAAGCTTTTTTATTTTTCAAAACTCTTTTTATAGTCATAAAAAGGCTTTGAAATACAACATGTTGATTTATAATCATAATTTACTGTTTTGCATATTAAATTTGCATATTAAATGAGAGTCCCGAATAACGTAAGATTCTCTCATTTCAAACCTGTTTATCTTGAATCAATCAAAATCATTTGCTTGCACGTCACAAGCAGGGCTGGCGTATGGGTAAAAATGTATAAGAAAGGAGTAAAAAGACCTTTTATGAAACATCTTAATGCAAGAGCTGTCGCAACATTGGAGGGCGGAGCTTGAGCAGCAAATATAAATAATATGATTGCTTTTTATAATAGCGCAGTAAAACGTTTTAACGATACCTATTCATATGCTGATCGAACAACACGTGCACATGCTATAGATAATTTTGCCACTTTAGATATAAAAAAGATAAGTTGGAGTTATAATCTTACGCAAGAACTAATAAGAGGAAAGGTTTTTGAATTTGAAGAGGCATGCCTCACTCAGAGTTCATATCATCCTTTTACGCAACAGTGGTTTTATTGTAATCGGAATCTCAACGATGGAATTTACCAAATGCCTCGTATAGTCCTGATAGGACAAAAAGTTGAAAATAGGATGATACAAATTACAGGCATAGGAGCACGAAGCGTTTTTTCTGTATTGATAGCTAAGAATTTGCCTAATCTAGATGCAATAGATACAGATCAATGCTTTCCACGGTATCTTTATAAAAACGTTGAATCTCTGTAACTGTTCATGATGAAAAACAATCCCATTTGTTTGCAAATTCAATAAAGGAAAGAAAAACATCTGGTTTACAGAGGCGTGATGCCATTAGGGATGAAGGACGAGCACATTTTAAAGCTGCTTATCCTAGTGAGAGCATAACAAAGACGATTACAAATTTCTAGATAATGAAAACAATGGAAAAGACTGAGGATATATGATTAAAATGGGAGGCTTTAAACCTAAAAATATTATAAATTTTATGAATAATACAGTTTAAAGCATTAAAAGCAGTCTTACAGTAGATTTACAATGTATGGGGATAATTAATTGCCTATAATAAGTTGCGCTCATACTGATAAAGATTATTCTGCTATAGAAATGTTGTGCTTTTTTGACTTTTTGTGCGTATTCAAACACTCATTCGTTGCAAATTCAATCTCTTTATCTCGTGCCTCTTTATCAAGAATAATAGTATTTTAATATAATACCCCTTTGCATACAAATAGTTATTTCTTATCTATGAATAGCTTATAATTTCATATAACTCTATGAAGATAATATTTTTTATTTATCAATATTTAATGATGTAATTAACACATTCATTATATATATATAATAATCTTTATTTCTATCTATTTACATAATATATTTCTTTTTTTATAAAAATAAAATTGAGTTATACATACATCGATCTATCGGTATTTTTTCTACTTTCTTTTTAGCGCACTGAAAGATTGATATCGTAATTTTTGTATAATAAAATACTCTTTCATATAAGCATCGTATATTGAATTATAATAATTGACTATTAACGGCAAATTATATTTTTTTATCCCTTTTAAAAGTAAAAAATATTATTTTCAGACCTATTCATAAGTAGGCTTAGCCAAGTGAATAAAAAATGTTTGATAATAAGCTTTATCTCTTATGAACTATCTTTTGTACAAAGGGACAACATTATGATTACGGAAATATCGTGATATTATTAGGTATAAAAATCACACTCCCCAAGAAATTTTTGTATTGTATCCTTTCCGTTATGAGAAATGTTAAAAGCAAGATAGGGTATGCTCTCTAGAGCAAATGAGTGAATGAACCACCACGGTGATATGTATTTTTAAAAAAATAGGAAGTATCTTTGCTTCAAATTTAATAGGCACATTCTAAAAATAAAGGTTCTACAGACTCATTCCAAATAGAATAGTAATGGGACAAATATTTTTCAGCATCTGTTTGTCCCATTGCAACAACCTCTTCTAAAGGATTAAGAAAATTTGTTTCATCAAAACCATTCGTATCATACTGTTTGCGATTTTTTAAGCCTTTGCGAGCAATAGTAAGAGCTTGACGTGCTAACTCTAAAAGAATAGTTTGACGAAAAGGAGTTCTTAACCCTTCTTTAGGAACACGTTGGCGCAACTCTAAAACTTCTTCAAAACACCAATCTTTTGTCAAAGCCTCTGCCTCATTAAGTGCTTCCCTATCATAAAGAAGCCCAACCCAAAAAGCTGACAACGCACAAATGCGCTTCCAAGAACCACAATCAGCTCCCCTCATTTCTAAAAATCTTTTTAATCGGACTTCAGGAAATAACGTTGATAAGTGATTAATCCAATCTCCCATGTTTGGAATTGAATTTGCAACTTGTCCTTTTAATGCTCCATTCATAAACTGACGAAACGTTATGTGTGTACAATCATAATAACGACCATCACGCACAACAAAATACATTGGAACATCAAGGGCCCATTCAACATAATCAGCAAAACCAAAACGCTCAGAAAATACAAAGGGCAGAACGCCTGTCCTCTGATTATCCGTATTACGCCAAATTTCAGAACGCCACGATAAAAAGCCATTTGGGCGCCCTTCTGTAAAAGGCGAACTTGCAAATAATGCCGTTGCAATGGACTGTAACTTCATGGATACTTGCATTTTTCGCCGCATATCACTTTCAGATGAAAAATCAAGATTAACCTGAACTGTTGATGTGCGATACATCATATTAAGACCATTATACCCCACTTTAGGCATATAATCAGTCATAATCTGATAACGTGATTTAGGCATTCGCGGCGTTTCAGCTAAAGTCCACTTTGGACTAGCTCCAAGACCTAGAAAACCTATACCTAATGGTTCTGCAATTTTTTTGAGAAGAGTTAAATGCTCCATCAACTCGTAATATGTATGGCTTACTGATTTTAATGGTGCACCAGATAATTCAAATTGTCCCCCAGGTTCCAAAGAAATGGCTCCCTGATCAACTGATCCTACGAGCCCAATAATATTCTCTTCATCTAAAATAGGTTTCCATCCTAAGGCGCTTTGCATCCTCTCTAAAAGCGCTCGGATTCCCCTCTCTCCTTCATAAGGAACAGGGTGAAAACCATCTCTATAAAACGGAAATTTTTCATGTTCTGTACCAATGCGCCAATCATCTTCTGCTTTATACCCCCCTTGGAAATAGCTAACCAAAGAATCTAAGTTATAAATTTCACTTTCATCAGTTATATCAAGCGCCATAACTTACCGTATCCTATAATTGGTATCATCATCTTAAATAAATTGTTTAGAATGATTTTACAGATTTCTCAATCCATTGCCCAATCCCCCACGGTAGCATTAAGAAGAGCCAAAGCAGCAACAGCGGCAGTATCAGCGCGTAAAATACGCGGACCTAGTGATATTGGAACCACAAAAGGATGTTTTTTTAAAAAGCTCCGCTCTTCTTCACTAAAGCCACCTTCCGGTCCAATAAGAATACCAGGTGTTGTAACGTCACGCTTTTTAAAAAAAGGTAATGGATTATGCGATTTATGCTCTTCATCACAAAAGAATAAAGGCTGTGTCTCATCCCACTGTGCTAAAAGTTCTGCTAATGATAGAGCCGATACGCATTCAGGAAGAGATAAAATTCCACACTGTTCAGAAGCTTCAATAACATTGGCTTCCATACGCGCCATATTGATACGCGTAACCTGCGTATGATGCGTTATAACAGGCTGCAAAATCGATACCCCCATTTCAACAGCTTTCTGCACCATATAATCCAACCGCGCATTTTTGAGTGGAGCAAAGCAATAAATAAGATTGGAATGCGTCGTCTGTAATCTTTCTTGATGGATAAGCTGAACCACAACAAATTTTTTCTTAACAGTGATAAGTTTAGCAAGCCACTCACCATCCTGTCCATTAAAAAGTAAAATTTCTGCTCCTTCTTTCATACGCAAAACATGCATAAGATAAGAAGCTTGTGCCCCCTCTATCTTTATTTCTTCATTCAAAGCCAATGTCTGTCGGATAAATAATCTTTTAAGTTTATAATTTATGCGCATAAAAATTTTGCCAATGCTCACTATCGTCATCAAGAAAATGAAGAAAAATATATAGCAAAAAGAAAAAATTATATCTATAGAACTATAATATATTAAAGAATTATAGAGTTTTTTTAGCTTTATGAGATAATAATAGGAACTTATAGATCCTTAAGTGATTCTGCTTTCATAAAAGTTTAAATAATGCACCATTCATCTTTGCATTCAGTCATTGATGCATCCGTGGAGGAAAAATATGTCTGCTAAAAAAGCTACAATTATTACGATTACAACCCTCTTAGCCTTTATTTTGATTACAGTGGGAATTGGTTCTGTTGGAGCCGACGGGAAGCATACAATTACCAAAGATGGCTATGGTATTTCTTCTGCGATTCAATAAGCACTGGCCAACATCCTCCTTAAAATTTTAATGTTTTTTAGCAATTTTTATAAGATTAGCACCAATATTATGAATCTCTTGTATTTGAAAGATTCCATAAGAAGGTTTTTTATTCCTCTCTTCAGTCATTTATCTATACCAACCTCACTTATTATGACGGTGAGGATGGTTTTTACTGCTTCACGACGAACGGATTTAAAATGAGAGAATCTTCCGATAATGGGAGCTCTGATTTAAATTTAAAAGACAATTTTAAGTTGCAAAAAGACGAATTACCATTACAGGATAGAATATTATACAGATGAAAAACGATACTCAATCTGCGTCAATATCTTTTGTAACCCAAAAATCACCATGATTTTGTCCTTTAGAGCTTAGAGAAAAAGTAAAAGGCCATGCAAGGCTATTAGCAAGACATTGGACATCTTTACATAAAGTTTCTGATCTATAGTTTTTGCGTAGTTGTGCCTGTAATATCAGTTCATTTTCCTTCCCTTGCGCAATAGCAGTTGCAATGGTTCCTTGAATGGATAAGCTCAAGTCTGCTGTACGCATTAATGACTCTGTTACCTTCATCATACCTTCTGAAAAGCTTGTCTGAATATCCCAGTAATCAAATGTTGTTAAAAAAGTATCATTATTCATTAAAAGAAATTGTTGTTTATTTGAAAGTCTTGTTTGTAATTCATTCAGATCATACCCTAATAGCCGACCAGAAGACATCTTCAGTGTTAACTCACCCTGCATTTTCGTAAAAATTTCTGGCCAAGAATCAGCAAGTGTTCGTACCGTTGCAGTAAAATTCGTTTTGCTTTGTATAAATGGAATAAATCCCCAAATTTCTAAAGTCTCCTGCATATCAATAGAAGCGCCTGAAATATTTCCTCCAATACGCACTTTCTGTCCAGCTGACGTAACTTCAATATTACTTTGCACGGATCCACCAAAAATATTCGCATGTCCAAGATCAAAAATACCATGCCCATCTCTTATTTGTATTGCAGCAGCTAAATTTGTGAGTGAAATATTTCCTATTTTAGCTTGTGGCGCAGAAAGTCGTATATCCACGCCAATACGATCAAAAATTCTCATGTCAAAGCAGGCATTTTTCTTTTTACCTGAAAAAAACATTGAACCCAAGAGGCTAAGGTCTAGGTTATCAAAAGCTAAAGAGCCCATGAGATTTGGTACATAATCTTGAAAATCGAGTTTCAAAGCTCCTCGCGCATTGGCTTTCCCCATCGTAAATGTAACATTGTTCATTTGGATATGCATTGGCTGCGCTAAAAAATGAGATTCCCATACAATGGGTATTTTTAATTTATGTCCCCAAAACTGATTTCCACCAACCCAAGACAATGTCTGATTCCATCCAGGAGAACGCATCGACACTTTTCCGTCAAAAATATAATATTCAGATAATCGAGCCTTTCCTGTAAAAGTTATTCCCCCACGTACAGAATTGAGACTTGCCCTAATATGACTTTTGCCTCCTGCAAGAAGCAGCAATGCTTGAGAAGCATCAAGTGATAATTTTGTAAATTCTCCGCGCCAACGCGCATCTGCACGTAACCGTACTTCCTGAGTTGATTCCGGCCAATCTAAAGTTGCATTTAATCCTGTTATTTTTTCTGCTACTCCTGAAAAACTATCGTGATACACAAGAACACCATTTTTAATGACAATCCGTCCAAAAGGTTGTTTTAAAAGGTGCTCTATCTCTGGATGCTCAGGATTATGTTTTAATATTTCACGCGTATTACGTATAGCCACCCCTAATGCACCTTGTGAGCGAGAAAACCGATCAAAAAAATCTGCTATTGTTTTAACAGGCTTTTCCATAACAAATTGAGGACGCATAATCCGCGTCTCTGAAAAAGAAATATGTCCCCAAAGAAGATCGACGACAGAAAGATCAACTTCTATTGATTCAGCTTCCATTAATGGCGCAACATCATCCATTTTTGATGTTAAAGTAACGCCAGAAAGAAATGCTTTAGGATAAGGAAAAAGATGTAACCGCGGTGGATCACGCAATTGCACATTGTAACCCGTCCATGCACTTAAATCCTGCGCTAAACGAATACGAATCGCATCTGTAGAAATAAGATAAGGTAAAACGAGAATCCCCACTCCAAATAAAAAGATAATTGTAATAAAAACTCCGCTCAAAAATTTTATTATTCTGATGCGCACATTATCCCTCTATACTTATCCCCCTATAACAGATTAAAAACAAACTTAAATGATCATAAAAAGTTTTTATAATCCTATAATTCACTATATCCACTTTGTATCTTCATTATTTTTGTTCTTTATCCAAAATTTATTCAAACAGCAATGTTGCTGCTTCTTTATAAAGCAATTATTTAAAAGTCTTCAAAACTATAAATCCACAACATTATAAAACCATTCTTACTGTTCTCATATGAATATTGCTATAAAACTCTATCGTATTATTAGAAAATGCTTTACAAAAAAAACAAACAGCCTTACCGAAAGGATCTCTGAATGAATAATATTATCGACGGAAAAAAACTTGCTGAAGAGATTATTGTGAAAGTTAAGGCCGAAACAGCAAAGCTCCGCCATCACTATAATATACAACCTAGTATCGCTGTTATTATCGTTGGAGATGATCCTGCAAGTCAAGTATATGTCACCTCAAAAAATAAAAAAGCCGAAGAATGTGGGTTTCTTTCAATCAAACATGTCGTTTCCAAAGAAACGCAAGAAAAAGATCTCCTTCAACTTATTACAACATTAAATTCTGATCCCAAAATTCATGGTATTTTGGTACAGCTGCCTCTCCCTGCTCATATGAATACAAATCGCATAACACAAGCCGTTGCTTTCCAAAAAGATGTTGATGGTTTTCATTATATTAATGTAGGAAAACTCGCGGCAAACGCACTTGAAGATGCGATGATTCCCTGCACTCCAGCTGGTGCCATGATGATGATTGAACAACACTGTGGGCAAGATTTATCTGGACTTGATGCTGTCGTTGTTGGACGCTCTAATATTGTTGGAAAACCTATGGCTGCCCTTTTAACAGCAGCCAATGCCACTGTGACAATTGCCCATAGTCGTACCCGTGACCTTGATGATGTGTGTCGAAGCGCTGATATTCTAGTAGCAGCTGTAGGCCGCCCACAAATGATTAAAAAAGACTGGATAAAAGATGGTGCAATTGTTATTGATGTCGGTATTAACCGCGTTGCTGCACCAGAAAAAGGTATAGGGAAAACACGTCTTGTTGGTGATGTCGATTTTGAAAATGTAAAAGAAAAAGCTGCTGCGATCACCCCTGTTCCAGGAGGCGTTGGACCAATGACAATTGCCATGCTTATGGTTAATACACTCAAAGCGGCCGCACGATCATACAATCTGCCTATACCAAAATTCTAAAAATTGTAACAATTCCTTGTATATGGTTTAATTGTATATGATTCAGCTTATTTATTTTTGCATTTTTCATGTCATAAAAACAGATGCCCCTTGATCTGCACGATTAACGGATTGACGAAAAACATGAAAAAGTTCGCGTCCAACACCATGTTCGTTTTTTGAAAGATCCGGAGATATGATTTTTCGCGCGTTAAATTTTGCTAAATCCTCCAAAAGGGTTAATTTACCCTCATGAGCATCAAGAAAAACAATATCACCATCCTGCAAACGTGCAATGGGGCCATTATCCACTGCTTCTGGTGTCACATGGAGAGCAGCAGGAATTTTTCCTGACGCTCCTGACATACGCCCATCGGTTATCAATGCTACCTTTTGACCGCGATCTTGTAAAACGCCTAAAATGGTCGTTAATTTATGAAGCTCTGGCATACCATTGGCTTTTGGTCCTTGATAGCGAATGACAGCGATAAAGTCTTTATTATGCAACACTCCAGATTTAAAAGATTTTTGTAGTTCCTCTTGATCATTAAAAACAAAGACTGGTGCTTTAATCTGCCAATACTCTGGTTTAACAGAGGAAACTTTTATAATAGCTGTTCCCAAATCTCCTGATAAAACACGAAGACCACCATCAAGCTGAAATGGCTTTCTCCACCCCGCTAACACCTTATGATCACCACTTTCCTTAAGAGCCGCTTCACGCACCACATGACCATCAGCAGAAAGCTTTGCTTCAATTGCATAAGCATTGAGATCTTTACCAAAAACCGTAGAAACATCTTCATGGACCAAGCCTGCCTCGATAAGCTCGCGAATAATAAATCCCATTCCCCCCGCAGCGTAAAAATGATTAATATCTGCTAAACCGTTAGGATAAATGCGCGCTAAAAGAGGCACAACGGATGAAATTTCTGCAATATCATGCCATGTCAATTTAATACCGCAAACAGCAGCCATAGCAATCAAATGAATCGCATGATTGGTAGAACCTCCTGTTGCATTTAATCCTACAATGGCATTCACAAAAGAACGCTCATCAATGATCATACCAAGTGGACTATAATGATCACCAAGATCTGTCATTTCAAGTACACGTTTCGTAGCTTCTTTTGTTAAAGCATCACGCAACGGTGTATTCGCATTAATAAAAGAAGCTCCAGGCATATGAAGCCCCATCATCTCCAGTATCACCTGATTAGAGTTAGCTGTTCCATAAAATGTACATGTTCCTGGCCCATGATAAGAACGTGCTTCTGATGCTAAAAGTGTTTGGCGATCTATTTTATTTTCCGCGTAAAGTTGACGTATCTTCGCTTTTTCATCATTACCTTGACCACTTGTCATGGGACCAGCTGCTATAAAAATTCCTGGTAAATGACCAAATGTTAGGGCACCAATCAATAAACCTGGCACAATTTTATCACACACCCCAAGATACAATGCTGCATCAAAGACATCGTGTGATAAGCTTATAGCTGTTGCCATTGCAATTACTTCACGCGAAAAAAGGGAAAGCTCCATCCCCGCATTTCCCTGCGTAACACCATCGCACATCGCGGGAACACCACCTGCAACCTGTGCAACACCACCAACCATACGGGCCGACTCTTTAATTAAGTGAGGAAATTTTTCAAAAGGTTGATGTGCTGAAAGTATATCGTTATATGCCGTGATAATGCCAATATTCCCAACGATATTTCCCTTCAAGCGCTCTTTATCTATTGCACCACAAGCAGCAAAGCTATGAGCCTGATTGGCACATCCTAAAAAACTCCGTTTGGGGCGATGAACTTGTGCTTTTGCAATACGATCTAAGTAAATTTCTCGTGTTGATTGAGACCGTTCATAAATCCTTCGTGTAACTGTGGCAATTGTCTTGGAAAGTGCCATATTTCTCTCCCCCTTTCATTGTTTCTTCCCCTCATTCATTGAGAGAGATTACGTTTTTATTCACCTTGTGTCGCATATTTTGATTCACTTATTTCATTTTCTGCAGGCGACCAATAAACCTGAACGAGATGAGGGGAATTACGCAAAATTGCCCGAATAGGCATTTCTGTTTCAGACCCGTCTTGACAAGCTTCCTCAAAACAATCGCGTTTCTGAAGACCCTCGAAATGGAGAATAATGCAACGAGATTGCATAATAACTGGCAAAGTTAGTGAGAGTCTTGGCTCAACAGCACTCTTAGCATGAAGGGGTAAAACAAGTGCTTGTGTTCGTAAATCAAGCGCTTGCTTTAAACGATCAGCATCAGGAAAAAAAGAAGCCGTATGTCCATCCTCCCCCATTCCTAAAACAACAACATCAAAGGGTTTAGGCAAAGTATTAACACGACTCGCCGCTGAAAAAGCAGCAAGTTCAGCAGTAATTGCTTTATGATAAAGCCCTACAAAACGTGCTTTTGCGGCAAAATTTTGTAACAAATGACACCGTACCATATGTTCATTTGAACGTTCATCGTGTGTAGGGACAAAACGTTCATCGACCAACGTGATAATAATCTTTTGCCAATCAATATCCGCTTTTGACAAATAATGAAAAAACAATTCTGGTGTTTTACCACCAGACACCGCTAAAACAGCTCTCTTGCGCTCAAGAACAGATACACTAAGCTCTGCTGCTACTCGATCTGCTAATGCCAAGGCTAAAGTCTGAGGGGTTTCAAAATCTAAACGGTCAATATTCATTCTATACATACTTATTGCTCTAAACTAAATTGTTCCATATACGCCCATCACGTTCCATGAGGCTCATCGAAGCAGACGGCCCCCATGAACCAGCGTTATAACTGTGAACAGGCTGTTTTATTTCTTCCCATCCCTCAATGATTGGATCAATCCAACGCCAAGCAGCCTCAACTTCATCACGACGCATAAACAGTGTTTGATCTCCACGAATAACATCCATTAATAAACGTTCATAAGCATCAGGATTACGTTCAGAAAATGCGGAAGCAAAACTCATGTCTAATGGAATGTGACGAAACCGCATACCGCCATAACTTGGATCCTTAATCATCAACCATTGTTTTACACCTTCATCAGGTTGGAGACGAATTACAAGCCGATTAGAAAAAATTTCATCTAAATCCACATTAAAAATATTATGAGGAATAGGTTTAAAAACCACAACAATTTCAGACATTCGCGTGAACATGCGCTTACCTGTTCGTAAATAAAAAGGCGTATTAGCCCAACGCCAGTTATCAATCTTAACCTTAAGTGCTACAAATGTTTCACTCTTACTCACTCTTCCCAGATCATCAAAATAAGACTCTACCGATATACCATTTGATAGACCAGAAAGATACTGCCCACGTACAGTATGCTGCCCTACATTATGGACATCAAGCGGTGTTAAAGAATGTAAAACTTTAAGTTTTTCATCGCGCACAGCATTAGCACTGTTGGTAAATGGTATTTCCATCGCAACCAAACAAAGTAATTGTAGCATATGGTTTTGAACCATATCGCGTAGAGCACCAGTGCTTTCATAATATTCTGTACGGCCCTCTAACCCTAAAGATTCAGCAACGGTTATTTGAACATGATCAATATAATTGGAGTTCCATAGCGGTTCATAAAGTGTATTAACAAACCGCAATGCCATTAAATTTTGAACAGTTTCCTTCCCAAGATAATGATCAATACGAAAGATCTGCTCTTCATTAAAGGCACTTGCAAATACATCATTAAGTGAAACCGCTGTTTTTACATCGCAACCAATTGGTTTTTCAATGATAATCCGTGTTTGTGGTGTCACCAAATCATTTTTTTCCAACTTCATCGCAATATCAGCAAAAAGTGACGAACCAACAGCCAAATAAAAAGCTCGAATATCCGCTGAATCTTGTGACAGAAGGAGGGCTAAATCCTCCCACCCGCGATTTGAGGTCACATCAACAGAAACGAAAGTTAAACGTGCAAGAAAACGATTGAGTTCTGTTGAATTGAGATCTTTTGGATGGATATGTTTTTCTAAAGAAATGCGGACAAAATTTTGATATTCTTCACGACTTAAGGAAGTGCGCGAAACCCCAATAATACGTGTTGGCTCACTGAATTGCCCAGCACACTGACAATGATACAAAGCCGGCAAAAGCTTGCGCAACGCCAGATCACCATTGCCACCAAAAACAATACAATCAAAGGAAGAAACTGGAATAATTTTACGCACCATGAACTTGTTTATTTTTCTATTCGATTATGAAATCCCATATCACTTATAAAAGCTTTCATCATTAAAGCAGACAGATACTAAATAAGCCATTAATTTTCTTCATTTCAAGCAATGTTTCCATTAAAGGCGATCCAATAAAGAAAACCAACGCATTGCTAAAAATATAAGCGGATAACGCAAAACTCTTCCTCCCGGAAAAGATGAAATCTTTAAGTCTTGGAAATAGGAAAAACGTTCATATTTTCCAGTTAACCATTCTGCGTATAATTTTCCCACGAAAGGAGCCAGCATAACGCCATGCCCTGAATAACCACCACAATAAGTCATCCTTGAAAAAATTTGGCGAACATAGGGCATGCGTTCAACTGTGATGGCAACCGTTGCTCCCCACCGATGGCTTAAATTGATAGAATGTAATTGAGGATAAATTTCAACAATTTGCCGTTTTATACGTTCATCTAAATTTAGAGGATGCTTATTATCATAACTTTCTACACCACCAAATAAGAGACGATTATCAATGCTTTTGCGAAAATAGCGAACCATAAAACGGGAATCATCAACCGATTCCCCCCCTATAAGAATTGAACTATGCTTTGGTAATGGGTCCGTTGCTCCAATATAAGAGCGAATAGAAACAATATTTTTTTCAATAAAACGCTCCAGACCAAGTTTATACCCATTTGTTGCAAGTAAAACATGCTCTGCTGTTACACTACCTTTTTCTGTTATTACTTTCCAATGTGCTCCCTTGCGCCTTACGGTCGTTACTTGTGACTTCTCATAAAGCTTAGCACCAGCATCTTGTGCTCTTTTTGCCAACCCAATAATCAATTTTAAGGGATTTATATGACCGGTATCCGCATCATAAATACCACCACAATAAAAAGTTGATCCAAGTCGCTCAAATGTTTCAGCCTTATCCATAAAAGTAAGCGCGTGATAGCCATAACGCTGCATCGCCTCAATATGCTGTTGATAAGAGAGAAGCTCACGCCTTTTATGAGTTACAGAAAGCTGTCCTCCTATCAAATCACAAGGACAATTAGGCATTGCGCATAAAGCTAAAATATCTCTTTTAGCTTCTTCTGCTAAATCAAATAGAGCCTTACTTCGCTCAAAACCATACTTTTTTTCTAATGTTTCTACCCATTGCCGTTGCCCTGTTCCCAGCTGTCCACCATTGCGCCCTGAAGCACCATCACCAAAACGTGATGCTTCAAATAAAACAACATCTACTCCAGCCTTGGCTAAATGATAAGCAGCCGAAAGACCCGTAAATCCGCCTCCAATAATGACCACATCACACTGTCTGTTTTCACAAAAAGAAGGATAAGAGGGACGTTCTCTTAAAGCATCTTCATACCAAGAAATTCCTGGAGAAATTGAATTATAATCAATCATCGTCATAAAATTTAAACATTCAGCAGGAGATATTCACGCTCCCACGGACTGATTACTTCCATAAAAGTTTCAAACTCTTGTCGTTTGATTGCAGCATAAGTACTGACAAACACATCCCCTAAAATAGCACGTATCACTGTATCTTGTTCAAACAAATTGACTGCCTCAATGAGCCCACGCGGTAACTCAATATTATCAGCGTTTACATTATTTATCGCTGGCTCATCCGGCTCAATTTTTTGTTGCAAACCAATAAGACCACACGCTAAAGAAGCCGCAAGGGCTAAATAAGGATTCGCATCTGATGAAGGAAGCCTATTCTCAACACGTCGCGCTTGAGGAGCAGAACGGGGAACTCGAAAAGCTGTAGTACGATTATCATATCCCCACCGCAAATTAACAGGAGCCGAATTATCAGGGACAAGACGTCGATAAGAATTCACATAAGGCGCAAGCATCACAAGTACGCCTGGCATATGTTTTTGCAATCCACCAATAAAATGGCGAAAACAGATACTTTCTTCACCATTTTCCTGTGTAAAAATATTCATGCCGGTTTTCTTATCAACAACCGATTGGTGAATATGCATAGCAGAACCCGGCTGCCCTTGAATGGGTTTTGCCATAAAAGTTGCATACATATTATGTTTTAGTGCTGCTTCACGAATTGTTCGTTTAAACATAAAAACTTGATCCGCTAATTCAATAGGATCACCATGACGTAAATTGATTTCAAACTGTCCTGCTCCTTCTTCATGAATGAGGGTATCAATTTCCAATCCTTGTGCCTCTGAAAATTGATAAATATCATCAATCAAATCATCGAATTCATTAACACCAGCAATGGAATACCCCTGTCCACCACCAATTGAACGCCCAGAACGACCAACCGGTGGAACTAACGGATAATCAGGATCGGGATTTTTTTGTACCAAATAAAACTCAATTTCTGGTGCCACAACAGGGCTTAAACCCATTTTTGTGTAAAAATGAACCACCGTTCGTAAAACATTGCGTGGTGTATAATCCACAACCTGACCATTTTGATACACAAGATCACAAATCACCTGTGCCGTAGGAGCATCTTCCCATGGCACAATGCTTAACGTAGAAAGATCAGGCTCAAGGCGTAAATCACCATCTGCTTTAGGATATTCAAAACCATGACCATCTTCAGGATAATCCCCTGAAATTGTTGCCATAAAAACTGCTGAAGGCAATGCCAATGATGTTTCCGATGTAAATTTTTTAGAAAGCATCATCTTGCCCCGTGGTACCCCTGCTTGATCAGGCGTAATACATTCAATATCCTCTACCTTACGAAAAGCAAGCCATTGTGAAACTTGTTCCCAATTGCGCACACCACGTAAACTTTTGAGAAAACGAGAGACAGGTTTAAAATTCTTACTTTTCGTTTGTTTACCATTTTTTACAGCCATAACATACCAACTTTAAAAACAATCAAGTCCTATTCTTATTGTATCAGCCCATGCATAAACGACACGAAAAAAATTTATCAACTGATATTTTTGAAGAATACTATAAGATCTATCAAGGTAAAAGAACTTTACGCTCAAAAAGCTATCCTATCACCATAGTGAAAAAATTGATATTGCACCCGATACATCGATGCGAACCTTCTCCTTATATAAAACAGCGAGAAATACCATATTGTACGTAACCTAATTCCGATTCAAATAATCATATATAAGCAAACATTGACGAGAATAATAAAGGCGAGATATTTAATTTCCTTTTGGTTGTAGCAATGCTTCATATTAAAAGAAAAGAAACTTTTCTTTTAATATGAAGCAAGTTTTGTAACTCTATTGTTATCCACATAGAAGTAAACACCCTAGGATGGTGAGTAACCTTTACAGCTAGTGCTTACAAACACTCACCCCGCCATAATATGCGTAAATGTATTTTCAGGATAAGTCATACGCCCAGCATTTCCGACATGAAACTTAACCATCGTCTGCATAACAGAGCTATCAACCTTGTTCTGAGTGGATGGTACAGACTCTGCACTTATATCAATTCCCACCGCTTGACATTGCACTTCGCACACAATATTTAGAGCTGAGAATCCAGTAGAGCATACCAAATCCAATAGATAGGATTTTTTGCTAATTGCGCCATGCGTGATCCAACATTTGATAGTCTCCAGCCCACTAGGAGGTGTGTTATTTATATCTAAAAAGCCAAAAAATCAGGATATGAGAACACAATAATATCAATTTCCTTTTAACTAACGTCCTTTATCGTCGATCTTCCACCATCGTAAAATCTATTTTGTATCAGTTGCTTTCACATACTTTGACTTATGATCTCGTGATACTGGGCAGACTAAGTACACATCCCCAGAGCCCAGATTATAATTAAGTTCGTACCATTCTGCTCTTTTATAGAGCTAATATTTGAAAATAAATAACCATAATCTTTAGATATAATACGCCTAGGTTCAATAATTACCGTAAGCTTATGTAAATCACAACCCAATTGTGATAATGCCTCATAAATTTTACGAGGGTATTCGTCATTGACCGTCACGGCATCGCAAAACGCTGTGGAAGTCGGATATCCTCCGCCTAGACTGATAAAACTTTTTTGATCCTTCAATGCGTAAATATCCTTTCCAGCCTTAGTTAAGGTGGATACTATTAACTCAGTCGAATTCAAATTAGAGCCCACATGCAAAGGCACCCCATTAAGCCTAATCCTATTGGATTCTAGCAAAGATAATGCGGCACGTAACTTCGCCGCAGTCATACCAAAACACGATCTATCCCCGTTTGCCAGTACATGGCACAATCTCAATGAGATTTTAGGTAATATATCAAAATGGCGTGCAAGAGTGATGATGTCATGTAATTCGATAATATTATCACACTGGATATTTATATGTTTTCTAATAGGATAATTCTATCTCTTCTCGAAGTTTTACAGGGATATAAAAAATGTATCTCTACCTTTAAAACCATCTTTTTGCGCTAATGATATTTCATAACCAGACGCAAATTCCAAGTCCTAACAACATAACAATGATGCCCCGCACATCCATTAAAATACCCTGCTTTTTCTCGCTCTAGGCATTCATAGCCGGACCACGTAAAACAGGATACCAATTACAATATCAGACCATAAGGCTGAAAGAGAAAGTTTTTTTATATTTTTATCTTTACATTGCCTCTTAAACAAGCTGGCCTGTTCATATAAGAAGTTATATGTATAATACATATAACTTCTACAAAAGGAGGATTCATTATGTTCCGTGAAAATCTTTGGTAATACACTCGGGTGATTGGGTCACCAGTCGCCCGTCAATAATATAGTGCGAGTTAAGAAATTGGGGGAGGTAAGCTATGCAACTCGTGGATCATCCTTTTGTGAAGTTCGATCAACTCAAGCCGATTTACAACTTCACATATCCGTTATTTCGCACTATTTCAAATGAATTTTACGATTACCTAGACTTTAATAAACTAGCGCACAGTAAGCAGATTCCACAAGCGCGTACCATTTCTCTTTATTTGCATATTCCCTTTTGCGAAACCATCTGTTCCTTCTGTCCCTTTCAGAAAGGGGCCTACAAGCACGTTAAACAAATCGAAGCTTATATTTCAGCGCTTACCACAGAGATCAGAAACAAAGGAAATTTCATTCGCTCGCTTAGAGGTCCCATCCGCAGCATCTATATAGGGGGTGGCACACCGTCGCTTTTGTCCGCAGATAATATCCGACACATCGGAAAAGTATTGCATGCCGAATTTGAGCTCTCTTCCTTAGCCGAATTTACACTGGAAAGCGAACCGAAGAGCGTCACACGTGATAAACTTTATGCTGCCCGTGAGATCGGCGTTAACCGGATCAGCTTCGGTATACAGAGTTTCATTGAGCGTTTCCGATCATTGTTTAACCTCACCTCAACACGTGAACAAATCAACAATACCGTGGCTTGGTCACAAGAGATAATTGGACATGTCGGTTTCGACCTACTATATGGCATACACAGCCAGCAAGCCGAAGAACTATTATACGATTTGAAGCAAGCCAGCGAGCTTCACCCTGAAACCATCAACCTCTATGCAATTAACAATCTGGCTATCACGTCGCAACTGCATAAGTCTTACGCACAAAAAGGGCTGAAACCGTCCAGCCTACAACATCGACAGATGCTTCGATTATTTAGCGACATCGTTATGCGCAGCTGCGGCTATGCGCCGTGTAATGGGCATTCCTATATCAAAATTTCCAATAACACTCCTCTAACGCTCGCTAAAACGAGTTCAGCTAATTATTTCCGCTATCACAAATATTTGCATGGTTATCATGATGATTATGTGGTTGGCTTTGGGGTGTCAGCACAGTCGATTCTTGGCTCACTCGTCACTCGCGCCAATCCCAGTCGAAGCGGATACATTACCGACATACAACTTAAAGGCAAATCAAAAGTGTACTACAATTGGGTATCAGCGGAGCAACAAGCCTCCAAGGCTTTGTGTATGCGGCTACCTTATAACGGCTACGCCAAAAAAGAAAGAATTGACTGGACCGCACTTCCCTCTTTCGTATACAATAACCTACAGCAACTTATAGGTGCAGGTCTCATCGCAGAAAGTGATAACGATCTCCAGCTGACTCAGCGTGGTTGGCAATGGTATTCCAACCTTATGTATTTTCTTCTCCCTCAGGAAGACAGGAATATCTTGGACGACTATGTCGCAAACATGCTGAATACAACCGCCGTACTTGATGGACCAGCGGAAATCTGTGTGGCATCTTAAGGAGAACAGAATGTTCACGCTTTTTGCCAACAAGAACATACGCTATTTTTGCCTCACCGTTAGTCTGCTCGCCTTACTCAGCGGTGCTTTGCGCACTGCCATCCCGCTATTAGCAAGACAATCTGGATATGGCGTAGTTGGAGTAAGTTGGGCGCAAGGTCTCTTCTCATTAGCGTGGCCAATTTTCGGCATCCTTGCAGGCGTTTTACTTGATCGCTGCGACAAAATAAAACTTGCCACCTCAGCTCTCTTCATCTTCATGCTACTGCATATTGTCCTGTTCATACTGCTCATGATACAGATTACTCCAGCCGAACAAATTTTCTTCTATGCAACCATTGCTGGATTCATCGTCGTTTCTGCCGAAGCTTATATAATGACGATTCCACCACTTATCATGGAGGGAGAGCGATTGATGACCTTCTACTCAATTGTCTTGTTTTTAGATTTCGGGGTCTCCTATTTTCTTGCCCCTGTCATAACAAGCAGCATTTTAGCGCATAGCACACTGCTATTTCTCGGCCTGTTAATCGTGCTTTTTATCGCATTGATTTTTACCGCTCGCCATGCTGTTCCGACATCGCCAACACCTGATAAAGAAAACATCACTTTCCGTTATATCATTGCCGGCTTTCATTTCATTTTTTCAAATCGGCATCTTACCTCCCTTACATTACTCACATTCTTTCTATCGGTGGTATTTGGAGCATTCCTAACCTCGTTCATCTTCTTCGTTACCGACGGTCGGTATCTGGGCCTACATAGCAGCCAATATGGCGTGATGTTTGCAGCCTACGCGCTTGGAACAATGGCAGGTGCCCTATTTGCACCGCGTATACGTTATGCACCGGTGCGCCTAGCTGTTCTCACTGACGGTTTAGGAACGGTTGTCTTACTGCTGGTTCCAGCCTTTTCAAAAAGTGCTGTCGTCGTATGGGGCGTCACCTTTATCGCTGGCGTTGGAGCAAGCTTATGGTTTATTGGTGTTACCGCCTTCAGGCAGCGCCTCACACCAAAGCAACTTCTCGGGCGAGCTAATTCTGCTTTTCGAGTGATAGGCTATGCTGGAACGCCGGTCGGAAGCTTTTTGGTCGGCGTCCTTGGTTCTTTTATATCATTGCAGTTTGCTGCCACCTTTATCGCTGGGCTCCTATTGGTGGCTATCGCGATAACGCTTCCTTTTCTTTGGCAGGCTGATCATATAAACACACCCAATCCTGCCACGAGGTAACAGCTGCTTTTTAAAAAAGACACGGTCAAAAAAGGCACACATACCCTATTACGCAATCGATTGATCTGTTCTTTGGACGAGAAAATTATCACCATAGTGGCTGATAGAGCCAGCGGCACTATAGAAGCAGCCAAACAAGCGCTAAAGACAAAACAGCCCCTTTACGTTGCATTGGGCGATGATCCAACGCCTATATGAAAGATGCAGAGAGCTTATAGCGTACGAAGTGCAATTCTTAACCAAAAACTCCGCCCTAGCAATACCCACTTATACTCCAGTTAATCCGTTACCCGCTGGACATCAAATGCCTCACCCCTTTACTGCTCCTCAAAATACATTTTGCTGCACTTACGCGCCGTATTCTTCCTTTGTAATCAAAAGAGCAGCCCTCCTTTCCTAGTTTAGGATCTTTGCCTACACAACGCAGCAACAGATGCGACCATATATGCAATCACGCCTTAGGGCCTGCATAGTAGAAAGCTTAGTTCGAGAGATTCATAAAGCCTATATCCCAATAAATTTTCCACCCAATCCACCTTTTAAAAGGGCGGCTTTATATAAACCGTTAGAGCAAGCTATGAAATCCTTAGGTGTATTAGAAATAATTGGCGGTTTTACCTCAGACCAATGTTGATTGACTTTTACTCGTGCATATACGCAAGCGGTGCTACTCTTTTCTCAGATAGAAAGGACATAACCGTTACCATCTGACCTATTATTGTTTGAAAATAAAGAAAAAGTATCAGTGTGACTAATGATATTGAAGAGCTATCTCATTATGTGGCTGTACTTAATTACGGCATTGGGAAGCTAGTCACGTAATCACCCCCTTCTGCGCGCGCCTTCTGCATGATATTCATAAGATTTTATTACGCGGTAAACGCAGTACGTCCAAAAGCCTTAGCGAATTTCGCAAAGCACAAAATTAGCTTGGCGGTACGCAACTAAAGACAGCGTCATTCGTGCCGCCCACTCTTACCACAGCCCCACTCTCTCTACCACCATCCCCGCTTAGAATCGCGCCAACTCATCACCGGTGCCTCGTTAAACACCACACCAGTCTCAAGAGCGGTAAAATGCGCCTTGCCGCATTTAATCTTCAGCATTTCTTTAAGGCGCAAATCAAACTCGCTATTCGTTCCTTTTGTTTCCAGTACAAAATAAAGCTTTTGTGCGCCATCTCACTCTAAAAAAACATCCAATCAGGCGTATAAGAACCAATGGGAGTGGCTATTTTAAAACTTCTTGGCAGTTTAAAAAACAATCTTACATCAGAGTCATTATCGAGATTTTGCGCAAACTCTTTCTAAATACGGCTCTCACAAATCTCATGATCATAAACACTTTTCTTATTGACCACCGTCAGCTCTATGATCGCCTTTTCCGACCTAATTTTACAGATGTAGAATCCATCTTATTATGATGCGCACATCCAGAGATTATTTTATCCTCTGCATTAGAACCAAAAACATGAACAATACGCAGAGGCTTCGGTAAGAAGGCCAACCGCTCAATCTCAATCTACACAAAAATACATGTGCAGGCGAATGCCCTCCATAATATGCAATATTTCAAGCCCGTCCATAGTGGTACCCTTTTTAAAAATTGTGTCTATGGCTTATAATAATCTCCAAAATATACATTTAGCCCTTGTCTGAAATAGCTCAATTTTGGATTGATGAGAATAAAAACGCGCTGCGATAATCACGTTGTTCAGCCCTCATGACCGGCAAAAGGGCACCAATATTCCTGTACTACCAACGACTAACTAACGGTATTTCTTATCATTTTTGATCATATCCTCCACCCTTATTATTTTAAAATTTATACATTTCATCAACAAGATGTGCGCAGCGAGCCCGTACATCTTCGCTGTTCAATCTCCATGTACGGCCTGCATTCTCAGACACAAAATCATCTTTAGCCGAAGCAACTTGATATTGCAGAGCTTGTCTATAAAGCGTATGCACAACTGGTACCAAATATTTACATGACAGTAGCGCATTTTTTGCTGTACTGCCATGAGAGAGAAGACCAACAACTTTATCCCAAAAAGCATCACAATCTAAATTATCAAAAGCGTTCTTCAAAGTCTCTGAATAAGACCTGTGATAAACAGGGCTTGCAAGAATAACATCGTCAGCGTCTGCGATTGTTTTGACAAATGTATACACTTTAGCATCGCAATGGTAATAACTTATAAAAACAATAACTTTTTTAAATGACTCCTCAACGGCGTATGAATATAAGCACGTTTTTTCTCGTCATTTTTTAAGGTATTAAACTCTTCCAATCTACCGAACTTACTCTTAAATTGTAGCCGAATGATTTTAATAAACCTATATTATTTTAAAAACTCAATAAATAATATTGAGACTACAATCAAAGACACTTCTTTTCAATATTAAGCAAGTTTTGTAACCTATATTGTTATCTCCATAGAAGTAAAACAGCCTCTATGGACGATGAGTAGCTAAGCCTTCACAGCTAGTGCTTTACAAGCGCTTTTATAACACTCACTCTGCCCCAAACATAGGATTGCATTTTATTAAATAACCCACGCGCATATAATTAAAGATAGAAACGATTAAGCTTGCACCAATCATGCCAAACCAATAGCCAATAAAGCCATATTCAAAAAAATGCGCCATTAGCGCTCCCCCAAATAGGCCTAACCCCCAATAACTTATTGCTACAACAATTGTTGACCAAAACGTATCAAGCAAGCCCACAAGTATGCCATTGAGCATAGCACCTAAAGTGCCAAAAGCAAAAGACAATAAAATGAACGGAAGCAATTTCCAAGAGAAAACAACAACGCGTTCTGAAGAAATATTAAAGATGGTTGTAAGGATGAATCCATAAGAGAGATAAACAATCCCTGATAAAAACAAGACATAAGTTACAGCAAAAACAGTGACATTCATACGCAATTGTTTTAGAGCCATATTATTCCTATCTGCTCTATACCACGCTGCTATTGTTGCGGCTGCGCTGGAAATCCCCAAAGCCACCACAGAAATAAGCATATCGAGACGCATCCCTATCGTATGTGCGGCCAAAGATTCGACCCCATAAGCCGTAATCATGAATGCAATGAACGAAGGAAAGCCCTCCGCAATAAGAATACGTATACCAATGGGTAGCCCTACTCGCAGCAATTTTATTATTCGTGAAATCTCTAACTTTTGTCTCAAATAATTAAAGCGAAAAGAATGAAAAGCAGAATTGCGGGACAAAATTATTGCTGCTGCAATAACAATTAAAATACGGATCAAACTGCTCGCAATTCCTGCACCAAAGACACCTAATCCGCTTATAGAACCTATACCAAAAATAAGCGGCCAAGAGATAAGAAAATTCACAAGGATAGCCGCAAGCATAACCCAGGTTAACGGCTTTGGATTACCAATTGCTGACAGTAATCCCCGGCTATTCACATAAAGATAAAAAAACACCACCCCTATAGCAGCACCACTATTATATTCCTGCGCTATATTGGCAATTGTCCCATCTTGGCCGAGAAAACACAAAATATTCCTCGTGTTGAGTAAAATGATCGCACTCATCATTCCAATCAAAAGGGAAAGCCATATTCCTTGATCAAACCATGCCTTCAATGCATATCTATCTTGTCTACGAAAACTTTCCGCAAGTTTTGGTGCAACCGCGGTAATAATACCTAGCCCAAACAACATAACAAAACTAAATATACTCAGAGCTAACATTGTACCACTCAAGGCTTGCACGCCTAAATGCGCTACAAGCGCTGCATCTGTGAAGGAAATCATCATCTGAGAGATAAACCCAACAGCCAGAGGCATGCCAAGAGAGAGCAATTGCTTCATCACAACAAACATTGTGAAATACCCTTCCATATTGAAGGGCATATTAAGCTCGGATCTTTTAAACAAAACACATTGATTTTTTCCGTAAAGTCTTTCCATCGCAAGTCTTGTGTAAAGGATGCATAATGAGAACGCATTAAGGTAAGAGGAGATGCCCAGTTCTTAAAAGAGAAGTGCAATGCGCCTTTATTGGTTTTCTGTACTTTATGCCATGCGTTTTTTTTGTACAATATTATGCCCCCAAGCAACTACAGTCATTGATAAAAGATCCTCAGTGAGCCGTTTGTTCGTCTTGTATATCCATTTTCAGTATTTTCAATAAAATTTTTTGGTACGGTTGGTGGGATTTGAACCTACGACCTCTGGTGCCACAAACCAGCGCTCTAACCAACTGAGCTACAACCGCATAAAAAGAAAATGTATCATAACTGTTCACGATTTCGTAAACATTTATTCTTATGCTTATGTGACATAAGGAAAATCAACAAAGTTTGCAAGCCCCTTTAAAAAAATCTCGCAATTTTTTGTGAAGAAAAAAGCGTTTTTTACAAAGGAAATTTTGCCCAATGCTCAAGACTATGATCACGATAGCCTTTTATGTTATCAACGCCATCTTGTTGCATCATCTGCAAAATCTCTTGCAGAATAGTTATGACAAGATCTGGACCTTCATAAACCATCCCACTGTATAATTGAATCAAATCTGCACCAGCTTTTACTTTTTCCAAAGCAGTCTGTGCATCCTTTACACCGCCAACGCCAATGATTGCAATCTCCTTCCCTAATTTTTGACGCATTTTTGCAAGCATAATAGTAGAACGCTCAAAGAGTGGACGTCCAGAAAGCCCACCCTCTTCATTACGGAAGTGACTATTACTAAGACCTTGGCGTGAAAGAGTTGTGTTAGAAACAATCAGCCCATTAAAATCAGAAAGTTTTATTTCTTCAGCAACATCATCTAATTCTTTCTCTGATAAATCGGGAGCAATTTTTAAAAAAATGGGAATGGAGAATCCGTGCTTGTTCTCTTGCTCATTTCGCTCTTGCGAAATTGCACTCAACAAAAGATGCAAACTGTCACGGGCCTGTAAATCACGTAAACCTGGTGTATTAGGAGAAGAAATATTAACCGTAAAATAATCAGCAACATCATAAAAATGAGCAATACCAACAGTATAATCATCAATCTTATCGACCGTATCCTTATTGGCTCCAATGTTGACTCCTATAACACCAGTTTTTTTACACGCACGTAATCTATTGTAAACAACTTGATGTCCATCATTATTAAAGCCCATTCTATTAATAATCGCTTCATCTTCTTTTAAACGAAAAAGCCGTGGTTTAGGATTTCCAATCTGAGAGTTTGGTGTCACTGTCCCAATTTCAGTAAAACCAAATCCTAACCGAAAAATACCATCTACAACCTCTGCATTTTTATCAAACCCCGCTGCAAGACCAATAAAATTTTCAAACTCAAGACCAGCAACAGTTACACACAATCGTTTATCGACAACCTTTTGACAACCATTTAATCCACTTTTCAGCCCAAGAATCGCTAAACCGTGTGCTTGCTCTGGATCCAACATAAATAAGGCAGAACGGCCAATACAACGAAAAAAACTCATCAATTCTTCTCCACAACATAAAAATGATCCATCGCACCTCACCTCTACCTTTTAACACAAAAGATTACTAATCAAAGAGAGCATATTATCCAAATAATACTGCTCTCTTCTATAAGAAACTTCAGCATAAAAATCCATTAATAACCATACACATTTATATTGATGCATACCGTGTAAAAACTTTTTATTCTTTAAAAAACGTTTCTCTTTTTCGACATTTTTTAAAGATTAAAATATGAATCCTAATCTTATAAAATTCAGCATGAATTGGAACATCAATGGCTCTTACCATAGTCATGGTTTTATGACGCCTTATGCAGGCACGCTCATAATTTTCTTAAAAATGCAGGCAAATTATCTCTATTCCCAAAGTTCCTTTGTGTAATATTGTTTTCAATAGAAACAAAGCTTGTTCTATAAAGCTATTTTTTCCTAGCATTTATAGGATACATGGTTCATAAAATCATCTAAATTCATACTATTGTTGCACTATTTATGAGCAACAGAATGTTCAATCAATTTGTACTCTATTGATAATCTGCGTTGTTTTCTTTACCATTTCTGATGTATTAAATACAATTTTGCATCTATTAAGTGCTCTGCCTAACATATATTTTAAGTAATGACAGTTGATTATTGAACTCAAACATTATACCAACGACTTCCAAACCAAAATGATCTTGCAAACCCTAGAGCTCTGCTATTTATAAACTGATACAATCTTCCAGCAGATGAAATGTGTTTCTTCCATCCGAATTATCGCCATTTTAGCTCATGTAACCCAATACAAATAGCTTTTAGATAAGCCATAATGCCCTCCTAATTGCTATTATCGCTTACTAAATTAAGAGGAATTAAATTATAAGTTTTACTCCTGTCTCATCTATCTATTTCTTCTATCAGTGCTGAAATATATTTTTTATTCCTAAATTCTCTTTTTATGACAAAATGTTATGCTAATATATGCACTTCATTTGAAAAGCTTTCTGATAGCTCAACTTTCAACACTACTCATTTTGTAGTATTGTGTAAAAATCTCTCTTTTTAATGTTATCATAAAGATCTTGAGGAAATTATATAAATTAAGCTACAGTTTTCTACTTTCTGTTGAAAAAGCAGATATAGTTTTTATCAAAAAAGCTTTTTTCTAGGAAATATTCTATGTACATTCAAATAGAGCCCTAAAGCTCTTTATTAAACCTTATAAAGTTCTTTGAAAATAATATTAATATCGTAATATAATCCTAAAAATAAAATCTGCCCTTTCCTTTTTCATCAAAAGCGGTAAGTAAATTACCGTATATCGCTTATATAAAGGGGAAAACGCAATGCTTAAAGAATTCAAAGAATTTGCCCTAAAAGGTAATATGATTGATCTTGCTATCGGTGTGATTATAGGGGGTGCTTTTGGTAGCTTGGTCAACTCAATTGTCAATGATATTTTTATGCCAATCATTGGGCTGATTACAGGTGGGATTGATTTTTCTAATATGTTTATTCAACTTGCTGGCGAAAAACAAGCAACATTGAGTGCCGCCAAAGCAGCTGGAGCAACCATTAGCTATGGACACTTTATTACTTTACTTATCAATTTTCTCATTATTGCTTGGGTTCTTTTTTTATTCGTTAAGGCTATGAATAAAATTCGTAGAAAAGAAGAAGAAAGCCCCAAAAAAACGTCTTCAGAAGAACAACTTTTAACAGAAATTAGAGATCTTTTGGCTAAGAAAAAATAATTTTATGCCAGATTTACATCATGGAACACGAGGAAAAAACATTTCCACAGTTGTTCCATGATTGGGTTTTGAGAACAGTAAAAATTGTCCCCCTCTTTCTTCCACCATTGCTTTACACATTGGGAGGCCTAAACCTGTTCCCATAAAAGCGCTATCACCAGATCGTCCATCTTTGCGCTCTACTTGACCATAAGGTTGCAGTGCCTGTATAATCTCTTCTTCGTTCATCCCTATACCATTATCACTCACTGAAATTTTTACACGTTCTTTTCTATAAGAAACGTGAACAATAATCTGTCCACCCAAAGGTGTAAAACGAATAGCATTGGAAAGAAGATTCCATATAATCTGGCGAAACACTTGTTGTGATACAGGAATAAATGGAACGTGGGGTGGAGCAACAATACGCATGATAATGCCGTTCTGATTGGCTTGAGTTTCAAGAAAAGCTATCGTCGCACGTAAACAAGATATTACATCAAATGTTTCAGAAATAAGGGAAGAATCAATCTGGTTATCGGAACCAGAATAATTTATCTTCGAGCACTCTAGTAATTGATTAATCAGCAATAATATATGTTTTCCAGAGGAAATAATATCGCGTAAATATCCATGATAGCGCTCATTTTCTATCGAACCAAAACGGCCTTCTCTCATAATTTCTGCAAAACCAATAAGAGCATTCAAAGGTGTTCGTATTTCATGAACAACTCCAACGATTTTATCCTCTTCTGCTTTTTTTTCTCCTGATGGAACTGTTTGTGTCCTATCACGCAACATAACAGCATAATTGCCTTGCTTTGCCAAAAATACAATCGTTATCAAAACGGTTATATTTTTATGATTTTTTGTCATTAAATCAGCGGTTTCACTGCGATTTAAAACCTGATTTTTTCCCTCCATACGGATTGATTTAAAATACTTTTCAACCAAAAGTCGGCTTTGCAAAGTAAATAATGAAGAGAATGGTTGTCCTCGTAGTTCATTTATTTCATAACCCATTAATGCTAAGGCTGCCCTACTCGCTGATTGAACAAAGCCCTCTTCATCCAACCATAAAACACCATTTGTTGCTGTATCCAACAATGATAAAACTGCAGCGGGCTCTTTTACGAGAGCTTGTTCTATAGCATTTACCGGCAATGTTTGTGCATATGGTAACTGAATAGCTGTTTCTTCAACTAAATTTTCTTCTTTTACCGATGAATTCAATTCATCACGCAATTGCTCTGCAATTTCACGAAAAGCTGAGCGTTCTATCTCCGTAAGACATGGCATTTCTGTTTCTAGCTTTTCATTTCTTTTTTCTTGGACTTTTTTTTGTATTTTTAAAACACCAAAGCCACGAAACCCCTTAAGCTGCTTTTTAACATCAAAAATTGGCAAAGCTGACAATTCAACATCAAGCCATTGTAAGCAACCATCAACAGGCCATTGAACAATCTCTTTACTCCAAGGCATAGCCGCTTCAATAAAACGACTGAGAACCAGATATCGATCATCATTAAATTGATGAGCAAGCTCATGAAAACTACACCCTAAAATAGAAGAAGAGAGAGGACCAACAACTTCAGCTAGCTCTTTTGAGACTTCACAAAACAAACCATTGTGATCGATTTCCCACGTAAAAGGCCGTGGCAAAAGCTCTGGTGTAAAACGAAAAGCTTCTTGCTGACATTTTAATTCATTTGTATTTAACTTTAACTCATCTGCTTTTAATGGCATAACTAAAACTAAAAAGTGTTGAATTTACTCTCAAATGAATAATGCTAATTTGTTTACAATTATCTATTCTGGTTAAAATAACTTGATATCTCATATCAATTGTCTGTAGCAAAATTTTGACTGTTTCATCAACAAAACAAGAATAAAAAGAAGCTTCCAGCTCTTGTTGCTTATTCACCCATTATTGTAATAAATCTTGTTACAATAATGGTAACATATCCCTCGCATAAATAGTACTCAAAAAGAATACACTTATTTTACGCATTCATGCGCCTGTTTTGAAAAGATATCTCTCAAGATCCGCAAGCTTATTTTACGACAGTATCCGTAAATGGTGTAATGTAAAGGTCCCTATAGAGGATATCAAGGCATTGTGCACTACCATTTTTATGCTTATAAAAGAGCTTGTTAGCACCATCATTATACTAATTTCAGCCCCTAATGTTACCAATAGTTCTCGGCATTTGAAGGCGTTCATAAGAAGCCTTTTTATTTTTTAACTTTTTTACTCGTACATTATTATGATACGCAAGAAAATGGTTTTAATTGTTTCAACAGAAACAGATTTGAAATGAGAAAATCTTACAATGTTTGAGACTTTTATTCACTGTGAATAATGATAAATTACTATAAATCAATATACTGCATTATAAAAATCTCTTTTTCAAATAAAGCTTCTCGTAAGAACATCTTTCTTGAGCCAATAATATCAAATGATAATAAATTCAGCGTGACGCTTTAAAGTATCCTATGCAACAGAACTTGCATATTGGGCATTTTTCTTATGATGCTCTCAATAATCTCCCAAAGATCTTTCTTTCATTAGAATCGCTACAAAAGAAAAAACAAAAAATATGCCACCGCACTATTTTATTAAAAAATTTCTCTGTAAAAAAGAGAACACAAATCATCTGTCCTCATATAAAGATTTGTTTAATTTCTTTATATTCCAGATCATTTAGAAATGTTAAAAATATCTCATAATCTCCTTTGATATCAGCTTGTTTACCTTATCAGAAGTCTTAATACAAAAGATCGCTTTTTCTTTATTACTCTCCATTTAAATTTTTAATATTATATAAAAAATAAAACAAGCACATTTAAATAATGACTGTTAAATAATGACTGTCAGATATTTAAAAAATTGCATATTTTTAAATGTGTTTGTTTATTTTCCTTCATTGAGTAGAATTTCACGTTTTCCAACATGATTAGCGGCTCCAACAATGCCTTTTTCTTCCATCCGCTCGACGAGAGAAGCTGCTTTATTATAGCCGATTGAAAGTCGGCGCTGAATATAAGATGTTGAACATTTTTTATCACGCATAACAATTTTTACAGCTTGGTTATAAAGTTCCTCACCCTCTTCATCAAAATTTTCTTCCTCAGAATTTCCAGCAGCTGAATCAGCAGAAGTATCCTCTTTGTTATCGTCTTCATTATCTGTTACCGTTGCTAAATAATCAGGTTTACCTTGCATTTTTAGATGTGCAACGATGGATTCAACTTCTTCATCAGAAACAAAAGGTCCATGAACGCGCACAATGCGTCCACCACCAGCCATATGAAGCATATCCCCCTGACCTAAAAGCGTTTCAGCACCTTGTTCACCCAAGATCGTACGACTATCAATTTTTGATGTTACTTGAAAAGAAATGCGGGTAGGAAAGTTCGCTTTAATTGTACCTGTGATAACATCAACAGAAGGACGTTGCGTTGCCATAATAAGATGAATACCTGCCGCACGCGCCATTTGCGCTAAGCGCTGAATGGCATTCTCTATCTCTTTCCCTGCCACCATCATAAGATCAGCCATCTCATCAACAATCACAACAATATAAGGAAGCTGCGTGAGATCCATGGCTTCTTCATGATAAAGCATTTCCCCTGTTTCCTTATCAAAACCCGACTGAACAGTACACATGATCGTTTCGCCTTTTTGAGCGGCAAGTGCAACGCGTGCATTAAAACCATCAATATTACGCACACCCAACTTAGCCATTTTGCGATAACGCTCTTCCATTTCACGAACCGCCCATTTTAAAGCTGTTACTGCTTTTTTGGGATCTGTGACAACGGGTGTTAAAAGATGTGGAATGCCATCATAAACAGAGAGCTCTAACATTTTAGGATCAACCATGATCAAACGACACTGCTTTGGTGTCATACGATAAAGAATCGACAAAATCATTGTATTAATTGCAACAGACTTGCCTGATCCTGTTGTTCCTGCAACCAATAAATGAGGCATTTTTGCTAATTCTGCAATGACCGGTTCACCATTAATCCCCTTCCCCAAAGCAAGAGCAAGTTTAAATTCACTTTCACGAAAAGAACGTGTTTGGATTAATTCCCGTAAATAAACGGTTTCACGAACCGCATTGGGTAACTCAATCCCGATAACATTCCGTCCAGGAATTACAGCAACGCGTGTAGAAATAGCAGACATAGAACGCGCAATATCATCAGAAAGATTAATAACGCGTGATGATTTTACACCCGCAGCGGGTTCAAATTCATACATTGTTACCACTGGCCCTGGATGAACATGGATAACTTCACCCTTAATGCCAAAATCTTCCAAAACACTTTCTAAAAGTCCAGCACCACGTTCTAATGTTTCTTGAGGAATCATCGTACCTTCATGAAAAACAGGTTCCTGTAATAAGTTGATCGGAGGAAATTCATAAACATCACAGTCAATAGATTGAATATTTTGCATAAACGCAGAATCATAATTACCTAATGGCATACGAGTAGATTGCAATGTTTTAGTTTTACTGTTTGCTTGCATCACAGAAAAATCTTTTGAATTCTTTTTGACGGCTTTGTTTATACAATCAACAGTATTATTGGCGACAATATTATTGGTATTTTCAGTCTCTATACTAGCCCCTGCATCACTTAACGCCCCTGTATTACTTAACGTATGAGCAAAATCTTCAACAGAAAGCTTAGAATGACACTCTTTAGTAGTATCATTATTTGTATGCATTAAATCAGAAATTTTCTCAACACCTCGCATCCTTTCCGCTGGAGATTCTGATGTAATTGAATCATAGAGTTGTGGAAAGCGGTATTCAAGAACACGGTAAAGAGCAGTTATTGACTCATCAAAGGCTGTGGGAATATCCGGTGTAATTTCATTTGTCGTGTCAATTGATGTTCCATCCTCTTTTGATATTTGAGTCTCCACATGCTCAAATATCAAAGATTCACACTCAAAAAATGCATCATCAGAAAGATGCAACGCAGGTTTTATTTTTTGTAGCACATTTTCCACTTGTAATTTATGTTCTTGTTTATCCTCCTCAAGTGGAATATTTGCTGACGGCATACGAGTAGTTTGACGTGACAACTGCTTCAAAACCGTTGAATGACAAACTGATGTTTTATTCTCTATTGATTGAGGATTAATGACTTTTTTTGTCGAAAGAATATTTGTTGTTTTCTTGTTACAACGTACAATATCTGTATCTGTAATTTTTTTTTGATCTTGCTTCGTAAAAATTTTAAACTGTTTTGCAAAAACTGGATCTGTTTCTATACGACGACGCAAAATCTCAACTTCTGGGGTTCTCGTGAAACGGACGTTTTTTCCGAGAGCAAATGCCTTTTTCCACACTTCCGGATAAGGAAATATCTCAGTAATCTTAACAGATAAATCTTCTCTTGATGCACCTTCCGTACTATCATCAGAAAAAGAAGACGTAGAAATAGATTTTGTTTTCGAATTATGCATGGCACCCAACAAATTTATAGCAATGAGAAAAATAACCTTTTCAAAAAGAATTCGTAGAAACTATCATACGAAGGTTAATAACCTTTTGCTGATGGTTACTTTTTAATGAAAAAAATAATGCCATAATGCATATTCATAATCTGCCTTTTGCATATTTACGATATAAATTACTCAGTTTATGGTGTCATAGAGCTCGTATTTCATTTGTTTTGAAGAAAACTTCATGATAAAAAAGCTTCAAGAAAATTGTCTATGCCTCTCTTTCTCTCCCTTTTCATAAAAGAAACTAGTCTCAATAATACAATAAGCATTGCTCTATTGAATTCTCCATGCTCAATTATCACGATATAATCTAATTTCTCACGTTTTTATAAGATTATCCTTGTTATCCTCGTTTAAAAAGGCTTAGACTAAGACAATCATAATTACATAAATACAAATAGAAAAAAGGGAGTGAATTATGTTTAATAAACGGAAATTTTATATCAATGGTCTATGGGATGAGCCAAGCACTCCTCACGATTTTGACGTCATTAATCCATCAACAGAGGAGGCTTGTGCTGTCATTAGCCTTGGAAGTACAAAAGATGCCGATAAAGCAATTAATGCGGCTAAAGAAGCGTTTCAAAAATGGAAAACAACGTCACCAAATGAGCGTCTTGGATTTGTTGAAAAAATTCTAGAGATCTACGAAAAACGTTCCAAAGACATGGCAAAAACCATTTCAATGGAAATGGGAGCACCGATTGATATGGCGCTTAATGCGCAAACTGCAACAGGAAGTTCCCATATTCGCAATTTTATCGAAGCTTATAAAGAGTTTTCGTTCCAAGAAACTTTAATAAAGGGAAATGAGCAAGCAATCCTTCACTACGATCCTATCGGCGTCGTAGGATTAATTACGCCATGGAATTGGCCCATGAATCAAGTAACTCTTAAAGTTATTCCTGCTCTCTTGGCTGGCTGTACCATGGTGTTAAAGCCCTCTGAAATTGCGCCTCTTTCTGCTATGCTTTTTGCTGAATTTTTAGATGAAGCCGCACTTCCAGCCGGTGTTTTTAATTTAATCAATGGTGATGGTGCGACTGTCGGCTCTTACCTCTCTGCACATCCAGATTTAGAAATGATCAGCTTTACTGGTTCAACTAGAGCAGGAAAAGATATTTCTAAAAATGCCAGCGCTACTTTAAAAAGAGTCTGTCTGGAACTTGGGGGAAAAGGAGCGAATATTATCTTTGCTGATGCCGACTCAGATGCTGTTCAACGTGGTGCACGACATTGCTTTTATAATAGTGGACAAAGTTGTAATGCACCGACTCGTATGCTTGTGGAACAGAGCATCTATGACAAAGCCGTGAAAATAGCCAAAGATATTGCAGAAACAACAAAAGTAGGACCAAACTGCCAAGAAGGAAATCATATTGGGCCCGTTGTTTCAAAAAAACAATATGATAAAATTCAAGATCTTATCCAATCGGGAATTGATGAAGGTGCAACTCTTGTTGCAGGCGGGACTGGTTTACCAAAAGGAATGGAACGCGGTTATTATGTCCGTCCAACAGTCTTTGCTGATGTAAAACCTCATATGCGTATTTTTAAAGAAGAAATCTTTGGTCCAGTTCTCTCGATTCTTTCTTTTAGTACAGAAGAAGAAGCCGTCGCTTTAGCGAATGAGACTGAGTATGGTCTTACAAACTATATTCAATCGCAAGATCGCAACAAATGTCGTCGTATTGCGGAACAAGTAC
Organism: Bartonella sp. AA18HLJMS; assembly: GCF_042197245.1. Lineage (NCBI taxonomy): Bacteria > Pseudomonadati > Pseudomonadota > Alphaproteobacteria > Hyphomicrobiales > Bartonellaceae > Bartonella > Bartonella sp. AA18HLJMS. The sequence continues at coordinate 9,777 of NZ_JBHIRP010000009.1, read as the reverse complement.
GCTCTGGTATGGTAGAAGTTAATGGACATGGATTACCCAGTGGAAGCTACTTTGGAGGTGTAAAATTTTCTGGGCGCGCTCGTGAAGGAGGACATTGGGGAATTAAAGAATTTCTCGATAGTAAAGCAATTTCGTACTGGTAAAATCTTATTAAAAACTTAATAGGAATCGTATGGTAATACAGAAAATAACGGATGAAGGTGCTCTTGGGCAACGTCTTGATCAGTGGCTCGCAAAACAATATCATGATGTGCTCTCACGTTCGCGTTTGCAAACCCTCATCCGTGAAGGCTGTCTTAAAATTGATGGTCAATTCATAAAGGAACCAAAAACAAAATTAAAACCTAACCAAATAATTGAATTGGAAATGCCGGACCTTCGTGATGCAGAACCTAGCGCTGAAGCCATTGCATTGGACATTCTTTTTGAAGATGATCATATCATTGTTATTAACAAACCAGCTGGTCTTGTTGTTCATCCTGGGAATGGAAATTGGACCGGTACATTGGTTAATGCCCTTATTTACCACTGTGGGAATAGTTTATCTGGTATAGGTGGTGTTAAACGCCCTGGTATTGTCCATCGTCTTGATAAAAATACAAGCGGTGTTATGGTTGTTGCAAAAAACGATCTAGCTCATAAAAGTCTCAGTGCTCAATTTTCTGATCATGGACGTACCTGCGCATTAGATCGACGCTACCATGCCTTGATTTGGGGAACACCTCAGCGCAATGTCTGGACAATTGATGCATCACTTGGCCGTTCGCCCCATAACCGGACAAAGCAAGCTGTCATCCATAACCAAAACCCTTATGCTCGTCATGCTGTTACACATGTTTCTCTGCTTGAAAAATATGGCTCTCATGCAGACTCAACATCTTTTGCTAGCCTTCTGGAATGTCGCTTGGAAACTGGACGCACCCATCAAATCCGTGTTCATATGACTCATATAGGGCATCCACTCATAGGCGATACAGTTTATGGAAACGCTTTTAAAACAAAATCAAACATATTCAACCCCACTATTAGAAATGCAATCGATCAATTCAACCGACATGCACTCCATGCTGCAAGTCTTACTTTTGAACATCCTTCTACCGGTAAAGTTATGTCGTTTTCCGCACCACTGCCTCAAGATATGGCTAAACTTATTGAGCTTTTTAAAAAAATGAATTGAAACTTTTCCCCTTCTCAAGATTTCACAATAAAATATCTTTTTTTGAACAAAATTGAAAAATATGCTAGAGTGAGGTTATGAGGATAGTTAGCTATCTAAAACATAGAATTTGCCTTATCAGGGAATTCAAACAAAAGGAGGGTGCTATATGGCCCATATGAATTTATTATCAGTAATGACAGGTGATGGTGGTTTAAACCGTTACTTGGAAGAAGTGCGTCGTTTTCCAATGCTTGAGCCAAAAGAAGAATATATGTTAGCTCAGCGTTACCGTGAGCATAATGATCTAAAAGCTGCGCATAAGCTAGTAACCAGCCATTTGCGTCTCGTAGCTAAAATCGCGATGGGATATCGGGGCTACGGACTTCCCATTGGGGAAGTCATTTCAGAAGGCAATGTTGGACTCATGCAAGCTGTTAAACGTTTCGAACCAGAGCGGGGTTTTCGTCTTGCAACCTATGCAATATGGTGGATTAAAGCGTCAATCCAAGAATATGTATTGCGCTCTTGGAGTTTGGTGAAAATGGGGACAACAGCTAATCAAAAGCGCTTGTTTTTCAACCTTCGTAAGTTAAAAAGTAAACTTCAAGCACTTGATAGTGGTGATCTCAATGCAGAACAAGTGAAAGAAATTGCAACCCAGTTGAATGTCACAGAAGATGAAGTTGTATCAATGAATCGTAGGCTTGGTGGTGACACTTCACTCAACGCACCAATTCGAACAAAAGAAGGGGAAAACAGTGAGTTGCAAGATTGGTTGGTGGATGAATCTAACGATCAAGAACAAATTTTAATTGAAAAAAGTGAATTAGAAAATCGCCGTTCCATGCTCATAAATGCCATGGACAATCTCAATGAACGCGAAAAGCGTATATTTAAAGCGCGTCGTTTAAACGATGTACCACTAACCCTAGAAGAACTCTCTGGTGAATTTAATATTAGTCGAGAACGAGTAAGACAAATTGAAATGCGTGCATTTGAAAAAGTGCAAAACTCTATCAAAGATTCTACTTTATCTCAAAGTCAAGTATAAAACCTAGAGTTAAGTATAAAGCCAATGGTTTGCACATTCTTTAAATGTGAAAATGAAAAAAAGCATGCCTTGGCTTTATACTTGTAAATTGGTCTATCGAATTCTTTAAGTTATTGATATGTAAAGATTTAGTGAATGTATGTGGTATATAATTGATAAAGACGGTCGTAGAAAATTCTTCACAGTCGTTTATTTTTTTGCATCTATGTTTTATTTTTTTGACCAAGAACTGTTAACTTATCTTGTTGTGCAAGCCATTGTCCAATAACTTCATTAAAAATAGACTTACCTGTTGGTCCTTTTGCAAAGGTTAATTCACTTATACGCCCGTTTTTATCCGTTAACACCAAACGCATCCAATCTAATTCTCGCATCAATTGTAAATTTCGATCAAGAAATGGATGATTTCCACTCAATGCGACAAGAAAAAAGTCATCGTTAATCTTTGCAGCAATGGTTCTTGTTAAAGCCTGTCCAATGGATTGTTCACTTGCTTTAAAGGTTAATGCTTGAACATTGCTTATAGCTTTACCTGAAAATTTATCAGAAAGAATAAAAACAAGGTCCATAATATATGCAGCAGGAAATGACTGATCGGTATTACGACGTAAAATTAACCGTAATGATACCCCTTCATCAGGAATTGTTATATCACCTTGTATAGTTGTTTCTTCTGGAGCCCCCTTCACTTGAGACTCTTTTATAAGCGTCCAGCGAGCACTTCCCGTTGCTATCTTTTCTGCATCATAATTTGTACGTGCTTGATAGAAAACAGCTTCACCTGATTTTTCAAGCGATTGCAAATTGCTATCAACAACTGTTGAGAGTACTTCTTCATCCGAAGAATCTATCGCTTGTTTTAAACCAACATCAATTTCACTTCCATCCTCTAATAAGCGTTGTGTTAACTTTCTCTTAATTGGAAATGCCTTTGGTACTCTGTGAGAAGCTTGAAGATTTTCTTCTAAAAACTGATGATCATTTGATACAAATACACGCTCACCAACAAAAAAAATACCAACAAGTAAAACAACAAAACTAACAACAGAAACAGCACTTATCACAATACGCCTTTGCACTAACGATTTATTAGCACGACGTAAAGCCTGAGAAAAAATGTGCGAAACAATATGCGGATTATCTTCCTGCGAAGGAGAAATCTTTAACACACTGCTATTAACATGCTGAGAAGGCACATCAGTCTCCATATTAACAGGTTCTGCATCTGGTATATCTGATACACAAAGCTCAACAAATACCTTGTTATCCTTTGAACGTGTAACAAAATCTTGCTTTCTTTTTATGTTTACCTCTGACAATTCATTATTTTTTGGTAATATAGTTTTTTTTGTATATTTCTTATCTTCATTTATATTTGTGGGATTCCACCCAATAACTGAAGAAAGCCGTTTCTTTTCAACTGCTAAATATTCTCCTTCAACAGTTGCAATAGAACTTTGAAGAATCTTTCTTTGTTCATCCGCTATTGCTTGTGGTATTTTTGCTGTTACAAATTGATGTTCTAGTGTTTCGGTAGCCCGCTTATAAATCCGCTTACGCACTTGTGGTGTAATATTATTTTGTGCATTAATTGTCTTTTTTAAGATTCCAACGAAATCTACCATTTCCTCTATAATCTCTCTTAAACTGAGAAAAAATCAATAGTAAAGCCAAAAAACTTTATTTTAGCCTTCTAAATTGGTTGCCATTTAATATTGGTACAACTATTGCAATAATGTAAAATGAATATGAAAAATAAACAATGCTATTTTGCACCTTTCTTTTACGTGCTCTTAAAAACTTTTTTGTAAAAAGATACAAAAACGAACAGAGAGCATATATAGAAATCTAAAAACAATAATCAATTAACAAAGGGATCCGTAATAAGAATAGTATCTTCACGCTCTGGACTTGTGGATAATAAAGCCACTTTTGTATTAATCAGTTCTTCAATATAGCGTATATATTTAATAGCCTGCACTGGTAAATCTTCCCACCTCAATGCATGTGCTGTTTCTTCCTTCCAACCTTCTAATGTTGCATAAATAGGCTTCACCCGATCCTGAGCTCCCATGGAAGAAGGTAAATAATCAATCCTTTTACCATCAAGCTCATAACCAATACAAATTTTTATTTCATCCAAACCATCTAAAACATCAAGTTTTGTCAATGCTATACCTTGAACACCGCAAATTGTTACCATCTGACGTACTAAGACAGCATCAAACCAACCACATCGACGCTTTCGACCCGTTACAACACCAAATTCATGTCCACGCACTCCTAGAAATTCACCAATATCATTTATCTGCTCTGTCGGGAAAGGCCCTTCTCCAACGCGTGTAGTATAAGCTTTTGCAATACCCAAAACATAATGAATTGCATCAGGTCCCATCCCCGAACCTGTACATGCTTGCCCAGCAACTGTATTAGATGACGTTACATAAGGATAAGTTCCAAAATCATTATCTAATAAAGCACCTTGCGCACCTTCAAAAAGAATGTGTTTCCCTCCTCGATAACCTTCATCTAAAAGACGCCACGTACAATCCATAAAGGGCAAAATTTTATCCGCAACTTGCATCAATTCATCATAAAGTGCTCGAGAATCAATCTCTGAAACACCCATCCCACGACGCAAAGCATTATGATGCCTCAAAAGCCGCTCAATCTTAGCCATAAGTGTATCTTTTTCTGCTAAATCCATCACTCGGATAGCACGACGTCCCACCTTATCTTCATAAGCCGGTCCAATACCACGCTTTGTTGTACCAATCTTTAAACCAGATAAACCGCTTTCTCGAATTGCATCAAGATCACGATGCAAAGAAAGAATCAAAGGAGCATTTTCAGCAATACGCAAAATTTCTGGTGTGATTTTTACACCCTGATTACATAGTTTTTTTACTTCTGCAACAAAATGATGAGGGTCAACAACAACACCATTACCAATAATTGATAACTTGCCACGCACTAAACCAGACGGTAAAAGTGATAATTTATAACTGTCTCCATCAACAACCAATGTATGGCCAGCATTATGCCCCCCCTGATATCTCACCACGATATCTGCTCGCTCAGACAACCAATCTACAATTTTACCTTTGCCTTCATCACCCCATTGTGTACCGACAACAACTACATTGGCCATAACTTTCTCCGTCGTGTTTGGTCAAAAAAACCAGCATTCAAAAACAAACTCTTCTTTATAACGAAACCTTAGAGCAAGTGCGACTCCTCATTTCAGATTTTTCTCAATCTTCAAGTGATTAAATTTTCAAATTTATGATAATAAAGATAAGCAAATACCCAAATATTTTAAATCTGTCATTTTCGCTACAAAAAGTAAAAACATTAGAGATTTTAATTTGTGCGTATCTAACACCTGACAAAGCATTCATTCCCCGTCTTAATCTTTTACAATTCATGTAATATTTAGAGGCTGTTTGTCTGATACAAGAATACGAAAGATCATCATAATCTCTCGTATCCTTTTTTGTTTAAAAACACGTTTTGAAAATCACCAGTAATTATTTAAAGCTGTGCTTTTTCAACTTGGAACGCCCACTCAAGCCACTGTGTTAAAATTTCAAGATCGGAAGCCTCAATTGTTATACCCGCCCAAATTCGAAGCCCAGGAGGAGCATCGCGATACGAACCGATATCATAAGCAACCCCTTCCTCATCAAGACGCTTCACAACCGCTTTTATAAAAGATACTCGCCTTTCCGTATCCAAAGCAGTAATCACTGGATCCACAATATCTAAACAAATAGCGGTGTTAGAACGCACTTCAGGATCTTTTGCCAAATATTCTAACCATGGCGTTTTGCGAACAAAAGCATCAAGTACAGAAAAATTTTTCTCAACCCGTGCTCTTAATGCCGCTGCACCTCCTAGAGATTTTGCCCACTTCAACCCATCAAGGAAATCCTCAACACAAAGCATAGAAGGTGTATTGATGATCTTTCCTTTAAAAATATCTTCGTTCAATTTTCCATTTTTTGTCATATAGAAAAGTTGGGGCATAGGCCAAGCTGGAACATGATTCTCAAGCCTCTCAACAGCACGAGGACTTAAAATCACCATACCATGTGCAGCCTCGCCTCCCAAAACTTTCTGCCATGAAAAAGTAACAACATCTAATTTTGAAAAATCAAGATATTGCGCAAAAGCTGCCGATGTTGCATCACAAATGGTCAATCCAGCCCGCTTATGCGGAATGAAATCCGCATTAGGAATACGCACACCAGAAGTTGTCCCATTCCATGTAAAAACAACATCCCGATCAAAGTCAAGTTGTGTTAAATCTGGTATTTCACCATAAGGAGCTTCAAAACGACGCACATCAGAAAGCTTTAATTGCTCGACAACATCTTTATTCCACCCAAACCCAAAACTTTCCCACGCTGCCATATCAATGCCACGCTCACCTAATAGAGACCATAGAGCAGCCTCAACAGCACCGGTATCTGATCCTGGCATAATTCCTATACGATGATCAGAAGGAACCTCAAGAATCTCACGGGTTAAATTAACAACTTCAGCAAGTTTTAATTCTGCTTCTCTAGATCTATGTGAACGCCCAACTAATGCATTTTTAAGAACATCAAGAGTCCAACCAGGCCGTTTGCTACAAGGACCTGAAGAAAAATTAGTATTATTGGGACGATTACTTGGTTTTTGTAACATTATCATTATTTCTCCCCTTTTAGATGTTTCTCTTTCTTTATAAAGAAAAACAAATTATTATAAAGACTAATCAATAATCTTTTTAGAAAAAAGTCAAAAATGTTGTCTATTATTTCGTATGCTTAAAATTTAGGGAAACTTTATAAAAAAATCTTTCTTAATCATTCTTCTCGATTGATTCTTTTAATTTTTTTCGTATTACCACCACGATAAGACAGCATTCTAATAACAATACACTAAAGTGTCCAATATACCTATCAAATTTATTTTATGATAAAGATTCATTGATAACGCTCTAGAATAGGGAGATAAACTTATTAAAAAATCAATTATTTTTCTTTTGATGACTGGACAGAGAAAATTTTAATGTTATAACCGCAAACGCTTTATATTTTTTATGAAGCATGCCCAGATAGCTCAGTTGGTAGAGCAGCGGACTGAAAATCCGCGTGTCCGTGGTTCGAATCCGCGTCTGGGCACCACTTTTTGTGTTTAACATATTGAAATATATAGATTTTTTCTTTAAATAGCCATTTTCAGACCACCTTTTAGACCACCTTCTACAGTTTATATAATTTTACCTAATTTGTTCTTATTTGCTCCTTATTTTTCTTTGGAGTGAAGGCTAAGATCTCTTTTTTTCTCCATCTCACTGCTCTCCCTAGCTTATATGGCTCCGGAAACAACCCCTGAAGCACCCAATTGCGAATCGTTGTTGTGGATACACTAAAAAGCTGTGCACACTCACGTGTCGTTACATATCTATCTCCATCATCAAATATCATCTCATTACCTTTCTCTTTTTTATATTAATTAAATGGGTGGGAGTGCTGGAAGGCATGTGAAGCACTCCAACTTTTAAAAATTTGCAAGTTTATTTTTTAGATGTGCTTAATTTCATATTTCCAATCAGGCAATTGAGTAAAAGCTAATGCGAGTTGTCCTCTATGACACATGCATACATTTTTATCTTCTAATAGAATAGCTGTCTGGGTTTCTGATGCTATAGTTTGTCGTTGGAAGATTTTAAGTTGTTTTTTTAAGCTTCGTTGTTGTACAAAAAGTGTCACCATTCCAGTAACTATCGTAGCAATGATAGGAGCAATCGTAAGATTATCACTTATCCAGTGCCGCAAAAATACAGCACTATCATTTATCCGGTGCAATAAAAATACAACCTTATCAACTACCCATTCTTGCATCATAACTCCCCCCAATTTTTTAGAATCGCTGGGAGGATACTTTTTCATAAACATTTTTTCAAGACAAGCAATCACAACACGCTCTGTCATAGCACACATATAAATACGTAGAGCCTTAAAGGGGGATTATGATCACTAACGCACAAAAAACCATTTTATGTCTTGATCTAGGGACTAAGACAGGCTGGGCGATACGTGGTGCGGATGGTCATATAACAAGCGATACAGAAGATTTTCAATCACGCCGTTTTGAAGGCGGTGGTATGCGTTATTTACGCTTTAAACGGTGGCTTACTGAACTAAAGAGATCTGTTGATGAAATTGACGCGGTATATTTTGAAGAGGTGCGCCGGCATGTGGGTACAGATGCTTCTCATATTTATGGGGGCTTTCTAGCAACCTTAACAGCGTGGTGTGAACATCATCAGATACCATATGAAGGCATTCCTGTTGGCACAATTAAGAAGGCGACGACAGGAAAAGGCAACGCCTCAAAAGAAGAAATGATTAAGGCGGTATGTGAAAAGGACATGTACCTAAAGACGACAACGAAGCAGATGCTTTAGCAATTTTATATTTGATGCAAGAAGAGGGTATACATGTCCAGTAAAATACCATGGACGAGACTGTTTGCCGATAAATGGGCGGTGGTCGTCGATTATTTACCTCCTGTAGAAGGTAATATCTATATGAGATTGCGATTTCGCATGCTTCGTACTGGTGAACCTCTTTTTTGTAATATTAAAGTTTTATCTCATTACACTGGTTATTCAGTAAAGAAATTTGAGACAGCATTGAATATTTTGCTAGAAGAGGGATACATCATACGTTTAGAAGATGGTCGTTTGTGGAGTTCACAAGTTGAGGAGGAACTCAATAACTTCAATGAAGATCTAAATAATAATAAAGAACAGGAGGGGAAATATGTCAACTAAGTTAGCTTGGGTTCGTTGTTTTCCTTCTGATTGGGTATCTGATGCTAGTGGAATGACGTCGCATCAAATATCGACTTATATGATGTTGATATTGCTTATGTATAAGAAGAGACAGCCAATTCTTGAGAATGCCTCTATATTAGCACGCATTTCTGGTTGTTCAGTAAAAGCTTTTAATAAAGCGCTAGATTTTTTATTGAGTGATGAGAAACTGATACGTTTAGAAGACGGTCGTTTATGGAGTTTACAGGTTGAAGAGGAACTCAACAACTCTAATGAGAATTTGAATAAGTTTTCAGAGAGAGCGCAGAAGGCAGCGAAGGCAAGATGGGATAAAAATACAAAAGATGCTTGTGATATTAAGCATGATGCTAACAGCATGCTTAAGGATGCTAAGCATGATGCTTGTGATGCTATAACAAACAATACAAACATATATAATAAAAAAACTAAAACTATCGTTTTAGCAAAAAAAGAAATTGGTTCTGAAAGTTTAGCAACAATCGATTTGGTTGACGAACCAACAGAGGTTGCTGCTGTTGAGACCACATCAGAGCAAATCACAACGGGTGTAGACAACCAACCCCCCATTCACGAGCAAGAGAACGTTCCCAAAAAAGCAAAACGAGCGCAAGCTAATCGCGGTTGTCGATTGCCAGAAGATTTTGAACCTAATTTGCAATACGCAATCGATAAAGGCTAACCCATGATGAGGCGCTGTTAGAATTCGAACGGTTC
>NZ_JBHIRP010000008.1:0-84824 GCF_042197245.1 Bartonella sp. AA18HLJMS | reverse complement strand
GTTTTGCTATTCGTGAAGGTGGTCGTACTGTTGGTGCCGGTATCGTCTCTAAGATCATTGAATAAATAATGCTTGTTAAAGGGGTGTTAAAAGTGTTTTAGTTTTGAGAGTTAGGGGTATAGCTCAGTTGGTAGAGCGGCGGTCTCCAAAACCGCAGGTCGCGGGTTCAAGTCCTGCTGCCCCTGCCAAAGAGGGATTTTACATATAAGGGAGTGGATTTTGCTACCTTTTTCGCTTTTTTTGATATGGGGCTTGTTTTTTTGTGTGTGAAACGGTATTGAATAGAAAGTAAGGAAATTGCATAAGTCTGAAAGTTGGCTTTTGCATTTTTTTCCTGTTTATTTTGTTCTATAAAACACAATAGGACTAGAGAGAGTATAGTGTGACGATGGCATCTAAAACCAATCCGATTACCTTTTTGAAGCAGGTTTATGCAGAAACAATTAAAGTGAAATGGCCTACACGTCGTGAGACGGTTATTTCTACTATTATGGTTTTGTTGGTAACTGCATTGGCTTCAGCTTTCTTTTTTATTGTGGATCAGGTTATGCATTTTGGTGTTTGGCGGGTTATTGATCTTCTGAAATATCTTTTTAGTTGAGAATGTAAGGAAGTGTGACTGTGGCAGCTCGTTGGTATATTGTTCAGGCATATTCAAATTTTGAAAAGAAAGTAGCGGAAGCTATTGATAAGGAGGCAAAGCAAAAGGGACTTGATCATCTTTTTGAAAAGATTTTTGTTCCAACAGAGCGTGTTGTAGAGGTTCGTCGTGGACGCAAAGTTGATACTGAGCGAAAATTTTTTCCTGGTTATGTTCTTGTTCGTGCTGAGTTAACAGATGAAGTTTATCATCTTATTAAGAATACGCCTAAAGTGACAGGTTTTTTAGGGTCGGATGCGCGTCCTGTTCCTATTTCTGATCGAGAGGTTGAACAAATTCTCAAACAAGTTCAGGAAAGGGTTGAGTCTCCAAAGTCCTCTGTATTGTTTGAGGTTGGAGAGCAAGTTCGCGTTGCTGATGGTCCTTTTGTTTCGTTTAATGGAATTGTTCAAGAGGTTGAAGAAGAGCGCTCTCGTCTTAAGGTTGAAGTGCTTATTTTTGGGCGTCCTACGCCTGTTGATTTGGAATTTGGTCAGGTTGAAAAACTCTGATTAAACTTAGAGTAGTTTTAATTACTTTAAGGAAGGAGTGGGAGGTGATTTATAGCTTTTGTCGGCTTAATGATCCGAACCACGTGACTGCAAGCGGGTAACGGGCAAGATGAATTGTCAGTATACCAGTGAAATTAAAGGCAGATTGTTATGGCAAAAAAAAGTATAGGTCAGCTTAAGTTGCAGGTCCCTGCAGGAGCTGCTACTCCATCTCCACCAATTGGTCCAGCTCTTGGGCAGCGTGGTATTAATATCATGGAATTTTGTAAGGCGTTTAATGCAGCGACACAAGAAATGGAAAAGGGGGCACCGATTCCAGTTGTTATTACGTATTACCAAGATAAGTCTTTCACCTTTTCTCTCAAGACGCCTCCTGTATCATTCTTTTTAAAGAAGGAAGCAAACCTGAAATCTGGCTCAAAAGAGCCTGGTAAAGTGTCTGTAGGAAGCATTTCTCGCGATAAAATTCGTTCGATTGCGGAATCAAAGATGAAAGATCTTAATGCGAATGACATTGAGGCAGCAATGCGTATGGTTGAAGGTTCTGCTCGCTCGATGGGCTTGGAAGTGGTGGGCTAATATTATGGCAAAAGTAGCTAAAAGAATAAAAAATATCCGAAAAGATATTGATTTTAATGAACTTTACGCTTTAAAAGATGCCGTTTCAATGGTTAAGGAGCGTGCCGTTGCTAAGTTTGATGAAACAATCGAAATTTCAATGAACTTGGGTGTTGATCCTCGTCATGCTGATCAAATGGTTCGAGGCGTTGCTCATTTGCCTAATGGAACAGGGAGAAATATTCGTGTTGCCGTTTTTGCTCGTGGGGATAAGGCTGAGGAAGCTAAGTCGGCAGGAGCTGATATTGTGGGTGCCGAAGATTTATTTGAAAGCGTTAATAGAGGGACTATAGATTTTGATCGTTGTATTGCAACGCCAGACATGATGCCTCTTGTTGGTCGTCTTGGTAAGATTCTTGGTCCACGGAGTTTGATGCCGAATCCGAAAGTTGGTACTGTAACACTTGATGTCGCCGGTGCTGTCAAAGCTTCTAAAGGTGGTGCTGTTGAGTTTCGTGTGGAAAAAGCTGGTATTGTGCATGCTGGTATTGGTAAGGCTTCTTTTGGTGTTGAAAAAATCGTAGAAAATATAAAAGCCTTTGCAAGTGCAGTTATTAAAGCCAAACCGCAAGGTGCAAAAGGTGAGTATATTAAGCGCGTTGCTGTTTCGTCGACTATGGGAATTGGTGTTAAAGTTGATCCAGCAACGGTTCGTTCAGAGCTAGTATAAGCTGATTTATAATTTTGTTTTGGGGTATGGGAATATCAAAATTGTATTTAAAATGCTGATTTTGATCAGCTCGCTATCTAAGCTTTATAGGGCTTAGGTTGTACCGGGAGAAATTCCGGAATATCCTGTCCGAGATTGTAGGTGATGCTTTTAAGTATCTTAATCAAAAAAACCTGCATGAGACTGGGGTAAAAACTGAGAGTTAAAAGACTTAAAGGGTTTGAGCCAAGGTTGCCTTTGAACGCTGTGCGTAAAAAAGGGGACAGGATCCTCATCGGTGACATGAAGTATTTTATGTTATCAAAGGTAACCAACAGGTTTGTTTTAAGCAAATCTGTTAAATGGAGAGAGACAGTGAATAGAGCGGAAAAACGCGAATTTGTTACATGGCTTAACGAGGCTTTTCGGAAGTCTGGTTCTGTTGTTGTTGCACATTATTCCGGTCTGACAGTTTCACAGATGAATGATCTGCGTTCGAAAATGGGTGAAGCTGGCGGTGCCGTTAAGGTCGCCAAAAACCGTCTTGCTAAAATCGCTCTTCAGGGCACGGAATCTGAATCGATAGTGGGTTTGTTTACTGGACAAACACTTATTGCTTATTCAGAAGATCCAATCACAGCACCGAAAGTTGCTGTTGATTTTGCGAAAAGCAATGACAAATTTGTCATACTTGGCGGTTCAATGGGTGCAACAAGTTTAACTGTAGATGCTGTGAAGTCATTGGCTTCATTGCCTTCATTAAACGAGTTGCGTGCAAAACTTGTGGGTATGATTTCTACCCCTGCGACCCGTATTGCACAGGTTGTTAATGCCCCTGCTGGTCAGGTTGCACGTGTCATTGGAGCATATGCTCAGGAGGATAAGGCGGCTTAAGGCTGTTTGTATTCACGTTTATGGAAGAGCTTTAATGCTTTTCTGTTTTTTTGAATAAGATTTAATAATGGTTCAAATCTTTTAATTGAAGGAATTTAAAAATGGCTGATCTAGAGAAGATCGTAGAAGACCTTTCTAATCTAACCCTTTTGGAAGCCGCTGAGCTTTCTAAGTTACTTGAAGAAAAGTGGGGAGTTTCGGCTGCTGCTCCTGTAGCTGTAGCTGCTGTTACTGGTGCTGCTGCTCCAGCTGCTGAAGAAAAAACAGAATTTGATGTTATTCTTGTTGAAGGTGGCGCACAAAAAATTAATGTTATTAAGGAAGTTCGTGCTCTTACTGGACTTGGTCTTAAAGAAGCTAAAGATCTGGTTGAAGGTGCACCTAAGCCTATTAAAGAGGCTGCTTCTAAAGAAGAAGCAGAAAAAATTAAATCTCAACTTGAAGCTGCCGGTGCTAAGGTGGAACTTAAGTAAATTTAATTTTATCGGCGGGCATTTATGTTCGCCGATTTTCTTTCTCTTAATACAAAGAGGGAAAATAATGAGTAAAAAACTTTTCCCAATGGTTTCGTAACAGGAATGGGATAAGTTTGGATTACTTATCCCTTCATCATAGAGTCAAAGAGATAAATGGCTTATGTTGGTGGGGAAAGTTAATGATGCTCATTATTGAGTGTCAAGTGAACTGGTCTGCATATGCAGGTTAATGGTATAAGGCTTTCAAGGTTGGTCTACCTTGAAGAGTAAAGATCAAGGAGCGACGATGGCTCAGACTCACGCAATGATGTCTCAATTCAATGGTCGTAAGCGCGTACGGAAATTTTTTGGTAAGATTCCTGAAGTAGCAGAAATGCCGAATCTTATTGAGGTTCAAAAAGCCTCATACGATCAATTTCTCATGGTTGAGGAACCGAAAGGTGGGCGACCAGATGAAGGTTTGCAAGCTGTTTTTAAATCGGTTTTTCCTATTTCAGATTTTTCCGGTACAGCTATGCTTGAGTTTGTAGGTTATGAATTTGATTTACCAAAATTTGATGTTGAAGAGTGCCGTCAACGTGATTTAACTTATGCTGCCCCATTAAAGGTCATATTGCGTTTGATTGTTTTTGATGTTGATGAGGATACTGGCTCCAAAGATATCAAAGACATTAAAGAGCAAGGCGTTTATATGGGCGATATGCCTTTAATGACGACGAATGGTACCTTTATTGTTAATGGTACGGAGCGTGTTATTGTTTCTCAGATGCATCGTTCTCCTGGTGTCTTTTTTGACCATGATAAAGGAAAGTCCCATTCATCAGGAAAGTTTCTTTTTGCTGCTCGTGTTATTCCGTATCGTGGTTCTTGGCTTGATATTGAGTTTGATGCTAAGGACATCATTTATGCGCGTATTGATCGACGGCGCAAGATTCCTGTTACTAGTCTTTTGATGGCATTAGGTATGGATGCGTCGGATATTTTATCGACGTTTTATGATAAAGTGACTTATGAGCGTGATGGAGAAGGATGGCGAGTTCCTTATTCTGTGGATCGCTTTAAAGGAATGAAGCTCATTTCTGACCTTATAGATGCAGATAGTGGTGAAGTCGTTGCGGAGGCTGGTAAAAAATTAACAGTTCGTACTGCGAAGTCTTTGGTAGAAAAAGGACTTAAAGCGGTTAAAGTTAGTGAAGATGATTTATTAGGTTGTTATCTAGCCGAAGATATCGTCAATTACGAAACAGGTGAAATCTACCTTGAAGCTGGTGATGAAATTGACGAAAAAGTATTAAAAGTTCTGCTCGATGTTAGTGCTGATCAAGTCAATATTCTTGATATTGATCACATGAATATTGGCGCTTACATCCGCAATACTTTGAAGGTGGATAAAAATGAAAGTCGGCAGGATGCGTTATTTGATATTTACCGGGTGATGCGTCCAGGTGAACCTCCAACAATCGATACAGCAGAAGCAATGTTCCATTCATTGTTTTTTGATCCAGAGCGTTATGATCTTTCAGCTGTCGGGCGTGTTAAGATGAATTTACGTATGGATCTTGATTGTCCAGACACAGTTCGCATTTTACGCCAAGAGGATATTCTTGCTGTTGTTAAGATGTTGGTTGAATTGCGTGATGGACGTGGTGAAATTGATGATATTGATAATCTTGGCAACCGTCGCGTTCGTTCCGTCGGGGAGTTGATGGAAAATCAATATCGCATTGGTCTTCTTCGTATGGAGCGTGCGATAAAAGAGCGTATGTCATCGGTTGAAATTGATACAGTTATGCCACAGGATTTGATTAATGCAAAGCCTGCGGCAGCAGCAGTCCGTGAATTTTTTGGGTCTTCACAATTGTCGCAGTTTATGGATCAAACCAATCCATTGTCAGAAATTACCCATAAGCGCCGTCTTTCTGCTCTTGGTCCAGGTGGTTTGACACGTGAACGTGCGGGTTTTGAAGTTCGTGACGTACATCCTACGCATTATGGTCGTATTTGTCCTATTGAAACACCAGAAGGCCCCAACATTGGTCTGATTAACTCCTTAGCAACATTTGCGCGAGTTAACAAATATGGCTTTATTGAAAGTCCATATCGAAAAATTATTGATGGAAAAGTCACAAAAGAAGTTATTTATCTTTCAGCGATGGAAGAAGCAAAGCATTATGTCGCTCAGGCTAATTCTTCATTAGATAACGAAGGTCGTTTTATAGAAGAGTTTGTTGTTTGCCGTCATGCTGGTGAAGTTTTAATGGCGCCGCGTGATCATGTTGATTTGATGGATGTTTCACCAAAACAGTTGGTTTCAGTTGCAGCAGCGCTTATTCCTTTTTTGGAAAATGATGATGCGAATCGTGCGCTTATGGGATCGAACATGCAGCGTCAAGCAGTTCCTCTTGTACGCGCTGAAGCGCCATTTGTTGGGACGGGAATGGAATCTATTGTTGCGCGCGATTCAGGAGCTGCTGTGAGTGCAAAGCGTAGTGGTGTTGTTGATCAAGTCGATGCTACCCGTATTGTTATCCGTGCAACAGAAGATTTAGATCCTTCAAAATCAGGCGTTGATATTTACCGCTTACAGAAATTTCAGCGTTCTAATCAGTCCACTTGTATTAATCAGCGTCCTCTTGTACATGTCGGTGATAGGGTAGAGAAAGGTGATATCATTGCAGATGGTCCATCCACGGATCTTGGTGATTTGGCTCTTGGGCGGAATGTTCTCGTAGCCTTTATGCCTTGGAATGGATACAATTATGAAGATTCTATTTTGTTATCCGAGCGCATTGTTGCTGATGATGTGTTTACTTCAATTCATATTGAGGAATTTGAAGTTGCGGCACGCGATACAAAACTTGGACCTGAGGAAATTACGCGCGACATTCCTAATGTTGCGGAAGAAGCGTTAAGAAATCTTGATGAAGCTGGCATTATTTATATTGGTGCTGAAGTTCAACCAGGTGATATTTTAGTTGGAAAGATTACCCCGAAAGGTGAAAGTCCCATGACGCCGGAAGAAAAGCTTCTGCGTGCAATTTTTGGGGAAAAGGCATCCGATGTTCGTGATACTTCTATGCGTATGCCTCCTGGGACTTTTGGTACTGTTGTTGAAGTTCGCGTTTTTAATCGCCATGGTGTGGAAAAAGATGAACGTGCGATGGCAATTGAGCGTGAAGAAATTGAGCGTTTAGCAAAAGACCGTGATGATGAACAGTCTATTCTTGATCGCAATGTTTATGCGCGCCTCACCGATATGTTGACAGGTAAAGTTGCTGTAGAAGGTCCGAAAGGCTTTTCGGGTAGTAAAAAGCTTGATAGTACAGTAATGGGGCATTATCCACGATCCCAGTGGTGGCAATTTGCTGTTGAGGATGAAAAGCTTCAAAATGAAATTGAAGCTTTGCGCAAGCAATATGATGAATCAAAAGAAGCATTACAACGTCGCTTTATGGATAAGGTTGAAAAGGTCCAAAGAGGTGATGAAATGCCTCCTGGTGTCATGAAAATGGTGAAAGTTTTTGTGGCTGTGAAGCGCAAAATCCAACCAGGTGACAAGATGGCGGGACGTCACGGGAATAAGGGTGTTGTTTCACGTATTCTTCCCGTAGAAGATATGCCATTTCTCGAAGATGGGACCCATGCTGATATCGTCTTGAATCCGCTTGGTGTGCCTAGTCGTATGAATGTTGGACAAATTCTTGAAACGCATCTTGGTTGGGCATGTGCGGGGATGGGAAAGAAGATTGATGCTTTGTTAGAGTTATATCAAGAGACTGGGGATATATTGCCGTTGCGTCAGCGTATTGAAAATCTTATGCCTGATGATAATCATAATGAACCAGTTCGTCAGTATGATAATGAAAGCCTTTACAAATTGGCATTGCAGATGAAGAAAGGGGTTTCAATTGCAACGCCTGTTTTTGATGGAGCACATGAGTCTGATATTAACATGATGCTGGAAGACGCAGGCTTAGATAGTTCAGGGCAGGTTACGCTTTATGATGGTCGTACTGGGGAGCCTTTTGATCGCCCAGTAACGGTGGGATATATTTACATGTTGAAATTGCATCACCTTGTTGATGATAAGATTCATGCACGTTCTATTGGTCCCTATTCACTCGTTACGCAGCAGCCATTAGGAGGTAAGGCACAATTTGGTGGTCAGCGTTTTGGTGAAATGGAGGTTTGGGCACTTGAAGCTTATGGTGCTGCATACACTTTGCAGGAGATGCTAACAGTAAAATCAGATGATGTGGCTGGTCGAACAAAAGTCTATGAGGCAATTGTGCGTGGTGATGATACATTTGAGGCAGGTATACCCGAAAGCTTTAATGTGTTGGTAAAAGAAATGCGCTCACTTGCTCTTAATGTGGAGCTTGATGATGCGCGTGAACTTATTGCACAGCGGGCATTGTCTGATACGGCAGAATAATAATTCAAGGAGCGCACTAGAAAAAAGCTGCGCTCTTATTACTTTAAGAGGCTCAATAACCTTATTAAGGCTATACAGGTCATTTTTAAAAGTAAATGTATTTTAAAGAAGATCTGTTATAAAATAAATGAGATATTACAACAGGTTCTAAGAATCTTTGAAGGAGAACAGCATGAACCACGAGGTCATGAATCTTTTCAATCCTCAAGCGCCAGCGCAGACATTTGACTCTATTCGTATTTCTATTGCGAGTCCTGAGAAAATTTTGTCCTGGTCGTATGGTGAGATTAAGAAGCCTGAGACGATTAATTATCGGACTTTTAAACCAGAGCGTGATGGTCTTTTTTGTGCACGTATATTTGGCCCTATTAAGGACTATGAATGTCTATGTGGCAAATATAAACGCATGAAGTATAAGGGCATTATTTGTGAAAAATGTGGTGTAGAGGTTACTCTTTCGCGCGTACGTCGTGAGCGTATGGGGCATATTGAACTTGCGGCACCCGTTGCGCATATATGGTTTCTTAAATCATTACCAGGTCGTATTTCTACACTTTTAGATTTAACTTTAAAAGATATTGAACGGGTTCTTTATTTTGAGAATTATATTGTAACCGAACCAGGGTTAACATCTCTTAAGCTCCATCAGCTTCTTTCTGAAGAAGAATATATGCTTGCTATTGATGAATTTGGAGAAGATCAGTTTACAGCTATGATTGGCGCTGAAGCTATTTACGAGCTTTTAGCTAGTATGGAGTTAGATAAAATCGCTAATGATTTGCGTCTTGAATTAGCTGAAACAACTTCAGAGTTAAAGCAGAAAAAATTGATTAAACGACTTAAAATCGTTGAAAATTTTCTTGAATCTGGAAATAAGCCAGAGTGGATGATTATGAAAACAATTCCGGTTATTCCACCGGATTTGCGTCCATTGGTTCCGCTTGATGGTGGGCGTTTTGCGACATCAGATCTGAATGATCTTTATCGGCGTGTTATTAATCGTAATAACCGCTTGAAGCGGCTGATTGAATTGCGAGCTCCTGGAATTATCGTACGCAATGAAAAGCGTATGGTACAAGAAGCTGTTGATGCATTGTTTGATAATGGACGGCGTGGGCGTGTGATTACTGGAGCCAATAAACGTCCTCTTAAGTCTTTATCAGATATGTTGAAGGGCAAGCAAGGACGTTTTCGTCAGAACTTACTTGGGAAGCGTGTTGATTACTCGGGGCGTTCTGTTATCGTGACGGGTCCTGAATTAAAATTGCATCAATGTGGTCTTCCCAAAAAAATGGCTCTTGAATTATTTAAGCCTTTTATTTATGCGCGGCTTGATGCAAAAGGCTATTCATCAACGGTAAAGCAGGCAAAGAAGCTTGTTGAAAAAGAACATCCAGAAGTTTGGGATATCTTGGATGAGGTTATTCGTGAACACCCTGTTTTACTCAACCGCGCGCCAACATTGCACCGTTTGGGGATTCAGGCTTTTGAACCTATCTTAATTGAAGGCAAAGCTATTCAACTTCATCCACTGGTGTGTACTGCTTTTAATGCAGATTTTGATGGTGATCAGATGGCGGTTCACGTGCCGCTTTCTCTTGAAGCACAGCTTGAAGCCCGTGTTTTGATGATGTCCACCAATAATATTCTTCATCCGGCAAATGGTGCTCCCATTATTGTTCCCTCACAGGATATGGTTCTTGGTCTTTATTATCTTTCAATTGTTTCTGAAAAAGAACCAGGTGAAGGAATGGCCTTTTCTGATATAGGTGAGCTTCATTATGCCTTGGAAAATAAGGTTATAACGCTTCATACGAAGATTAAAGGCCGTGTTAAGAATATGGGGAAGGATGGAAAAGAAGTCTCTAAACTTTATGATACGACACCTGGTCGTTTGATTATCGGTGAGCTTTTGCCAAAAAGTGCGGATATCTCATTTGATATTGTCAATCAAGAGATGACGAAAAAGAACATTTCTAAAATGATTGATCATGTTTATCGGCACTGTGGACAAAAAGAGACGGTTATTTTTTGTGACCGTATTATGCAGCTTGGCTTTTCTTATGCTTGTCGTGCAGGAATTTCATTCGGTAAGGACGATATGGTTATTCCTGATAGTAAGTCGCGTTTAGTCGCAGAAACAGAAGCTTTGGCTAAGGAGTACGAACAGCAATATAATGATGGTTTGATTACACAAGGTGAAAAATACAATAAGGTTGTAGATGCTTGGGGTAAATGTACAGATCGCGTCGCAGATGAAATGATGAAACGTATTCAAGCTGTCGATTTTGATCCTAAAACAGGTCGTCAACGGCCGATGAATTCTATCTATATGATGTCGCACTCTGGTGCTCGTGGTTCTGCTAACCAGATGAGACAATTGGCCGGTATGCGTGGATTAATGGCAAAACCATCGGGTGAAATTATTGAAACACCCATTATTTCAAATTTTAAAGAAGGTCTAACTGTTAATGAATACTTCAATTCCACGCATGGTGCACGTAAAGGACTTGCTGATACTGCGTTAAAGACGGCGAACTCTGGTTATTTAACACGGCGTCTTGTTGATGTTGCACAGGATGCTATTATTTCAGCAGTTGATTGTGGTACCGCAAAAGGGCTTACCATGCAGCCGATTGTTGATGCAGGACAAATTGTTGCCTCCCTTGGGCAAAGAATTCTTGGTCGTACAGCGCTTGTTGATATTCTACATCCTGTCTCTGGAGAGGTTATCCTTGAAGGTGGAGCAATGATTGAGGAAGCTGATGTCGCGAAGATTGAAGCAGCTGGGATTCAATCTGTTCAAATTCGTTCTGCATTAACATGTGAAACACGTCTTGGTGTTTGTGCAAAATGCTATGGTCGTGATTTGGCGCGTGGAACACCTGTTAATCAGGGAGAAGCCGTTGGTGTTATTGCTGCTCAATCCATTGGTGAGCCGGGAACACAGCTTACTATGCGTACTTTCCACTTAGGAGGAACTGCGCAGGTTGTTGATTCATCGTATTTAGAGGCATCTTATGAAGGTAAGGTGGAGATTCGTAATCGTAATGTAGTTCGTAACTCTGAAGGCCATTTGGTTGTTATGGGGCGTAATATGGCTATCCTTATCAAGGATGAGTTAGGAAAAGAGCGCGTTGTACATCGTGTTAGCTATGGTGCTCATATTTTTGTTGATGATGGTGATGTGGTTAAACGTGGCCAACGTATAGCAGAATGGGATCCTTATACACGTCCAATTTTAACGGAAGTTGAAGGCTATGTGGGTTTTGAAGATATGATTGATGGTTTATCTGTCACTGAAACAGCTGATGAATCTACGGGTATTACGAAGCGTTTGGTGATTGATTGGCGCGCTAATCCACGTGGTGCGGATCTTAAACCAGCTATTATTATTCACACGGATAAAGAAGGTGAATCCATTGCTAAATTGTATAAGGGAGGTGAAGCCCGTTATATGATGTCAGTGGAAACTATTCTTTCTGTTGAGCTTGGTGCTCATGTTAAGGCTGGTGATGTTATTGCTCGTTTGCCAATGGAAAGTGCCAAGACGAAAGATATTACGGGTGGTCTTCCTCGTGTGGCTGAGCTTTTTGAAGCGCGTCGTCCAAAGGATCATGCGATTATTGCTGAAGTTAGTGGTACAATTCGATTTGGCCGTGGTTATAAGAATAAACGTCGTATCATTATTGAACCAAATGATGAAACTCTTGAGGCAGTAGAATACTTGATTCCAAAAGGTAAGTTGTTCCACTTCCAAGAAGGCGATCAAATTGAAAAGGGAGATTATATCCTTGATGGTAATCCAGCACCTCATGACATCTTGGCGATTAAGGGGGTTGAAGCTTTGGCATCTTATCTTGTTAATGAGATTCAGGAGGTTTATCGTTTGCAGGGAGTTCTTATTAATGATAAGCACATTGAAGTGATTGTTCGTCAAATGTTGCAAAAAGTTGAAATTACTGAATCTGGAGATTCTGGTTATATTCCAGGTGATAATGTTGATCGTATTGAACTTGATGAAATCAATGATAATTTGATTGCAGAAGGTAAGAAACCTGCATCTGGTAATCCCATTCTTCTTGGAATTACAAAAGCTTCTCTTCAAACGCCTTCTTTCATTTCGGCGGCATCGTTTCAGGAAACAACACGTGTTCTTACTGAAGCAGCAGTTTCTGGTAAAATTGATACTTTGCAAGGACTTAAAGAGAACGTTATTGTCGGTCGTCTTATTCCAGCAGGTACGGGTGGTACAATTTCTCAAATCCGTCGTATTGCTGCAGTTCGTGATGATTTGATTGTAGATGAGCAGCGTAAGTCTAGTAATAACGAAGTGGCTAAGGCTATGTTGACAAATATGACAACTGGGGCCGTTGCTGAATAATTTAAATACAACATCACATAATAAAAAACGTCTGAATAGAACGTTCAGACGTTTTTTTATTTCGAAATACAGAAGTTGTATATTTTCTTGAAAAATATCAAAAATTATAAGGCGATAGTTATTTTAAACATCTTTAGTAGCTTATTGTTTTGTAATGATGCTTATCTTTTTTGTTACTTTATTTTAAAGTTTCTTAATTTCTAAAAGCAGTATAGAAAGTTTTTTCCCAAATATGTGAAACTCAAAAATCATATTCAAGGAAAAGAGTTGATTATCTACAAATCAAATAATGATTGATTTTGAATTTGAGGAAATTTTTTGATTGATATCTTCTATAAAGCTTTAAAAAGACTTATAATGAAAGATCAATAGTCTTTTCTGTAATCTAAAAAATAATTGATTCTCTACTATACAATGCTTGTACGATAAAATGTATTTTCTTATAAATTAGAATGCAGGAAAGTAGAGATTGGGGTGTTTATTAAGTTATATAAAAAATAGACATATTTCTTATAACAATGTGATCTATGCAGACAGAATAATAAAATGTACGAATATTATTCAATTGGAAAATTAACACGTGAGTTTTCAATAATAGCTCGAACTTTGCTATGAAGAAGAGGGACTTCTTATCCCTTTTCGGTGTGGAAGTACACGGATTTATACATAAACGGATCGTCATAAGTTAAAACAAATCCTGTATGCTAACAGAGTAAAATTTTCGTTGTCTGAAATATCTGATATGTTGACAATGGTTGGAAAACCACCTGATGATGAGAAAAAGCTTAAGAAATTAATTGCAGGAATTCATAAAAAACGAACTGATTTAAAGCAGATGCAGCATGATGTTGATGATCTTCTACAGGATTTAGAACGAATTGAAGAGAGTTCTTTTGAGAGCTTCGCGGAGTTGGGGGGTAGTCATTGATTATAAATTTATTTTGTCTTCTTTTAGACTAATTTCTTTCTCTTAAAAGAGATAGATTATACCGTCTCTAAGGGGAATATTTACCACTGCGTGAAATGTGTAAGTCATTTAAAGAAATAGAGTGTTTGAAAAAGCTGCAAAGGTATTTTCGCAGTATATTATTCTTGATAAGAAAAAACTATTTTTCATAAAGAAAGTAAAAACAATGACAGTTTCTCCTATGAGTGTTTTTCAATCTATTTTGTCACGAAAGTCAATTCGCGCTTTTACTGATCAGCCAGTTAGTTTGGAAACAATCAAAGAAATCTTAAAACTTGCAGCACGTGCACCATCTGGAACAAATATTCAGCCGTGGCAAGTAATTGTGCTTACAGGAAGTGTATTACAGAAAGTAGGGCAAGAGCTTTCACAACTTGTGCTTTCAGGTGTAAAAGGAGAGCGTGAATATAGTTATTATCCACGTCAGTGGCGTGAGCCTTATATTTCAAGGCGTCGAAAAGTTGGTTTGGATCTTTATCAGAGTCTTGGAATTCAAAAAGGTGATGAAGAAAAAATACTTCATCAAAAGGCGCGAAATTTTTTATTTTTTGATGCACCTGTAGGACTCTTATTTACAATGGATCACGACATGGAAATGGGGAGTTGGCTTGATTTGGGTATGTTTATGCAGACCATTATGTTAGCTGCACGTGGATTTGGATTAGATACCTGTCCTCAAGCTGCTTTTGCTGATTATCATAAACAGATTCGTACGCTTTTATCTATTCCTTCTGATCGCCATATTATCTGTGGTATGGCACTTGGTTATCGCGATATGAGTGCTCCAGAAAACAATTTTGAGACAGAACGAGAATCGTTAGAAAAATTTGTACGTTTCATTGAAACATACCCATAAAATATTTTATACAATTAAGCATATGTTTTGAAGAACTTAGTGCATTATGAAAAATATTTCCGATAAGATTTCTCATCCTTATTGAATTTTAATATTGCATATTAACACTTATTTTACTACGTTTGGAACATTGGGAGTAGTGACTCTAGGGGCATTGTCCGTTTTAAAGGTTGGCTAATGGAAAACACTATAGAAAGAAAGTGTTGGGTGGTAGCAAGACGAGCGACATTCGTGTTTATTGTTGTCATTTTTTTAGTTTATCTCGCAATTTGATTTTAAACGGAAGAAACGTTATGAAAAAGCATATATGCTCAAGCTGTACTATAGTTTAAGGTGATACGTGTTTCTATCTGTTTTTGAACTTTTTAAAATTGGGATTGGTCCTTCTAGCTCACATACGATGGGACCAATGACTGCTGCTAATATGTTTTTGCAAAAGATAGGAGATTTTTCTCAGTCGTCTGATGTTCAAGTTTCTCGTATACGTGTTTATCTTTATGGTTCTTTAGCTTTCACGGGTATTGGTCATGCAACAGATAGAGCTATCATATTAGGACTTTTAGGAGAAAAAGCTTCTACTGTTGATCCTGATAGCATGGGGTTTTTGTTAAAAAAAGTTATACGTGAAAAAAAAGTGCAACCAGAAGGTCATCCCGCTTATCAGTTTGATGTGCAACGTGATCTTATTTTTGAACGAAAGCAAATCCTCCCTGGACATACAAATGGACTAGCCTTTGAAGGACTTGATACTGATGGGAATGTTCTGTTGCGGCAGATTTATTATTCTATCGGTGGTGGCTTTGTTGTGACTGAGGATGAATTAAGCCATATGAATGATAATATACAACCAGAAGCATTTGAGGTACCATATCCATTCGATTCTGCTTGTACAATGTTATCAATGGCAGAAAAATCAGGACTTTCAATTGCTGAAATGAAGCGCTTAAATGAAGAAACAAAGATAGAGCGTTCTTCTCTTGATGTAGGGCTTGATGAAATTTTTTCAGCGATGACAAATTGCATTGATAGAGGTCTTTCACAAGAAGGTGAGTTGCCTGGTGGATTGCGTGTTCTAAGGCGCGCTAAAAAGCTGCATGAAACGCTTTTGGAAAAACAAAAGAAAAATTACAATTATCCACTTTGGGCAAATGATTGGCTTTCGGTGTATGCTATAGCAGTCAATGAGGAAAATGCAGCAGGTGGTCGTGTTGTTACAGCACCAACAAATGGAGCAGCCGGTGTCGTCCCAGCCGTTTTGCGTTATTATCTTCAGTTTAATGATGATTCAGATCGAGAGGGAATACATAATTTTCTATTAACGGCAGCAGCTATAGGCGGTGTTATCAAACATAATGCCTCTATTTCTGGTGCAGAAGTTGGGTGTCAAGGTGAAGTTGGAACGGCATCTTCAATGGCCGCAGCAGGGTTGACTGCAGCGTTAGGTGGAACACCAGCTCAAATTGAAAATGCGGCAGAAATTGCGCTTGAACATCACTTGGGAATGACATGTGATCCTGTTGCAGGTCTTGTACAAGTGCCTTGTATTGAGCGTAATGCAATGGGAGCTGTTAAGGCGGTAACGGCTTCTTCTCTTGCATTATATGGTAATGGAGATCATTTTGTTTCTCTTGATGCTTGTATAGAAACAATGCGCCAGACTGGTCATGATATGAGTGAACGCTATAAAGAGACAAGTAAAGGTGGTCTTGCAGTCAATGCGATATCTTGTTAAGAGCTGGAACATTTTTCAATCCATAACTGGACTTTTTGGAGAGAGATCGTATTTCCTAATAAAGCTTATGTTTTTTGTTCCTTATAAATCAAAATTCCACTTTAATGCAGCAGTAGTTTGAAATAAATCTGAGATGATTCAGTGTTTTCTTAACGAATAATAGCTTTTTCATGCAAGCTTGGAGGGGAGAGTGTTCTACATCTGTTTGATTTGTCTCTAAAATAGGAAAAAAGTTTAATTTGGAAAAAATAAGAAAGCGTAAAGTAAAATTAGTGATCAATCTGCCATTATTTTTAGCTGGGTTTTATGGCTTTAAAAAGTTTCCATAGCCATATATCTTTTAAGTAATGGAAGATTATGCCTGAGTATCCAAGGAAAATTTGTTTTAAGTCTGAATAATTATGATGAAGAAAGTAGAATTTTAAAGGTTTTAATTTTTTAAAAGTGAAGTTTTTTCTACCTAGTATGGTAAAAATGCCTTGAAAAAAACACTAATTTACAATAATTAAGAGATATATCGGAAATATCTTTTTTATTTATAAATTTTGTACCGACAAAAAAATTAAAATAAATAATAACGTATACATTAAGAAATATTTATAAAAATTCTCATGAGAATAGAATGCACACGATAGAACATTATCGTGTGACACGTTCGTGAGTTCGTTTTAAAAAAATGTCTCACAACGCTCCCAAGCTCATTTCGCGATGGCACCTGTGAATGATATAACGGTAAATCCATTGAGCTGTCTCCATCTTTATGCTTAATAAAAAGAAGTACGCTGGCATGGTTACGCACTTTGCCAGCCCCCCCCTCTGTACAGGGGAACTAAAGCACTTGGCATTTGAAACGGTTCATTATAGGCATTTTTAGTCTTTTTGGTACAGTTTCACGCTACACACTAATCTCGCTCATAACATGCAAGAGACGGTTTTGATTGATTCAACATAAACAGATTTTAAATGAGAGAATCTTACGATATTCGAGATTCTCATCTAACATACAAAATAATTAATTATCTTTATAAATCAGTATCTTGCATATGAATAATATAATGTAAGTTTTCCATGAATGGTATAAAAGCTATAGAGTATTAGCATCTTTATTTATAAAGGGAGAAAACCAGCACTATCATCCTTTTTTTCAACTTTCAATGTTACAAAAGATCCTAGTACTTGAAATGATTCATAAGGGATATTTTGATTCCTTTTTTAAATGGTTTATATGCTAATTTTGCTTGTGATGAGCAAGCGAGCGATTTTGACTGATTCAAGATAAGAAGTAAAATAAGATTATTTTACGAAAATCTCTTGTTCAATATGCAAAAAATAAATTATAATTATAAATTAAAATCTTATGGAAATCGTTATCATAATATTTAATCTGATAATTTGTTTACGTTTTTTTATCGATAGTATTTGTATTTTCCAATTTGCTGTGCCTGTTGACATAAATACAAGTAAGAGGAGTGAGATTGTTTTTTTTTACAGCGTTTATGTTGTATAGGGAGCGTTATTAAGAGGGATTTTCTTTATTGAACTTTTACAATAATCCCATCAAATGATAAGCTTTCATCTAATGAAGCTATTCATTTTTTCCAGAAAGATATCAAGGATAATTTTTTATATTAAATCCAAAAGTGGAAAAATATTGGGTATTTTTATGTCCTTAACAATGTTTTTATTGAAAGCTTGGAGATATTGGATAGTTGGAAAAGCCGTCAGAAAATTCAACAATTTAAGAAAAAAGTATGTTTATCAAAAGGTTTTCTAAGGCTGTAGATAATGGTTAATAATAAAATAATTTTTTAGAGAGGGTCTGTAGAATTAAATATTTGTTGCTCCTAAACGGATTTTAATAGGCACATTACCAGTTTGGCTCGCAACACGTAAATGAATGCGTACAGGAGGCATTATGAGACGACGGTTGCGCATTGTTTGGCAAATGAGAAGGTTAACAAGAGACTGTGTATCTAATGCAGTCGGATTATATTTTAAACCAGTAAGTTTTGCGGCAGCATCGTGAAGAGAACGCAATGAAAGGAGGGATGATTGCTTCAATAAAACTTCTTTTTTATGGAATGAAGCAAAAGCATTATCTGTCATAATACTATCCTTAATGCAGAATTCAAAAACTTTTAGTAGGCTACAGTATAGCAGTTAAAATTTGCTTTCTTTAATGTAGAACAAGCATCAAATGCAGCTTTTTTTGATTGAAACCCTGTAAAGCGCGCTCGGTAATAACGCTGCCCATTTTTTTCAAACAGTTGCATGTGTGAAGATGCGTGCTTTAAAGTGGAAAAAGCTGTATTTTTTGCTTTTAAAAGTAGAGTTTTTGCTTGTTCTTCACTAGGAAGAGAACCAATTTGGATAGCCCATCCGGCATTTTCGGATAAAGAGGCTGTTACAATTTTATGAGTCTCAACCGGTGTAGTTTTTTGAGGGTTCGGTATTGGTATAATTACCTTATTGACAGCCGTTATTGCGATATTGGAGTTTTTAGGTTGTTCTGCAAATGCTGTCAACATAGTCGAAATTTCATCGTCAAAATTACTTGAATCATCTTTAATGGTCGGTATAGGAGTATTGGCGCCAGTGGGTAAGTGATAGCGTACAGAAGCTATTAAACGTTCACCACTTTTCATTTGGCTTGCTTTGGGCAAATATTGATTCAATAAGCTAGCCATATGCTCGTCACGTGCAGTAGATGATTTACCTCCCATAACAACAGCGACAATAGAGCGCCCCTCAAGACGCATCGAAGTTGCTAAATTAGAACCTGACATTTGTGTGTAGCCTGTTTTAATTCCATCGACACCTTTCATTATTTTAACAAGTTTATTGTGGCTATTAATTTTATGTCCACGAAAATTAAAACTTTTTGTTTTGAACAATTTATATTGTTTGGGAAAATGTTTACGTAAAGCTAATGACAAAGTCGCTATATCTCGTGCTGTAGAATAATTGTGCATATCCGGAAGTCCTGAAGCATTTGCAAAATGTGTATGTTTCATGCCAAGTTTACGAGCTTTTACTGTCATCATTTGAGCGAATTTTTTTTCACTACCTCCAAGATATTCTGCAATGGCAGCAGCAACATCATTTGCGGATCTTGTAATGAGCGCTTTAGCTGCTGCTTCAGCAGAAATTGTTTGGCCTGCTTTAAACCCAATTTTTGTCGGTGGACGCATTGCTGCATAATGAGAAACAGGAATTGGTGTATTTGGTGTCACACGACGCATCTGCATAGCTTCAAAGAGTAAGTACAATGTCATCATTTTTGTTAAAGAAGCAGGATAACGTTTCAGTGTTGCATTGGCTTGAAATAAAGTTTTTCCCGTAGTAGCATCTATAACAATAGCCGCATACTTATCAGGATAGGCGCCTTGAGGTGTGGCGGATGCCCAACAGTAAGAAAAAGCTAACATAACAAAAGAAATTGCTATTGTTTTACAGTAGCGCATAATTTTTTGATAATTAATATACACTTGCAGTATCCTATTTCTCCATTTATCCTAAAAAACTTCTATAAAGCTTCCTTTTCTGTAATTTATTGATGCAGTTTAGACGAATGGTATTACTAATTTGTTTACAGAAGTTATTTTATGAGTGAGTGATTGAAGTCTAACCATAGAGGGAAATTTTTTTCTAATACAAACAGGTATTGCAATAGTTATGAAAGAATTTAAAATTAATAAAAATGTGCTGCATGGAAAACGATAATGGGACAGATGCTCATAATAAACTCTATAGCTCATATTATGCATAATGAAAAGGGCAAGAATTGGGATGAAGGTAGGCATGGTGCGGTTATAATGCCTAAGGCTAGAGAAAAACTCGAAAAACCTAAATTATGTCGAGTTTTTTTGCTTAATGATGATTACACACCTATGGATTTTGTTGTTTTCGTTTTGAAGAACTTTTTTAAAAAAAGTTTCGAAGAGGCAACGCGGATAATGTTAGATGTTCATCACAATGGGATAGGAGAATGTGGGACTTACACTTATGAAGTCGCTGAAATGAAAATATTACAAGTGAGGGAATGTGCGCGTCAAAATGAACATCCGTTACAATGTGTAATGGAAGGGAAGTGAGGAGCTATGCCATCTTTTACACCTAGTCTTGAAGAGGTTTTGCATCGTGCATTAACAATTGCTACTCAAGCACGGCATGAATATGCAACACTAGAGCATCTTCTACTTGCGCTGTTAGATGATGCCGATGCAAATTCCGTTATTCAGGCTTGCCAAGTAGATGTGGAGGAATTGCGAGAGCGCTTAACCAATTATCTTCGCTCAGAGTTAGATGAACAGATTAGAGCTGATGAGGATACAAAGCCTACAGCTTTTTTCCAGCGTGTTATCCAACGTGCGGTGATTCATGCACAATCAGCTGGAAAAGATGAAGTATCGGGGGCAAATGTTCTTGTTGCAATTTTTTCTGAACGTGAAAGCCATGCAGCATATTTTCTTCAAGAGATGGGAATGACACGCTACGATGCTGTACGTTTTATTTCACAGGGTGTCACGCGTGATGATGGGTTATCCATGTTACTTGAAGGACTTGAAGAGCAATTAGATCAGCAGATTTCGGATAATGGTGAAAGAGGAACAAGTGCTTTAACGAATTATTGTGTTGATCTCAATTGTAAAGCACGTAATGGAAAAATTGATTTATTAATTGGCCGTGAAATAGAAATTTCACGCATGATACAGATTTTATGTCGAAGGTCAAAAAACAATCCGCTTTTGGTTGGTGATCCTGGAGTAGGGAAAACAGCTATAATTGAGGGGTTGGCAAAGCGTATTGTTGATGGGCAAGTGCCTGAAGTTTTATCAAATGCAACAATATTTTCTCTTGATATGGGGGGACTTGTTGCAGGTACACGTTATCGCGGTGATTTTGAAGAACGCTTAAAGCAAGTTATTAAAGAGTTTGAGCTGTATCCAGATGCTATTTTATTTATTGATGAAATTCATACCTTAATTGGAGCAGGAGCGACATTAGGGGGAAATATGGATGCAGCAAATCTTTTGAAACCTGTGTTATCTTCTGGAACTATGCGATGTATTGGTTCGACGACTTACAGAGAATATCGCAAATTCTTTGAACAAGATCGTGCTTTAGAGCGTCGTTTTCAGAAGATTGATATTAATGAACCTTCTGTTACAGATGCGATTAAGATTTTGCAGGGGATGAAGCCTTACTTTGAAGATTTTCATCAGATTAAATATACAGATCAGGCGATGAAGGCATCTGTAGAATTATCTTCACGTTATATAATTGACCGTAGGTTACCTGACAAAGCAATTGATATTATTGATGAAAGTGGCGCAGCGCAAAAGCTTTTGCCACAAAAACAACGCAAGAAGAGTATAGGTGTTAAAGAAATTGAAGCGACTGTTGCTACAATTGCAAGAATTCCACCAAAAACAGTTTCTCGGAATGATCAGAAGATACTGAGTAAGCTTGAAAGAGAACTCAAACATGTTGTTTATGGTCAAGATCAGGCAATTTCCGTCTTAGTTTCATCCATAAAATTGGCGCGAGCAGGTTTACGCGAACCGGATAAACCAATAGGAAGTTATTTATTTTCAGGACCAACAGGTGTAGGAAAAACTGAAGTTGCAAAACAGCTTGCATCATCTTTAGGTATTGAATTATTGCGTTTTGATATGTCAGAATATATGGAACGGCATACGGTAGCACGTTTAATCGGAGCACCTCCAGGTTATATAGGGTTTGATCAAGGAGGTCTCCTTACAGATGCAGTTGATCAGAAACCTCACGCAGTTCTATTGCTAGATGAGATTGAGAAAGCGCATCCAGAGTTATTTAATATTTTATTGCAGGTAATGGATTATGGTAGATTAACAGACCATAATGGTAAGAAAATTGATTTCCGCAATGTTATTTTGATTATGACAACCAATGCTGGTGCTTCAGATATGGCAAAATCAGCTATTGGATTTGGGAAAGTACATCGTGATGGTGAGGATATAGAAGCAATCAATCGGTTATTTACACCAGAATTTCGTAATCGGTTAGATGCAATTATTCCGTTTGCACCTTTATCTCATTTAATCATCAATCAGATAGTGCAAAAATTTATTTTTCAGCTTGAAGCACAATTAGCTGATCGGGGAATTTGTTTTGAATTAAGCCCTTCTGCAACTTTATGGCTTTCTAATAAAGGATATGATTCTCAGATGGGAGCACGCCCATTAGGGCGTGTTATACAAGAATATATTAAAAAGCCATTAGCTGATGAAATTTTATTTGGAAAGTTACGCAATGGTGGGACCGTTCGCGTATTGACACAAAAATCAAATGGTAAAAAAGAAAGCTTACAGTTAGAAATTTCATCTTCCGATATATCTGTAAGTTCAAAGAAAAGTAAAATGGAAAACTTTGCAAAAAAACGTGTAGGAAAAAAAAGTACAACAACTTAAGAGTGTGTTATAAAGCTGCACGAATTTTTTTTGCATTCTCTTCAAGTATTTCTGGAGGCGTTACCATATCATTATGAGGGGTAAGCTCTATTCCCTCCATACGTGGTATAATATGAAAATGAAGGTGATAGACGGTTTGTTGACTAGCTGCTTCATTAAATTGCATGACAGTTATGCCATCTGCTTGAAAGGCTTTTTTGACAGCATTTGCAATTTTTTGAACAGCTTTAATAACAGGAAATAATGTTTCAGGATCTGCATCAAGTAAGTTTCTAGAGCCTTTTTTAGGAATGACCAGCGTATGACCTGGTGCCTGTGGCATGATATCCATAAATCCAATAACATCATCATCTTCGTAGACACGAACAGAAGGGATTTCATTGCGAATCAATTTAGCAAAAATATTGTTATTGTCATAAGCTTGTTTCATACAAATATTTCCTTTTATCGTAAGTTTAAGATTCTAATTTAAAAACGAAAAAATGCAAGGTTTATCAGAGTGTAAGACAAAGAAGTATTTTGACTTCAGTTATATTTAGGATAATGCACTGTCTTAATGAAGGTTTAGATTTCTATAATGGCTTCAACTTCTACAGGAACATCCATAGGAAGAGAGGCAACACCAATAGCAGAACGGGCGTGTTTTCCAATTTCACCAAGGATATTGACGAATAAATTAGAAGCTCCATTGGCAACAAAAGGAATATCGGTAAAATGAGAATCTACAGCCACAAAAACAGTAATTTTGACCACACGTTTTATTTTATTTAAGTCACCCAGAGTTGCCTTGAGTTGCGCGAGAATATTGAGAGCGCAAGCTTCAGATGCTTTTTGGGCTTGTTCGGTATTCACAGTTGCACCAACTTTACCGATGGCTATTGGTTTTCCATTAATAAGAGGGAGTTGTCCAGAAATAAAGATTTGATTGCCACTTTGTGAAGTGGTGATGTAATTGGCAAGGGGGGAGATTACTTCAGGAAGAGTGATTCCGAATTTTTCTAAGTTTTTTTCAATCATATTGGTCATAATTTTAACTCCATAGCTGCTCTATAATATATTCATTGCATAATCTATTTTTTGATTTAAGAAAATGTGTGGTTAATTGAGAAATTAACCTTTTTTGCCTTATTGTATGATGTTATGCAACGGGGATAAAGTTCGGAAGTTGGGAATGATTAGATCATTATTTATAATAATTTTATATATTGTTTTTTTATGTACTGCGAGAGCTGAAGAGCCCATTTTTATTGTGCCTCATCGAGCAATTTATGATTTTCATCTCGATAGTGTTTCTCATGAAATGACAATTTCTGCGATGTCAGGACGAATGGTTTACGAGCTTACTGGTTCGGCATGCCAAGGCTATAGCACACGTTTTCGTTTCATTAGCCGTGTTCACATTGAAGATATGCCAGTACGTTTGACGGATCAACAGACGACGAGTTATGAAACAGGAGACAGCCGTACATTTCGTTTTAATATTACAGATCAAGAGGGAGAAGAGGTTGTGCATCGTGCCGAGGGGGTTGCGGAGCGTACGCAAGATGGTATCACAGTTACCTTAAAAAAGCCAAAGGAAAAAGAGTATAAGCTTGCAATGGCTGAATTTCCAATGATGCAACTAAAAAATATTATCCGCCATGCAAAAGCAGGAGATCATTTTTACAATGTTACTGTATTTGATGGGACAAATAAAGCAGATAAAGTTATAAAAGAAAGTATCGTCATAGGGGAAAAGAAGACGCTTTTATCTGATAGCGAAACGGAAAAAGTAAGAAAATTGGATGAAGAAGAATATTGGCCTGTTACAATTTCTTATTTTGATGATGGAGAAAATAAAGATGGTTTGCCGGTTTATCGTAGCAGTTTTCTCTTACATGAGAATGGTGTCATGCGTGATCTTCATATAGATTATGGAACTTTTTCAGTGCGTGCAAAATTGAACAGTCTCGAATTCTTGGAACTTGGAAAAGATCTTAATCAATGTGAAAATGCAAATATTAAATGATTAAAGAAAATAACTTGAAAAAGAATCAAATATTAGTATGTTTGCGCTATTCCACACGCGGAGTCTGGGTGTTTGCAAATGATCTGTGAGAAACTTCTAGCAAGCATCCGCCGGTAGCAGGTCTTCCTGCTTTTTCCGCGGAGGTTGAACCGGAAAGGATAAGATTTATGGCACTACCCGATTTTACTATGCACCAGCTTTTAGAAGCCGGTGTGCATTTTGGTCACCAGACTCATCGCTGGAATCCCAAAATGACTCCCTATATTTATGGTCAGCGTAATAATATCCATATTATTGACCTTGCTCAGACTGTTCCACTTTTACACCAAGCACTTAAACTTGTTTCAGATACTGTAGCGCGTGGTGGTCGTATTCTCTTTGTTGGTACGAAACGACAAGCATCTGACATTATCGCAGATGCGGCGAATCGTTCCGCTCAGTATTACGTTAATGCACGTTGGCTTGGCGGCATGCTCACAAACTGGAAAACGATTTCCAATTCGATCCATCGTTTGCGGAAGCTTGATAAAATTCTTGCTGCTGAAGCGCAAGGCTTTACTAAAAAGGAACGTTTAAATCTTGAACGTGATCGTGAAAAGCTTAATCGTGCGCTTGGTGGTATTAAAGATATGGGTTCTGTTCCAGATCTTATCTTTGTTATCGATACGAATAAAGAAAATATTGCACTCCAAGAAGCAAAGCGTTTAGGTATTCCAGTGATTGCTATTATTGATACCAATTGTGATCCCGATGACGTAACACATCCAATACCAGGTAATGATGATGCTTCACGTGCAATTTCTCTTTATTGCGATCTTTTTGCCCGTGCTGCTCTTGATGGTATTGCACGCCAGCAAGGAGCAATGGGTATCGATTTAGGAGCTCAAGTTGATGCACCTGTGGAGCCTATTTTGGAAGAAAATGCAGTTTCAGAAGTTTCTGAATAATATAAAATGCCTAATTAAGGTACTTTTATTGTCTAAAGAAGAAGTTATAGGCGTGCAGAGGGATTTTGCACGCTTTCACTGTTATAAAATAAAGAGGCAAATATGAGCATTACTGCTGCACAAGTAAAAGAACTTCGAGAACTATCTGGCGCTGGTATGATGGACTGTAAAGCCGCCCTAGCAGAGACCAATGGTGATATGGAAGCTGCTGTTGATTGGCTTCGTAAAAAAGGAATAGCTAAAGCAGATAAAAAGGCTGGTCGTACAGCAGCTGAGGGATTAATCGGAGTCGTATCAAAAGATTCACATGCAGTTTTGGTTGAGATTAATTCTGAAACAGATTTTGTTGCGCGCAATGATGGATTCCAAGACATCGTGCGTAAAGTAGCAACTGCTGCCTTAGATACGCCAGGGGATGTTGAATCTGTTTCTGTTTCTCTTTATCCAGGTTCTGAGAAGACTGTAGAGCTTACGATTAAAGATGCAATTGGTACAATTGGCGAAAATATGACATTTCGTCGTTCCGCTAAATTGTCTGTTGAGAATGGTGTTGTTGCGACTTATATACACAATAGTGTGGCTGATGGGCTTGGAAAACTTGGTGTTTTGGTTGCAATTGAAACAACAGGAAATAAAGAGGCTGCTCTTGCTTTTGGTCGGCAGGTCGCGATGCATATTGCGGCAACCAATCCATTAGCACTTACAGCACAAGATGTTGATGCTGCTGCTGTTGAGCGAGAAAAAGCAATTTTTTCAGATCAAGCGCGTCAGTCTGGAAAACCTGAAAATATCATTGAAAAAATGGTAGAAGGACGTATGCGTAAGTTTTTTGAAGAGGTTGTTTTGCTTTCTCAAGCTTTTGTTATGAATCCTGATATAACTGTTGAGGCCGCTCTAAAGGATGCTGAGAAATCAATTGGTGCCCCAGCAAAAATTACAGGCTTTATTCGTTTTGCATTAGGTGAAGGTGTGGAAAAGGAGGAGTCTGATTTTGCTGCAGAGGTTGCTGCTGCTGTAAAAGGCTAGTTATTGCAAACTCTTGATCAGAGATTTAAAGTCATATCATTGGTTGTAGAATCTCTGAGGGGAACAATGTAATTGTTGAGAGGGCGTCACGTGAAAAAAGTGGTGCCCTTCGTGATGTCAAAAGCAAAAAGTAAATGGGCTTTTGGGGAGATTATTAATGGCATTAGCACTTCCGTATAAACGTATTCTTTTAAAGGCTTCTGGTGAAGCTCTTATGGGAGGGCAGAATTTTGGCATTGATGTTTCTGTTGTAGACCGTATTGCCGCTGATATTGCAGAAGTGCGCACAATGGGGATAGAAGTTGCGGTTGTTATCGGTGGGGGAAATATTTTTCGTGGCGTTGCTGTTGCTTCGCATGGTGGGGACCGAGTGACAGGTGATCATATGGGAATGCTTGCAACTGCTATTAACTCTTTAGCATTGCGAACATCTTTGACAAAATTAGGGGTTGAAACTGTTGTACTCTCTGCGATTGCTATGCCACAAATTTGTGAAAGTTTCTCGCAACGTAAAGCAATAGCTTATATGAATCAGGGAAAAGTTGTTATTTTTGCAGGTGGTACAGGAAATCCATTTTTTACCACTGATTCTGCTGCTACTTTACGTGCAGCAGAAATTGGTGCGGATGTCCTTCTTAAAGGAACACAAGTTGATGGTATTTATTCAGCAGATCCAAAAATAGACCCTACGGCTAAGCGTTTTGACCAATTAACACATGTTGAAGTTTTGCAATGGGGATTATCTGTTATGGATTCAACGGCGGTCACTTTAGCACGTGAGAACAATGTACCGATTATTGTGTACTCCATTCATGAAAAAGGCGGTTTGGCTAAGGTCTTGAATGGAACAGGACGCTTTACAATAGTATCGGAATAAGGGTAAGCTTCAAAGGACAATTGAAGGAGACAGAAATATGAATGTTACATCAATTATGGATGATTTGAAACGTCGCATGGATGGTGCCATTACGGCTTTTAAACATGAATTAGGTGGTTTGCGGACTGGACGTGCATCGGCCAGTTTATTAGAGCCGTTGACCGTTGAATCTTATGGTTCTGTTGTGCATATCAATCAGGTTGCTAATATTTCTGTTCCCGAACCTCGGATGCTTTCTGTTTCTGTATGGGATAAAACGATGGTCGGAGCTGTAGAGCGCGCTATTCGCGATTCTGGTCTTGGTTTAAATCCCATAACTGATGGTACGAATCTACGTATTCCTTTGCCTGAGTTGAATGAAGAGCGCCGTAAAGAACTTGTAAAAATTGCGCATCACTATGCAGAGCAAGCGCGTGTTGCTACACGTCATGTTCGTCGGGATGGTCTGGACAATTTGAAAAAGTTAGAAAAAGATGGTGAAATTGGTCAAGATGAAGCCCATAGTTTGTCTGAAAAAGTTCAAAAACTCACGGATGAAACTATTGCTGATATTGATAAAATTTTAGCCGTAAAAGAATCTGAAATTATGCACGTTTAAGACGATTTTGTCACTAGAAAAAGGATATTTACTCCCAGCCTGTAAATTGTTTCTAGGGAAATTGTAGGGAGTGGTGTGCTCTGTGGTAGCAAGGTGTGATGCAGGAAGGTGTTCTATCATTTTGATATGGGAGAGACTGATTTGAAAGGGCAGATGTTTTTATTTTTTAGTCTGCGTGATAAATCATGCCCTTTGCTGGGAGACACTATTTAACAGCATGGTGCGGGTTTTTAGTTGAGCACGTCTTTGTTAAAATGCATAATGAAAGCATTATTAGAAATTATTCAAATATTCTAAGATGAAGGTTGAGGAAAGAATATAATGCAAAAAAACAAGTCTAACCTTTCTCTTATTTCTCATTATAAAACATGTGAGTATAATTGATCAAGCAGATGTTATGTGGCGTAATTCATTTTTTAATGACGAATAGTTGATAGAAAAGTGTTTTTATACGAAACCTATATTAGTTAATTTGTATGGGGCAGAGGTAACTGCTTTTTCATTTTATATTTGAGAAAATATTAAAAAAATATTTATAATTTTGACGGAGATTTTTGAAGCTGTTTTCATTGATTATTAGTTTCATAAGCGCTATCTTAGTAGACTGAATTATTTATGATAAATTATAAGAGAAATTATACAGGTATGAGATAAAAATACTGCGTAGGGGAGTTTTTCTTGCGTTAATTTTAGAGCTTGTATTTTCTATTTTTATTGTTTGGATGTTGTTTTGTCTAATTTGGTTTATCGTATTCTGACAGCTTTTGTTTTTGGCATTATTGCGTTGTATCTAACATGGTTGGGAGGAAACTTCTTTTTTTTATTTGTATGGTGTATTGGCGGTTTTGTTCTTTATGAGTGGATGAGTATTACTAAAGAGAAATGGTGTATTTTACAAAAAATATTAGCAAGTATCTTTTATTTAATCTTTGGCTTTTTTTTAGTATTGAGTGTATCTGCTTCATTGATTTTTTGTGTTTTAATCGTTTTAGCTACAGTGTTAGCTATTATATCTATAAAAAAGAGTGGTTGGGTTTTTTGTGGTTTTTTATATGCATCTTTTCCTGTTGTTGCTTTATGCTTTCTACGGGATCATGAAATGTTGGGGTTCCAAGTTGTTATTTTCTTATTTACGATAGTGTGGGGAACAGATATCGGTGGTTATTTTATCGGACGTGCATTAGGGGGCCCTAAATTAGCACCACAATTTTCTCCTAATAAAACATGGTCAGGAGCACTTGGTGGTACATTTGTCGGAGTTTTCGGTGGTATATGGGTTGCTTTTGGATTTTTTGATATAAATTTAGCCAGTTTTTTTGTGCCACTCCTTACACTTGTTTTGTCAATTGTTTCACAATTGAGTGATTTAGGGCAATCATGGCTCAAAAGACGGTTTTCTGTTAAAGATTCTAGTTCTTTATTGCCTGGACATGGTGGTTTTATGGATCGTATAGATGGATTGGTAGGGGCAGCTTTTCTTCTTTATTTAATTGGTTCATTTATGTCTGATATGGATGCGCCTTTTAATCTTTTTAGTATGATCTAATTGGGAGAAGATAGTTTGGAACTTTTAAATCATATCGTCACTATGGGTGATTTTCTTTTAAGAAGTTTGAGTATTCTTTTCATCATTATGATTATCATTTTTGTGCACGAATTTGGGCACTATCTCATTGGTCGGTGGTGTGGTATTAAGGCGTTAATTTTTTCGCTTGGATTTGGACCAGAAATAGCGAGTTATACAGATAAGCATGGCACGAAGTGGCGTTTAGCACTTATCCCCTTAGGAGGTTATGTAAAATTTGTTGGGGATGAGGAAAAAATCGATACGGAATCATCCCAATCATCTCTGATTGTTGATGGTTCATTTGCTAGTGCGCATGCTTGGAAAAAAGCAGCAACTGTTTTTGCCGGTCCTTTCTTCAATGCCCTTTTTACTGTTGTTATTCTAACATTTTTTTTCTTTATCTATGGTCGTGTAGCCATTGAGCCCGTTGTTGGTTCTTTGGTAAAAGATAGCCCTGCTCTTCAATCCGGTTTGGAATTAGGTGATCGTTTTGTTGAAATGGATGGACGACGGGTTGAAAGCTTTGAAGATTTGATGAATTATGTAGCTTTTCACGGAAGAGAACCCATAGAGTTTAAAATAGAACGCATGGGGCGAGTCTTTACAACGATGATTACCCCGAAAGTCGTTGAGCGAGATGATGGATTTGGTAATCGAACACGAAGTGCTATGATAGGTGTAGGTGTTCCTGTTGATTTAAATAATCCTGCACGTTTAGATCCAACTTATATAAAACATATTCGCTATGGTTTTGTAACAGCTGTAAGAAAAGCGTCAGACCGTACTGTGTTTATCGCCACTCAAACCGTTCTTTTTATGAGTCGTTTAATAGGAGGCAAAGAGGATCGTTGTCGGCTAAGTGGACCTTCTAAAACCGTTAAAATTGCTTGGAAAGTGAGCGAGACAGGTTTTATCTCTTTGTTGAATTTGGCAGCTTTTCTTTCAATAAGTGTTGGGCTTATTAACCTTTTTCCGATTCTACCGCTTGACGGTGGGCATCTTTTATTGCATGTCATTGAGGTCATTACTGGGAGGAAAATATCTGCTAAAATTCAGGGAATCGTTTTTCGTTTAGGTTTTTCCATTCTTCTCCTTTTTATGATCTTTGTCTTTTTTAATGATTATTTTTGTTGGTTTAGCTAATTAAATTATGGAAAACGCTTTATAAATTAAGTAATAATAGCAAAAACAAATTGAAGGTTGTTTACCATGTCTACAAAATGTTGTGGCGTTGTACATTATAATGAGTAATTAAGGAATGAAAAGTCTCGCTGTAAAAAGGTTGTTATGGCAGTTAGCTTTTAAGGCATCATGTCCAAGGAACGAGAGTAAGGTAAAAAAGCCAATGACTACGAATTCAAAGTTTTTAAATGCAGCATCTGTATTGGTGTTAAAGATGGGGATGATTGCCCCAACAACGGTTTTTATGTCAATTGCTGCGGTCGGAGAAATACAAGCGTCTGTAGTCCGCTCTATTGAGGTTCGTGGGAATAAGTTTGTAAGTTCTCAGGCGATTCGAGACAATATGGGGATTAAGGTTGGGCAAGGTGTTTCCAGTGGTGATGTTGATAGTGCTGTGAAGAACCTTTTCGAATTGGGTTTATTTTATGATGTTAAAATAAATCCGGTGGGTGATAAATTGGTTGTATTCGTAAAAGAATATGAGGTTGTCAATCAAATATTGTTTCAAGGAAATAAATCTTTTAAAGACCCAGATCTTAAGCGGTTTATTTCTTTAAAACCGAATGAGCCTTTTAATTCTGCTAAGCTTTCTGCTGATATAAATACAATTCGTGAGGCTTATAAAACTCTTGGTCGTAATAATATCACTGTTAACGTTCAAACGATTAACCTTGGAAAAGGGCGGGTTAATGTGGTATTTAATGTCGTTGAAGGGAAAAAAACAAAGATTGGTGATATCACTTTTAAGGGAAATAATGTCTTTGGAAGTCGCCGTTTGCGTGATGTGATTTCAACAAAAACTTCAGGAATTTTTTCGAAGTTGTTGGGAGGTGATGTTTACAGTGAAGAGCGCCTCGCTGTTGATGAAGAAGCTTTACGTCGCTTTTATTATAACCGTGGTTATGCAGATTTTCGTGTAGTCTCTTCTAAAGCAACTTTTGATGCAGCAAGCAATACGTATAAAATTTCTTTCGTTCTTGATGAGGGTGCGCTCTATAAAATTAGCGATATTCAGGTTGAAAGTGATGTTGATGGAATTGACGTTCAATCTGTGAAAAGGATACTTAAAACCCAGCCAGGTAATGTTTATAGTGCAGAAGATATTGAACAGTCTGTTGCAACTATTAATAACAAAGTTGCTGATTCGGGATATGCTTTTGCTAAAGTTGAACCGCGGGGAAATCGTAATTTAGCAAATCATACAATTTCAATTTTATATAATATTGAACAGGGAACACGTGCTTATATTCAACGTATTGATATACGTGGCAATGAGAAAACGCGTGATTACGTCATTCGCCGTGAGATTGATTTAAACGAAGGAGATGCTTACAATCAAACTTTATTACAGCGGGCAAAACGTCGTCTAGAAAGTTTAGGTTTCTTCAAAGCCGTTAATATTTCAATGGTTCCTACAGATCAATCTGACCAAGTTGTTTTGGTAATAGATGTCGTTGAAGCTTCAACAGGAGATCTCTCTCTTTCTGGAGGGTATACAACAGGGGGAACAAGTCCTGGTATGTCACTTGAAGTTTCTGTTACTGAACGTAATCTTGGGGGACGTGGTCAATATGTTCGTTTAGGATTAGGTGCGGGGCAAGAAAAATCTCGTAATTATAATTTATCATTTGTTGATCCTTATTTCTTAGGGTATCGTTTATCTGCTGGTGTTGATGTTTTTCGTAGTACTTATCGTGCTGATAAAGCCTATGATGTACGGCAGACAGGTGGATCGCTGCGGTTTTCGTTACCTATTAATAATCAATTATCTGCTAATGTAGCTTATTCTTATGTGCAGGAAGAATATGATTTTGGCGGAGAGTATGATTTTGACAAAGAGAGTGACATAATAGAATTATATGGGAAATATTCTGGTGCGATTGTTCAAGCTGCAAAACACAGCCCTTGGAAACGTTCATCAATTAGTTATGGTTTCACCTATAATACGATTGATGATATGAGATCTCCCCATGATGGGTGGTACGTGCATCTGCTTCAGGAATATGCAGGGCTTGGTGGGAGTGCAAAGTTCTTGAAGACCACGGGTAAGGCGATGATGTACAAGACTCTTTCTGACCAGAAGGATATCGTTGGTTTGCTTTCCTTTGGGGGTGGTTATATCCACGGAATGGGCCGAGATGGTGTTCGTATTTTCGATATGTTTAAAGTAAATTCTGATATGATTCGAGGGTTCAAATATAATGGAATAGGTCCGCGTCAGGTTTCCAGTAAGGGTGAGGTTTATTTCTTGGGGGGAACGACATATATGAATGCGACTGCTGAAGTACAGTTCCCTATCCCTGTCGTGCCTGAAGGATTTGGGTTGCGCGGTGCTTTATTTGCGGATATTGCCACGCTTTATGGCAATAATTATAAAGCCGTTTTTAAGGGTGAACCGTCTGTTACCAATACCAAAAGTGCTTGGCGTTCATCTGCAGGTGTGAGTTTGATGTGGGATTCTCCGTTTGGTCCTTTGCGTTTTGATTATGCTTGGCCAATAACGAAGCAGGAAGGTGATCGTTTGCAAAAATTGAACTTTGGTATTTCTACGAAGTTCTGATTTGAGCGATTTTAAGAAGGAAAAACTTGAAGAGAATAGCTTAAGCT
This sequence comes from Bartonella sp. AA18HLJMS, assembly GCF_042197245.1. Taxonomy (NCBI): domain Bacteria; kingdom Pseudomonadati; phylum Pseudomonadota; class Alphaproteobacteria; order Hyphomicrobiales; family Bartonellaceae; genus Bartonella; species Bartonella sp. AA18HLJMS. The sequence goes on along the minus strand of NZ_JBHIRP010000008.1, from coordinate 51,397 downwards.
GGGAGAGAAAGTGTTTTGATGGCGGATACATTTTTTTTTACGCCGTCCCGACGATTGACAGTTGCAAATGCTGCTGAGTTGACGGGTGCAAAGCTTCTTAATCCAGAGTTTTCTCATAAAGTTATCAATACTCTTTCTTCACTTGAGAGTGCTGTGGAAGGTTCGCTTGTTTTTGTAGAGCATCGGAAGTTTTCTGATGCTTTACTGGACAGTTCTGCTGTTGCTGTTTTGTGTACGAATGAGATTGTTTTTAAAGTTCCCGAAACTATGGCAATTTTGGTGACATCCACACCACAGCGTGACTTTGCTCAGATTGGTCGTATTTTGTTTCCAGATTCTGTCAAGCCAATGCCTTGGTTGGGGCAGAAGGGGATTTCATCGCATGCGCATATTCATCCAACGGCTAAGTTGGCAGATGATGTGTGTATTGAAGCGGGAGCTGTTATTGGTAAAAATGTTGAGATTGGTGCAGGAACTCTCATTTCATCCACAGCTGTTATCGGTGAAAATTGCCGTATTGGATGTGACTGCTATATTGCTCCTAAGGTAACAGTTCAGTGTTCTATAATAGGTGATAAGGTTCAGCTTTATTCTGGTGTTTGCATTGGGCAAGATGGTTTTGGTTATGTTGGGGGCGTTTCTGGAATCGAGAAAATTCCACAGCTTGGTCGCGTTATTATTGAGGATGGTGTAGAAGTTGGTGCGAACACGACAATTGATCGTGGAACATTTCAAGATACTGTTATTGGTGAAGGAAGCAAGATTGATAATCTTGTACAAATTGCCCACAATGTAAAAATTGGCCGCTATTGTCTTATTGCCGCTCAATGTGGCATTGCGGGAAGTACATCTATAGGGGATATGTCTCAGCTTGGCGGAAGTGTGGGAGTAGCTGATCACATCATAATAGGTAAATCTGTTCAGATTGCTGCTCGTAGTGGTGTTATGAATGACATTCCGGATGGCGAAAAATGGGGAGGTAGTCCAGCGCGACCATTTAAACAATGGTTTCGTGAAGTAGCGGCGTTGCGCAGTATGGGAAAAGTTAAAAAGGAGAAACGCTGATATGATCAGCAATGAAAAAACTAAAAACTTAGAGGCTGTCGATATTGAAAAGCTATTATCAATATTACCGCACCGTTATCCATTTTTATTAATTGATCGTATCGTTGATATTGATGGTGAACAAGAAGCGATTGGTATTAAAAATATAACGATTAACGAGCCACATTTTACGGGACATTTTCCCTCAAAGCCTGTTATGCCTGGAGTTTTGATTTTAGAAGCTATGGCACAAACGGCAGGAGCAATAGCACTTTTAAATTTAGGCAATAAGCAAACAAATTTAGTTTACCTTATGACGGTTGATAATGCGAAATTTCGTAAGCCGGTTATGCCTGGTGATCAGCTCAAGATTCATGTTCAGCTTTTGAAAAAAAGATCTGGTATGAGACGTTTTTCATGTGTTGCAAAAGTAGAAGATGTCCGCGTCGCTGAAGCAGAAATTGCAGCAATGATTGTCGAAGAAGAATAAACGATATTTGATGGGAATTTAAAAATGTCCGGTACAAAAATCCATCCAACTGCTCTTGTGGAGAAGGGAGCGCAGCTTGGTGAGAATGTACGCGTTGGACCATTTTGCCATATTAGTTCAGAGGCTGTTATTGGTGATGAATGTAGTTTGACAAGTCATGTTGTAATAATGGGAAAGACAACGTTAGGAGCCAAGAGTAAAGTATTTTCTCATGCCGTTTTGGGGGCAGATCCGCAAAATAATAAACATAAAGGAGGGGCTACAACTCTTTTTATTGGTAAGAATTGTACGATTCGTGAAGGTGTAACAATGCATAGGGGGTCCGATTCGAGTGTAGGAATGACAGTTGTTGGTGATAATTGCCAATTTTTTTGTTATGCGCATATCGCTCACGATTGTTATGTAGGCAATCATGTAACATTTGCCAATAACGCAATGATTGCTGGTCATGTTACTATTGGTGATTATGTGATTATTGGTGGTGGTGCTGCTGTTCATCAATTTGTTCGTGTTGGACATCATGCATTTATCGGCGGCGTATCTGCACTGGTTGGTGATCTGATACCTTATGGAACAGCTGTTGGTGTGCAGGCAAAACTTGCTGGACTCAATATTATTGGCATGAAGCGTGCAGGACTTGAGCGTCAAGATATTCATGCACTCCGTCATGCGGTTGCTATGCTTTTTGATCATAGCAAACCATTTAAAGAGCGTGTCAGTGATGTTGCTTCTTTCTATTCTTCTTCTCAGTCTGTTTCTGAAGTTGTTAATTTTATTAAAGAAGAAGGAAAGCGTTTTTATTGTACACCAAAATTTGAAGGTGTTAGAATAAAAGAACATAAGGATTAAAAATGCCTATTTGGGGAGCCAGAAGTTTTCTTTCCGGCCGTACTGCTATTATAGCAGGAAATGGTGTTCTACCGATTACTGTTGCGCAGACTCTTGAGAAGAATGGAGAAAATCCTTTTCTTGTGCTTTTGCATGGTGAGGCAGATTCTGTTCTTTATCGCTATGAGCATTGCGAGCTATCAATTGTAGAGTTAGCACGACTCGTTAAAATTTTAAAAGAGGCTGGTGTATATAATGTTGTTTTGGCAGGTGGTGTAAAAAAGCGTCCACTTCTTAAACAATTGCGACTGGACTGGACAACATTTTTAGCTCTTCCTAAGTTAATCGGAGCTTTGAAGAGGGGAGACGATGCGTTATTAAAAGCTTTTATACGAGTTATTGAAGCACATGGTTTTTGTGTTATCGGTGCTCACGAAATAGTCCCAGATCTTTTAGCTCCCATAGAATTTAATTTAACAGTACGGCGCGCTACTCCAAAAGAGAAAAAAGATATTTTTTTAGCAGTAGAAGCAGCAAAGCTTTTAGGTCAATTAGATATCGGGCAAGCCGTTGTCGTTGTCCAAGGAAGGGTGGTTGCTCTAGAGGGCGCTGAGGGAACTGATAATATGTTGTGGCGTGTTTGTGAAATGCGAGAAAGAGGGCAAATTCCCCTTAAAGGTGGCATTCTTGTAAAATGCGCAAAACCACAACAGGATAATCGCGTTGATTTGCCATCAATTGGGCCCGCGACAATAATGAATATTGCAAAGAGTGGTTTATCTGGTGTTGCGGTGGAGGCAAATAGAAGTCTAATATTATCAGTGAAAACAACAATAGAAAAAGCCAACAAATATTCTTTATTTATAGAGACATTTGAAAAGTTTGGTCATGAATAATTGTTTCTTAAAGATTGCAGTGGTTTCAGGTGAGGAATCTGGTGATTTACTTGGGGCCGATCTAATTTCTTGTTTATCACAACAGATAGGATGCAATATTCATTTGATTGGTGTTGGGGGGAGCCATTTAAAGGCATTAGGCTTAAAAAGCTTTTTTGATTCCCATGATATTGCTTTAATAGGTTTAAAGGAGGTGTTGAAAAAACTACCATTGTTGTTGCTACATATTCGCAATTTATCCAAATTTATTGCACAAGAACAACCTGATTGTTTAATTATTATTGATAGTCCTGATTTCACGCATCGTATTGCAAAAAAGGTACGTGCTTTAGCGCCTTCTATTCCTATCATTAAATATATTGCACCGACCGTTTGGGCATGGAGGCCAGAGCGTGCGAAAGCTATGTGTGGATTTGTTGATCATGTTTTAGCGGTTTTTCCTTTTGAAGAAAAGATTATGCAAGATTTGGGAGGCCCTGCCACGACTTATGTTGGACATCGTCTTTTGACATATCCTCCCCTTTTGAGAGTTCAGTCAGAAAAAAAAAGCCAATTAGAACACAGAAATTTGATCGATACACAAACATTATCGCCTACATTAGTTATTTTGCCAGGATCACGCAATTCAGAAATTCGTTCCTTAATGCCTATTTTTCGAGAAACAGTAGAGATTCTTGTACAACGTATTCCTCATTTACGTATTATTTTACCAACCTTACCTCATTTGGTAGATAGAATCTGGGACTTTGTGCAGGGCTGGAAAAGCAAGATAGAAATTGTAGTTGGTGAAGATGAAAAATGGCGTGCTTTTGCACAAGCAGATGTTGCTCTTGCTGCACATGGAACTGTTTCACTTGAATTAGCCTTAGCAAAAGTTCCTATGGTTCTTTGCTATAAACTTGATTTCTTTTCTAAAATATTTATTTTTCCTAAAATGATGTTATGGAGTGCTGCTCTTCCAAATATTATTTCTGATAAGCCTATTGTTTCGGAATATTTGAATGAATTAATCCGTCCTGGCATGTTAGCAAGACAGGTAGAACAACTTTTGGCTAATCCTTTATTGCGACAGGCACAACTTGATTCCTTTGAGATGGTAGAACAGAAAATGAAAACTGAAGTACCATCGGGGGTTGTTGGCGCACAAACAATTATCACTCTTTTAAAAAGCAGGAATAAAATTGTATAAATAAAGCAATATTTTAATGATTAATATTTAATTTTAGCAAGAAAATTACAAGCACGTTGGCTTTTAGGATTGGTAAAAAATTCTTCAGAGGCTGTATCTTCAACAATTTTTCCATTTTCTAGAAAGAGTATTCTTTCTGAGACTTTACGTGCGAAGCCCATTTCATGGGTAACACAAAGCATTGTGATCCCTGTATCGGCCAATCGAGCCATCACTTCCAAAACTTCTCCCACACTTTCTGGATCAAGAGCAGAGGTTGGTTCATCAAAAAGCATGACTTCGGGTTCCATACAAAGTGCACGGGCAATCGCAACACGTTGTTGTTGCCCACCAGAAAGTTGTAAAGGATATTTTTCACAGTGTTTTTCAATACCAACATGCGTTAAGTAACGAATTGCCCGTTCTTTTGCTTGTTGTTTGGAAAGGCCCTGAACTGTCATAGGTGCTAAAATACAATTTTGTATAACGCTCATGTGGGGAAATAAATTAAAGTTCTGAAAGACCATTCCTATCTTACGAAGAACATTTTTTTGCTGTTGTATAGGTGCAGTATGGATATCAACGTTATGGATACAGATTGAACCTTTTTGTGCTTGTTCTAATTGATTAATACAACGAATTAACGTTGATTTTCCTGATCCGGATGGTCCACAAATAACGATATGTTCACCAGCTTGAACATTAAAGTTGATATCATGTAGGACCTGAAAGTTTCCATACCATTTATTTAGATTTCGAATAGAGATCACTGGTTTTTTACTGGGAGAGATCGATTTATTATTTTTCAAATTCATCTTATTTTATTCTTTCATTGATGAAGAACTTGATTAATTCAACATTTTGGTTTGGTAAAGTTTTTTATGATCATTTTATTTACCGTAAATGTCGAGTGAGGCGCTGCTCGATAAAAACAATAAAACGATGAATGAGTTCAACGATAAAGAGATAGATAAGAGCAGCCCAAACGTAAACTTGAAAATCGAAAGTCCGTGAATAAGCGAGTTTAGCAACCCCCATTAAATCATAAACAGTAATAAGTGAGGCAACAGCACTGGATTTAATCATTAAAATCAACTCATTTCCTAGGGGGCGTAATGCTACAATCATTGCTTGTGGAAGAATAACTCTAAAAAATGTGACAGAGTTGCTTAAACCTAAAGCTTTTGATGCTTCGCGTTGTCCAGTTGTTACGGATAGAAAACTTCCTTTAAAGATCTCAGATTGGTAGGCAGCAGAATTGAGTGTAAAAATAAAAAGACAACAATACCACGCGTTTTGAAAAAACCACCATAGCCCCACCTGTTGCCAAAAACTGTTCATTGAACCAAGCCCATAATAAAAAAGAAAGAGTTGAGCTAATAAAGGAGAGCCGCGGAAAAAATAGACATAAGCATTTGCAAAATATTGTAAAAATGTATTCTTTGATAGACGTGCAAAAGCGATAATCATACCCAAAAAAAGACCTAGAGAACAAGAAATAGAAACAAGCTCAACAGTAATAATAAAGCCATTAATAAATTTTGGTCCATAATGGCTTAAAAGATCAGGATTAAAAAGGAAATAAAGCCACTCAGGAATCATTGACCTAGCACCTTTTTATAGCCTATTTGAGTGTATGTTTCCAAATGGCGTAAGATTGCAGTAAAAAACGCTGAAAATAACAAATAGAGTAAGCATGCTATAAAATAAAATAGCATGGGTTTATTGGTAGCAGCGACAGCTAAATTCGTTTGTCGCATGAGGTCAACAAGCGCGATTGTAGAAACAAGGGATGTATCTTTCAGTAAAGTAAGCCAATTATTAGAAAGTCCTGGTAAGGCATTTCGGATGAGCTGAGGAAAGACAATACGAAAAAATGTGGTTGTTCGCGAAAGACCTAAAGCTTTAGCCGCTTCATATTGACCTTTATCAAAAATATTAAATGCTCCAAGCCAAACTTCACAAGAAAAAGCTGCAAGAACCATACTAAGAGCAAGAACACCAGCAACAAAAGCATTGATACTGAACATGATTTCAAAATTAAAATAGTCAAATAAATTTTGAATAAGGCTTTGTAATCCGTAGTAAACTAAAAACAGAGTTAAAAGCTCTGGTAATCCACGAAACACCGTTGAAAAGAGACGTGCTAGAGCTTTAGCTATCTTAATATTGGATCGAATCATTACTGCATTGAGAAGTCCTAGAGGAAATCCTAGAAGGCCACAACATAACGCCAATGACAATGTCATTCCTGCACTGGAAAGTATAACCGCTCCCCATCCCCCATTGCTAAATGATAGCAATGCTAAATTTTCAATCATTCTTGTGTTCCTCATGAAAGAGTTAGATAATATTTTTTAGCAATAACCAACGGGTTTCATTTAAATATCATATTGATATTTAATAAACATCACTTGTAAAATATTTTCTCATAATTTTCTCATAAGTTCCATCCAAACGAATTTCTTTTAGCGCCTCATTGAGCTTATTTTTAAGATCATTATTATTTTGACGGACTGCAATTGCAACAGGAAATCTTGTTTCTTCTAGAGTTCCTAGGAGGGAACAGCAATCTTTTCCTTCATTTTTAAGCCAATTTAATGCTTGTAATTTATCAACAATAATCACATCAAGTCGATGATTTAAAAGATCACGATTCACTTCGATTGTGGAAGGATAGAGTTTTATTTTCACCTCTTCAGAGGCATAATGATCTTCTGCATAGAAAGCTTGTGTTGTATTGGATTGCACACCAAGATTTTTACCTCTAAAATCTTTTGTCGAGATTTCTTTAATTCCCGAAGCTTTGGTAACAATAACAGCCAGTGCTGTATCGTAGTAAGGATCTGTGAAGTCAATTTTTTGTAAGCGATCTTGTGTGAGAGAGAGGGAAGCAATGATAGCATCATATTTTTTTGCAATAAGTCCAGGGATCATTCCCTCGAAGTCTTGTGTGACAATAGTACATTCAATATTCATTTTTTTACAAAGTGCGTAAGATATATCAATATCAAATCCTTGCAGTTTGTTATTTGAGTCAATATAACTAAAGGGAGGATAGGTGCCTTCACTCGCAATTTTTAATGTTTTCGCATCAGCCAATTGGGTGAATAGTGCAGCGCTTATTATAAGAGCTCCAGCTAATAGTTTCATGATGTTCTCCTATTGGATAAGCGGGCAATATGAAATCATTATGTTTTTATAATCTGTAAGCTTTTTGGGAGCAATTCAAAAATTTATTGATGTTTATTTTAGATCATTATGTTGGACATTATTGATAAAAAAAGAATAAATATCTTATTGCTTGTATGATAGCTTAATTTTCACGAAATATTTGATTTGAATCATTTCATGAGTCAAAACTGCGGATTTTTTTTGAAAATAAGGCTATTAAATTTGAACATAAAGAAAAAATTAGATTTTGATACGATAAAAATACAACCTTATTGTTGTCATTAGATTCTACAAAATGTTTAGCTCTCAAGGAGCAATTAAAAGTTATTTTGATAAATGTAAATTTTCTTATAAAAAAGCCGAATTTCTAATTATATCTGCATGTCCAATAAAGATTTAAAAAATACTCCTTAAATATACAGATTGAGTTTTAATTCATAGTGCTATCTAATTGATATCGAAAGTAAAATATTTTCTCATAATTTTCTCATAGGTTCCATCGGCGCGGATTTCTTCTATTGCTTTATTAAAACTATTTTTAAGATCATTATTATTTTGACGGAGTGCAATTGCAATAGGAAAATTTGTTTCTTCTAGAGTTCCCAAGAGGTGACAGCAGTCTTTTCCTTCATTTTCAAGCCAATTTAATGCTTTTAATTTATCAAAGATGATGATATCAAGCCGATGGCTTAAAAGATCACGATTAACTTCTGTTGCTGTAGGATAAAGTTTGATATTAACTCCTTCAGAGGCATAATGATCTTCCGCATATGCAGCTTGTGTTGTATTTGATTGTACACCAAGGTTTTTACCTCTAAAGGCTTGTGTTGAGATTTCTTTAATTTCCGAACTTTTGGTAACGATAACAGCGAGTGCTGTGTTGTAGTAAGGATCTGTAAAATCAATTTTTTGTAAGCGCTCTTTTGTAGGAGAAAGGGAAGAAACGATAGCATCATATTTTTTGGCAAGAAGACCGGGAATCATCCCCTCAAAGTCTTGTGTGACAATAGTACATTCAACATTCATTTTTTTACAAAGCGCATAAGATATATCAATATCAAACCCTTGCAGTTTGTTATTTGAGTCCATATAACTAAATGGCGGATAAGAAGCATCGCTTGCAATTTTCAGCGTTTGAGAATTGGCCGATAGGGTAAACAGTGTCGCGCTTATTATAAGAGCTCCTACTAATAATTTCATTATGTTCTCCTATTAGATAAGCTGGCAAATATGAAACCATCATGAATTTTTATAATCTGTAAGCTCTTTTGGAGCAATGTAAAAAATTTATCTGTGTTCATTTTGCTATCATTATGCTGAATATCATTATCAAAAAAATAAATTCTTTTTATCAAGTATAGGAATAAAAAATATAGGAAAGAAGGTCACCTCTTATTGATTATAGGGTGATTTTTAATAATTTTATTTAAAAATCAATAATTTATCTTTAAAAGAAAAACTATCAACTTAAATACAAAGAAAATTTCAGCTTTTAACAGAACAAAATGTAAAAGTGTTTTTATTCTAATTAGAGAAGCACTTAATGTAAGCTTTTTGCAATTTTATCTGAAGAAGATAGAAAGAAAAATTCTGACATTGCTAGATTTTAATATGTAATAAGGCTTTTAAACATGGGGGAATGATAGGGAATACATTTTCATTAAAGATAATGAGGATTATAAGGTAAACTTTTCAATTTCTTTTTGCTAAATGTTTGGCTAATTCGCAGAAGAGTATTCTCAATTTCTTTACAGAGCTAAAACTTAGAATTTTTTAGTAAATTTTTATGATGATGTTATCTCTGTAGAAAGAGTTTTAAAATCACGTTTTATAAAAATTCTTAAAGGATGTTTTTTGATTACTCTCAATAAAGCTTCAGTAAATTGAAGCTTTATTGATTTCTTTTTTTAATTTGCACGTTCATCTATAGGAACATAGTCACGCATAGCATAGCCAGTGTAGAGTTGTCGAGGACGACCAATTTTTTGTGCAGGGTCTTCAATCATTTCTTTCCATTGTGCCACCCACCCGACACTGCGCGCCAATGCAAAAAGGACAGTAAACATTTCAGTTGGAAAACCTAGAGCTTTTAATGTAATGCCGGAATAGAAATCAACATTGGGATAAAGCTTTTTCTCAATAAAATATTCATCACTTAAGGCAATTTTTTCAAGCTCTATTGCAATATCAAGAAGAGGGTCATCTTGAATGTTGAGTTCTTTTAAAACTTCATGACAGGTTTTTTGCATGATTTTTGCACGTGGATCATAATTTTTATAGACACGGTGCCCAAAGCCCATAAGGCGGAAAGGATCATTTTTATCTTTTGCACGTGCAATAAATTCAGGAATTCTTTTAATAGAACCTATTTCTTGTAGCATTTTTAGGCATGCTTCATTGGCACCACCATGTGCTGGTCCCCAAAGGCATGCAACACCTGCTGCAATACAGGCAAACGGATTAGCACCTGAGGATCCAGCAAGACGTACCGTAGATGTAGAAGCATTTTGTTCATGATCTGCATGAAGGGTAAATATTTGATCCATCGCCCGAGCAAGCACAGGGTTTGTTTTATATTCTTCACAAGGAACAGCAAAACACATATGGAGGAAATTTGCAGCATAACTAAGATCATTACGTGGATAAACAAATGCTTGTCCAATACTGTATTTATAGGCCATAGCAGCAAGCGTTGGAACTTTTGAGATAAGACGAACAGAAGCAATCATTCTCTGGTGAGGATCTGTAATATCAATAGAGTCGTGATAGAACGCAGACATAGCGCCAAGGCAGGCAACCATGACGGCCATAGGATGAGAATCACGACGGAAGCCATGGAAGAAGCGTGCAAATTGTTCGTGGACCATGGTATGCTGCATAATACATCGATCAAATTCATTTTTTTCTTGCTGTGTTGGGAGTTCACCATAAAGTAAAAGATAACAACTTTCGAGAAAGTCTCCTTTTTCAGCCAATTGATCAATAGGATAACCACGATAAAGCAATATGCCTTTATCACCATCGATATAAGTAATTTTTGATTCACAAGAAGCTGTTGAAGTAAAACCAGGATCATAAGTAAAAATATCGGTTTTTTTATAGAGAGAAGCAATTTCAATGACTTCAGGTCCACTCGTGCCTTTACGCAAGGGAAGCTCTACTTTTTTATCATTCACAATAATATATGCGTTATTCTCAGACATTCGGTATTCCTTTCAGATCCTTCACTTCTAAAAATTAAGACTCTGCTTCATCAGAGTGGGGGATGTATAACTGAAGCTTTTCTTACTTATTTAAGGGTAGATTGCCTCTAAAAGTGAGTACATGCAATCTAAAAATATTTCCTTATTGATCATTATTACTCAATAAGAAATGTATTTCAATGATATAACATAAAAAACTCTTTTAGGGCACGTTGAGATATCTGTATAGACCCTTATTTGAGGAAATATACTCAGTGTCCATCATGGGTATATTGTTGTGATAAGTTGGTCCTTGATGCGATGAAGGGATTCATTGCGTCCTAATAAAATAAGAACATCCAAAACACCTGGTGATGTTGCACATCCTGTAAGAGCTGCGCGAAGTGGTTGGGCGATAGATCCAAATTTGAGATTCTGTGTTTGGACAAAAGAGCGAAGTGTTTCATCTAGAGTTTTTGTATCCCAAGAGGGGCACGCTTTCAGAGCAAGATAAAGATCGTTTAAAATGGTTCGTCCATTTTTATCTAAGAGCATTTGAGCTTTTTCATCAAGTTGTAAAGGTCGTTGCGTAAAAATGAAGGAGGCATTGTCAATCAGTTCGCACAGTGTTTTTGAACGTTCTTTCAAATGCGGGATTGCTTTTAAAAATTGAACACGGCGTTTTTCATCAAGTCTTTCAATAATTTGTGCTCCCCTATCGGTTTCTGGTAGAATATTAAGAGCGGCATCAAAAAGTTCTTGATCATTACTCATACGCATATAGTGTCCGTTGATGGAATCGAGCTTTTTGAGATCAAAACGAGCAGCACCTTTGTTAATATCCTCAATATCAAACCAAGAAATCATATCTTTAAGGGACATCAGTTCGTCATCACCATGACTCCAACCTAAACGGACAAGGTAATTGCGCAAAGCAGCAGGAAGATATCCCATTGTTCGGTAGGCATCAACACCGAGCGCACCATGTCGCTTTGATAATTTTGCACCGTTTTCACCATGGATAAGAGGAATATGGGCCATAACAGGAATGTCCCATCCCATTGCTTTAAAGATAATCGTTTGTCGGGCTGCGTTGGTAAGATGATCGTCACCACGTATAATATGTGTGATGCCCATATCATGATCATCAACGACAACAGCATGCATATAGGTAGGCGAACCATCAGAACGCAAAATAATGAAGTCATCGAGATCTTTATTAGGAAAACGGACATCACCTTGAACAAGATCATGTACAATCGTTTCTCCATCTTGAGGGGCTTTGATGCGAATAACAGGCTTAACATCTTTAGGAGCTTCAGAACTATCACGGTCACGCCAACGTCCATCATAACGTGGTGGGCGCCCTTCTGAACGGGCTTTTTCACGCATTTCAGCTAACTCCTCAGGTGAAGCATAACAATAATATGCTTTGCCATTCTTGACCAACTGTTCAGCGATTTGGCGGTGACGTTCTGCACGTTCGAATTGCGAAATAGGGGCGCCATCATAACTAAGACCCATCCAGTGCAAGCCATCTATAATGGCTTTTACAGCTGCTTCTGTTGAACGCTCTCGGTCTGTATCTTCAATTCGTAAAAGCATTTTTCCACCGGTATGTTTTGCATAAAGCCAATTAAAAAGAGCAGTACGAGCACCACCAATGTGAAGGAAGCCAGTGGGTGAAGGGGCAAAACGAGTAATAACAGACACGAATATTTTCCTTTAAACTAAGATATTACTTATGGAATTTTATAGAAAAGTCATGTTAGCATAAGTGATGGGGCGTGCAATAGCCGTATTGCGAGTTAAAGTGGGGGACTGATGTTTTATAAAAGTAAAGAGGGTTTATCCGAAAAATCTGTTACAGAAAGAAAAAAGCCATGTCAGATAGGGCAGAGTGTTTTTTCTAGGTATGATGATGCAAAGAACAGTAGCTATAATCAACAAAAACTTTTTTTATTGACACTCTTAAAAGAAGTAATCATTTTTTTTCGCAAATGGTTAGAAGATTGTATTAATAAAGAAGTTTCTTTTGGTATCCTTTTTTCGCTGATTTTAGTCTTTTTTGCCCTAGGAATCATTTTCTATTTTCATTTAGAGTGGGAACCGAGTTGGGGACAATTGGGGGCGTTGGTCAGTATTTTTCTGGGAATATTCTATGTAGCACGTTTTTATCGAAAAATATCGATTCCCGTGGGGTTTCTGTTTTGTATTATATTGGGTGCTTTAGCGGCAAAAATAGAAACGTGGCGTATTGCAACACCCATGCTAAGCAGTGACATTGTCACTACATTGACGGGAAGAATTGTTTCTATTGAGTCAGGTGCCAAAGGAGGATTTCGTTTAGTTTTGGATATTTTGAATACAGAAAATCCCGTATTACGCCATAGTCTTCATCGTGTTCGTTTATCGGCAAGATATTTGCCATCTGGCTTAGCGATTGGTGATGGATTGCATGGAAAAGTTAAGATTCGTGCATTCTCTGGGCCGGTGCGTCCAGGAGGCTACGATTTTAGTTTTCATAATTATTTTAAAAGAATTGGAGCACAAGGCGTTTATTTAGGAAAACCAAGAAAAATATCCGTTTCGCAGCCTGATGGAATATTCGCTATCATTCTACAGAAAATTGAAAATTTACGCACGAAGATGACACAAAGAATCCGTATAGCCCTTGAAGGAGAAAAGGGGAGTGTTGCAGCTGCCCTCATAACAGGGCAGCGTGCTGGTATTTCAAATGAGACAAATGAAGCATTACGTACAGCTGGATTAGCTCATATTTTATCAATATCAGGTTTACATATGGCGTTGTTAAGCGGCATAGTTCTTTTGAGTATCCGTAGTTTTTTAGCATTTTTTCCAGTTTTTTCTTCCTATTATTCCAGTAAAAAATTTGCTGCTATCGTTGCTTTTATGATAACAGCTTTTTATTTGTTATTGTCGGGCTTAGCAATATCAGCGCAAAGAAGTTTTGTGATGATTGCTGTTATGTTGGTTGCTATATTGTGTAATCGCTCTGCTATAACAATGCGTAATTTTTCCATTGCAGGGTTGATAACTCTAGCGATGACACCCCATGAAATATTAGGTCCTAGCTTTCAAATGTCTTTTTCTGCGACTGCTGCTTTGATCGCTTTTTTTGATTGGTGGAGTGGAAGGTCATTTTTTCTTAAAAGAAAAACAACTCCCTCTTATGTTGGAGGAGGAGTGATAAATTTTGTTTTCTTATCGATGCTTTCAACATGTGCTTCTTCCTTTGTTGCAGGGAGTGCAAGTGGAATTTATGCTGCTTATCATTTTTCTAATATGGCATCGTTGAGCATTATCAGTAATGCTTTTGCTTTGCCTGTCATCTCAATTTTTGTCATTCCCTTTGGATTAATCGCAGTTCTTGCAATGTTAGGAGGATTCGAATGGCTTCCTCTTCAAATTATGGGTTTTGGAGTTGATCTTGTAATAAAGATTGCACATGCTATCAAGGCTATTTCTCCTGATTTGAATCCTGGTTTTATGCCGTTATCAGCGTTAGTTTTATTGAGTATAGGCTTGGTTGGACTGACTTTTTGCAAAACACCCATCCGGCTCTTTTTTAGTTTGTTTATTTTGGCAGGTATTTCTATTTGTGTATTGCATTCACCTGTACAACTGATTATAGCAGATAATATGCGCCTCGTGGGCGTTATTCATGATAAAAAATTATATATTGATCATTACCATATTTCTAAGTTCACGACATCCATATGGAAAAAGTCATTTCGTGTGAATGAAACGATTAAACCAACAAAATATGGTCCTTCGTTGCACGGACAATTTATTTGTGATTATCATGTATGTACATCTTTATTGGATAATGGATTAAAAGTGATCGTTTTACAGAGAGAAACAGATCAATGTGTAGAGGCAGATATTCTCATTCAGACATTTGTGATGCATAATCCAACTTGTTACAAGAAGGCAAAAATAGTATTTATACCTCAACAATTGTTATCACGAGGAAGCGTTATGATGACCAAAGGTGGAGATATTATTTGGTCTTCGCTAGGGTTTCATAGACCATGGAATATGCACAGACAGCATTCATAAAAACATATAATCAGTCATATTTTGCTTCACATTTGGATAATGACAAAACAAAAAATAACAGAAGACTTTTCTCATAATATTTTACGGTATTTAAATTGGTAAGTTTATCAACGTTATTGAAATGAGATAATAATCTACAGTTTTCTAGAAATGGATGATTTTTTATATCTGATCATTTTAATTTTTTCAAAAAAATTGATATGTGCATCTTTGTGCATCCTATTGATAGCACAAAATAAATCAAAAATTCTTATTGAATGAGAAAAATGCTAACAAATATTCTCAAAGAAATAAAAAAGATAATTGTTGATTATTCTATTTTATTCTTATCATATATTTCTATAACGAGTAACATCTCTTCAAGCAAGAGATGATGGTCAATTTAAATAGATTGCGTCAAGAGGTTATCTTTTATTATCATTATTATCGGTGGTAATAGGGGTGATAAATGCTGCTTATACGGATAGAAGGCAAAGTCATTCATGAATGTTCAGCAGTTAAAAAAAATGGCAGCTATTAAAGCGCTTGAGTTTGTTGAAGATGGTATGCGGCTTGGTATCGGATCTGGTTCGACAGTCAATGAATTTATTCGTCTTCTAGGTGAGCGTGTTGCGGATGGTTTGCGGGTGACTGGTGTTGCTACTTCAAAATATTCTGAACAACTCTGTCATAAGTTTGGAGTGCCTGTTAGCACTTTAGAACAAATACCTGAGCTGGATCTTGATATTGACGGAGCAGATGAAATTGGTCCTGAGATGATGCTCATTAAAGGGGGAGGGGGAGCATTGTTGTATGAAAAAATTGTAGCGTCGGCATCTCGTGCAATGCTTGTCATTGCGGATGAAACAAAGGTGGTAAAAAGACTTGGTGCTTTTGCACTACCAATTGAAGTTAATCCATTTGGTATCCACACAACATGCAGAGCCATTGAAAAAGTCGCTGATGATTTAGGGCTTTCTGGAAAAATTGCATTGCGAATGAATGGAAAAAATCCTTTTGAAACAGATGGTGGCCATTTTATTCTTGATGCATTTTGGGGCTGCATTTTGCAACCAAAACCATTATCAGATGCACTTCTTGCTATTCCTGGTGTTGTTGAGCATGGCCTTTTTTTGGGGTTGGCTTCACGTGCAATTGTCGCTATGGCTGATGGTCAAATAAAAGTTTTAGAACCGTTTGATTTTTAGAAAAGGCATTTACATGATGATATGTTAGCACAGTAAAAAAGGGTCTTAAAGATTTTAGGTAGAATAACGAATTAAAATTATAATTAGCGATCGGGGTAATCATTAAATGAAAATAATATTTTCTTTTCAGCGTTTTGTCGTATATTTTAGTGCAATTGCTATTTTTGTTGTGAATGTTGGCATGGCTTATGCACAAGGTGTGAGTGATCAACATTTAGATTCAGCGCGAAAGGCAATCGGAGCTATTCATGCAACGGATCAATTTGATAGCTTTTTACCAAATGCGGTCCATGATTTCAAAAATGAACTGATTAGCGATGATCCGAATTTGGCAACAGCTATTTCTGATATTGTTGATAAGCAGGCGCTTGCTTTAATTAAAAGGCGCTCTGATCTAGAAAAAGAGATTGCTCATGTATATGCAAAATATTTTACTCAAAAAGAGCTTGATGCGATAACAACATTTTATAATTCTGATACCGGTAAAAAGTTTTTGACAGAAGTCCCCAATATTGCACGTGATTCTTATTCAGCATTTGATATATGGCGTACTGCTCTTATGCGGGATCTTGTAGAAAATGTGAAAAAAGAGATGTCTGAAACACTTAATTTGAATAATTCTACTATGCCTACAAATATGCCTATAAAATCAGAATCTTCAGAAAATAAAAAATAGCTTGATCGATATCATGACAACAATGGGCAATTTCTAATTTTTTTAATAGCGGCGGTTTTCCCGCCGTTTTAAATATTTTAATGAGAATAAGTCTTTTTAGAATACTGCTTTATAAAAAAGGCTTCTTCAAAAGAAAAAAAGACTTTCATTTGATAATAAAAGATCTTAGCCTACTCTTGCAGATGTATAAGAAGGAATAATTCGTGGGCTCTTTTGACTTTGATTTATTTGTTATTGGAAGTGGTTCTGGTGGAGTGCGTGCAGCACGGCTTGCTGGAGGTCTTGGCAAGCGGGTCGCTATAGCAGAGGAATATCGTATAGGGGGCACTTGTGTTATTCGTGGTTGCGTTCCCAAAAAACTTTATGTTTATGCATCACAATATGTAAAAGAATTTAAGAAAAGTGTTGGTTTTGGGTGGGAATATGCGGATCCAATTTTTAGCTGGGAAAAGTTGGTTGCAGCTAAAAATAAAGAAATATCAAGGTTAGAAGGGTTGTATCGTAAGGGATTAGAAAATAACAATGTGCATATTTATGAAAGTCGTGCTACTTTTATAGATGATCACACATTAGAGCTTTCTGCCACGGGTGAGCGGGTAAGTGCAGAAAAAATTTTGATTGCAACAGGGGCAAAACTTGCACCAAATACGTCCATAGAAGGCGGTGAATTTTGCCTTACTTCTAATGAGATTTTTGACCTTAATCAACTCCCAAAATCAATAGTGATTGTTGGTGGAGGGTATATTGGTGTTGAATTTGCTAATATTTTTCATGAATTAGGTGTAAAAACAACACTCCTTCATCGTGGTGATTTAATCCTTCGTAATTTTGATCATGATTTGCGGCAATTGCTCAGCGATGCAATGATTGAAAAAGGGATTTCTATTCTCTATGGCATAACAATTTCTAAAGTGCAGGCTGCAGAAAATTGTTATGAAGTTGTTTTATCAAATGGGAAAATAATCAGAGCCGATCAGATTATGTTGGCTACGGGGCGTGTACCAAATACAACGGGTTTAAGACTTGAGCGGGCAGGTGTTAAGGTGAATGAATTTGGTGCAGTTGTTGTTGATGAGAAAATGACAACAAATATCCCCCATATTTGGGCTGTTGGTGATGTAACAGGTCATATTCAATTAACACCCGTTGCGATTCATGATGCAATGTGTTTTGTTAAGACAGCATTTGAAAATATTCCAACAACACCTGATTATGATTTAATTACAACAGCAGTTTTTTCACAGCCAGAGATTGGAACGGTTGGTCTTTCAGAAGAGGAGGCGGTAAAGCGTTATAAGCGTCTTGAAATTTATCGTACAGTTTTTCGTCCTATGCGTAATATTCTTTCTGGTAGTTCAGAGAAAATGCTTATGAAACTCATTGTTGATGGTGAAAGCCGTATTGTTGTGGGCGCTCATATTTTAGGGGAAAATGCTGGTGAGATGGCTCAGCTTATAGGGATATCTCTCAAGGGTAAGCTGACGAAGGATATCTTTGATGAGACGATGGCAGTGCATCCAACGATGGCAGAAGAATTGGTAACGATGTATAAACCAAGTTATATATATGAAAATGGGAAGAAAATAGAAAGTTAAACAGCATATATTGCGGTAAAAAGCTTTTGGTATGCTAATCTGTAAGATTAATCTTTAGAGAGAGTGTAATGATAAAAGAATGGGCGCCTGACACTTGGAGAACAAGGCCAATTAAACAAGTTCCGACTTATCCGGATAAGTCTATGTTAGAAGATGTTGAGCGAAAACTGAGACGGTATCCTCCTTTAGTTTTTGCCGGTGAAGCACGTGATTTAAAAAATGAATTAGCAGCCGTTGCGAAAGGCCAAGCTTTTTTATTGCAAGGTGGTGATTGTGCCGAAAGCTTTGCAGAACATGAAGCTGATAATATTCGTGATTTTTTTCGTGTATTTTTGCAAATGGCGATTGTTTTGACCTTTGGTAGTTCTAAACCGGTTGTTAAAATTGGTCGTATTGCTGGTCAATTTGCAAAGCCTCGCTCTTCTGATATTGAAAGAAAAGAGGGAGTTGAATTTCCTGCTTATCGTGGGGATATTATTAATGGCATTGAATTTGAAGCCGGTTCTCGTATTCCAGATCCGCAACGGATGTCTATGGCTTATCGCCAATCTGCGGCAACACTTAATCTATTGCGAGCTTTTTCACAAGGCGGCTATGCTAATTTAGAAAATGTTCACACATGGATGTTGAGTTTTGTTTCTAACAGTCCGCAGGGAGAACGTTATGAATTATTGGCAGAGCGTATTTCTGAAGCAATTGATTTTATGCGTTCTATAGGGATTACATCCAAAACACATTCTTCATTGCGTGAAACATCTTTTTATACCAGTCATGAAGCACTGTTACTTGGTTATGAAGAGGCTTTGACTCGGATTGATTCAACTTCAGGAAATTGGTATGCAACATCTGGTCATATGTTATGGATTGGTGACCGTACGCGTCAGATTGACCATGCTCACGTTGAATATTGTCGCGGCATTAAGAATCCTATAGGATTAAAATGTGGTCCTTCCATTGAGCCTGATGAGCTTTTGAAATTAATTGATATTTTAAATCCTGAAAACGAGCTGGGGCGGCTTACTCTCATTACGCGCTTTGGTTATGATAAAGTTGAAAGTTATCTACCTAAACTCATCCGTGCTGTTGAACGCGAGAAGCGTGCGGTTATATGGTCATGTGATCCAATGCATGGCAATACAATTACTGCCAATGGTTATAAGACGCGTCCTTTTGATTATGTTTTAAAAGAAGTAGAGAATTTTTTTGCAGTGCATCGTGGAGAGGGAACTTATCCAGGAGGCATTCATATTGAGATGACAGGTCGTGATGTTACTGAATGTACAGGAGGGGCGCACGCCATTTCTGTGGACGATTTATCTGATCGTTATCATACGCAATGTGATCCACGGTTAAATGCAGATCAAGCGTTAGAATTGGCTTTTCTTGTTGCTGAACTCCTTAAAAAAAATCGCGTGACTGACTCGTTAGCAATTGCTGCTGGGGGGTAGGCAAAAATTTGCCTAATATTTTTAGGTCATTATGGCAGAAAAGAATTTTAAAAAATGATGTTTCCGATGATGAAGAATAAAGTTGTGGTTGCTAAACTGATGAAATGATACAAAGGCTTATGAAAAATGATATTCGGGTATCAATTGCCCAATTAAATCCTATTGTCGGTGATATTGAGGGGAATTTTTCTTTAGCTGTCATGGCGCATCAAAAGGCCAAAGAAGAGGGGGCTGATCTTGTTTTATTCACGGAACTTTTTATAAGTGCTTATCCGCCGGAAGATCTTGTTCTAAAACCTGCTTTTACAAAAACATGTGAAGAGACTGTTGAGAAATTAGCAAAGATAACCGTAGGCGGACCAGGAATTGTCATTGGTCTTCCATTAAGGCGCAATGGTAATATTTACAACGCTGTCATGGTTCTTGATGAAGGGAGAGTCATTGCCGAATGTTTGAAGTTTGATTTACCTAATTATGCTGAATTTGATGAAAAGCGTTTATTTTCTTCAGGTCCACGTCCTCAGCCTATTGTCTATCATGGAATTAAATTAGGAATAGTCATTTGTGAGGATCTTTGGAATGATTCCTCTCTTAGTACAGAGCTTAAAGATAAAGGAGCGGAAATTATTCTTGTCCTTAACGGATCTCCTTATTATCGTAATAAAACATTAAAACGTATAGACGTTGTTCATACACAGGCTCTACAATCTGGAGTGCCAATTATCTACGCTAATCAAGTAGGTGGTCAAGATGAGCTCGTTTTTGATGGTGGGTCTTTTGCCTTGAATGGACAAGGCAAAAAGATATTTCAAATGAAACACTTTGATAGCCATATTGCTTTAAGCCATTGGCAAAAAACAACGACGGGATGGCACTGTATTTCAGGTCCTAATGAAAGTCTTCTCAATGGATTAGCGGCTGATTATCAAGCTTGTGTTTTGGGGTTGAAAGATTACGTTAATAAAAACGGCTTTAAGGATGTTATTCTTGGTCTTTCAGGAGGAATTGATTCAGCCCTGTGTACGGCAATGGCGGTGGATGCTCTTGGTGCTGAGAGGGTTCGCACCATTATGATGCCCTATCATTATACTTCGCAAGAATCATTAAAAGATGCCAAAGAATGTGCTGATCTTTTGGGATGTCGTTATGAAATCATACCGATTGCACAATCTGTTGAGGCTTTTTTAAAGACAATGGCACCTGTTTTTTCAGGGTTACCCTCTGACGTCACAGAGGAAAATCTTCAAAGTCGTATACGCGGTACACTTTTAATGGCGCTTTCAAATAAATTCGGCTCAATGGTGGTAACGACAGGCAATAAGTCAGAAATGGCTGTGGGATATGCAACACTGTATGGGGATATGAATGGCGGGTTTAATCCTCTTAAAGATATTTATAAAATGCAGGTTTATGCATTAGCGGAGTGGCGCAATAAAAATCACTTGCACAATTTGAGAGGACCAGAAGGAATGATCATTCCGTCCAATATTATAGAAAAAGCACCCTCTGCAGAGCTGCGGGAAAATCAAAAAGATGAAGATTCTCTTCCGCCTTATCCTATTTTAGATGATATATTACAATCTCTTGTAGAAAATGACATGAGTATTTGTGATATTGTTAAACGTGGACATTCACGAGAAACTGTTGCGAAAGTTGAACAGCTTCTTTATGGTGCCGAATATAAAAGGCGTCAATCTGCGCCTGGTGTAAAAATCAGTTACAAAAATTTCGGACGCGATCGTCGCTATCCTATAGTCAATCATTTTCGCGATAAAAATTGAGTATTATTTTATGGTTAAAGTTCGTTTTGCTCCCTCTCCAACAGGTTATATTCATATTGGCAATATCCGTAGTGCGCTTTTCAACTGGCTTTATGCGCAAGCGTATAAGGGAGAATTTATTTTACGCTATGATGATACAGATATTGAACGTTCTAAACAAGAATATATCGATGCTATTGCTGTTGACCTTGAATGGCTTGGTATTCAACCAGATGCAATTTATTACCAATCCAAGCGATTTAATCGATATGATGAAGTGGCAGAAATTCTCAAACAACGTGGCCTTCTTTATCCTTGTTATGAGACAACAGAGGAATTAGAGCGGCGTCGTAAAATCCAGCTTTCACGCAAATTGCCTCCTGTTTATGACCGTGCAGCATTGAAGTTGACAACAGAAGAGAGAAAAAACTTTGAATCACAAGGTCGTAAACCCCATTGGCGTTTTCTTCTTCCTAATTTTGAAAGTGATCCTTTACACACAAAGCGAACAGAAGTTTGCTGGAATGATGCAATAAAGGGAAAGCAGACGATTGATTTAGCTTCTCTTTCAGATCCTGTTCTTATTCGTGAAGATGGAACCTATCTTTATACATTGCCGTCTATTGTTGATGATGTAGATATGGCTATTACGCATATTATTCGTGGGGATGATCATATTACAAATACAGGCGCTCAAATTGCTCTTTTTAAAGCTCTTAATGCAGAATTACCGGTTTTTGCTCATACCAATTTATTGGCGACAGTTTTAGGAAAAGGATTTTCAAAACGTAATAATGATCTTTCTATTCGTTCTCTACGGGAAGAAGGATTTGAATCTATAGCTGTTCAATGCCTTGCCGTTTTGATTGGGACATCGCAAAATGTGCATCCCTATCCCAATCAAGCTGCGCTTTTAGAGCATTTTAATCTCCAAGATACGTCAAGATCCGTTGCAAAATTTGATATTGCTGATCTTCTTGCTTTGAATAGTCATCTTGTCCATGAGTTAACCTATGAGGAAGTAAAAATGCGCCTTAAAAAACTTTCTATTGAGGGAGATAAGGCGGAATATTTCTGGAACGCGATAAGAAGCAATATTAATAAAGTCAATGAGGCTGTTTTTTGGTGGAAAATCATTCATGATGAACAGAATTTTGATACAGTAGCACTAGAGGATCGTGCTTTTGTGCACCAATCACTCGATTTCTTACCTGAAGGTGCTTTGAATGAGGAAAGTTGGAAAATTTGGACAACAGCATTAAAAGAAAAAACAGGTCGAAAAGGAAAAGCTTTATTTATGCCATTACGTCAGGCACTTACGGGCATGGATCATGGACCTGAAATGGGAAAAATTTTGCAGCTTTTAGGGCGTGAAAAGGTAACGGAAAGGCTCTCTAGAAAATAAGAGCGGATTTTTTAAAAGTATTTTGTTCATTTCACTCTAAAAGAGAGTAGAGAACGGGTTTATTTGCACGTTTTTATAAGCATGAAAGCAGGAATATCATCACCAAATCCAATAGGTGTGTAATTCTTATTTTTTCGTGAGCGTCGTTGCTCAGATGGCTTCTCCTTATTATTTGCATTTTTGATATATTCTGTTTTATTCTCTTCTACAGATTTTTTAGTGTGAGCAACAGTCTCTTTTGGAGCAGTTTTCTTTGATGGTTTTGAAGATTTTTTCTTTACAACAATATCTTCTGTTTGATCATCGGCTATTAAAGTTGAGAGATCTCCATTGAGCCATTCAATTTTTTCATTACTCATTTCCTCGATGGCATTGATATATTTTTGATCAGCTTTTGTAACGATTGTAAAGGCTTTTCCGCTACGATTTGCACGCCCTGTACGACCAATTCGATGGATATAGTCTTCAGCATGTGTAGGAACATCATAGTTAAATACATGACTTACAGCTGGAATATCGAGTCCACGGGCAGCAACATCAGAAGCAACAAGAAGTGTAAGTTTATTATTTTTAAAATCAGCTAGGGTGTTCATGCGCGAATATTGGTCCATATCTCCATGAAGTGCCCCTACATTAAAGTTATGTTTGATGAGCGATCTAAAAAGTTCAGAAATATCTCTCTTTCGATTACAGAAAATGATTGCATTTTGAAGCTCTGCACCTTCATTTTGGATAAGCTCTCGTAAAACCGCTCTTTTATCCCATGATTTATTTCCAGATTTGACAAGCCGTTGTGTAATTGTGGTAGCTGTTGAGGAAGCTTTTGTAACTTCAACAGATACGGGAGAATGTAAAAATTGTTTCGTTAGTTTTGTAATTTCTGGCGCCATTGTTGCAGAAAAGAACAAAGTTTGACGCGTAAAAGGGGTTAGCTTACAGATGCGTTCAATATCAGGAATAAAGCCCATATCCAACATGCGATCAGCTTCATCAATCACAAGGATTTCAACGCCCATCAGGAGTAGTTTACCGCGCTCGCAATGATCAAGAAGGCGCCCTGGTGTTGCTATAAGAACATCAGCTCCCCGTTCAAGTTTGCGATCTTGGAGTTCAAAAGAAACTCCACCAATCAAAAGAGCAACATTTAAACGATGATTTATTCCGTATTTATCGAAATTTTCTTCAACTTGAGCTGCAATTTCTCTTGTTGGTTCTAAGATGAGTGTACGGGGCATTCGTGCTCTTGCACGACCTTTTTCAAGGAGAGTGAGCATAGGCAATACGAAAGAGGCAGTTTTACCTGTTCCCGTTTGGGCGATTCCTAAAACGTCTTTTCTTTGAAGGACATGCGGAATTGTTTCACTTTGAATAGGTGTCGGAGCTGTATACCCCGCTGATTTCACCGCATTAATAACCTTTGCGGAAAGACCTAAATCATCAAAACTGTTTAAAGATGGTATCATTTTTTTATCAACTGCTCTGTGATTTTAACTGCGCTATCTAATGATGATTATAACCAATATTCTACACTCTTTAAAAGTATTAAGATGGTTTCACAAAAAAAAATAACTATAACAATCATATACATATAAAACGCATAATACAATCATTAATAGCGAAATTGTTCTGATAAAATGCGCTCATCCCATGAATGATTTGAGTCAAAAAGGATTGAAGCTGTTACTTCTGTTGCCATTGAAATAGTAACTGAATGAACAGATTTAACTTCAATATTATCTGCAGCAGCGTTTACAGGGCGTTTGTCAGGTTCAAGCATATCAAAGCGCACTGTTACTGTATCGGGAAGCAAAGCTCCATGCCAACGCCGAGGGCGAAAAGGGCTAACGGGAGTGAGGGCCATAAGGGGAGCCATAAGAGGTAAGATAGGTCCTTGTGCTGATAAATTATAGGCGGTTGATCCAGCTGGTGTAGCGACGAGGACACCATCACAACTTAATTGTTCCATGCGTACGTTGTTATCAATGGTGATGCGAATTTTTGCCGCTTGATAAGATTGCCGAAAGAGGGATACTTCATTAATTGCAAGCGCCTCGATAGAATCTTGACATTCAGATTTTGCAATCATGCGCAGGGGATGGATTTCTTTTTTATGTGCGGCAGCAATACGATTGGGCAATTTTTTTTCATGAAATTCATTCATAAGAAATCCTACAGAACCTTGATTCATACCATAAATAGGTTTGCCTGTGTTCATGACATCTCGTACGGTTTGTAACATTGTCCCATCACCACCGATTGCAACAACAATATCAGTTTCTTCCAGAGAAGAATGACCATAAACGGAAATTAATTTATGGGTAGCTTTGATAGCCTCCTCAGTTTCTGCGGAAATAAAATGAAAGCGACTTGGTAATGTAGCCATTTAAAAATTATCCTGATACTTATAATTTATGTTGTAACTTATTTTTGAGAGTTTTGAAGTTGTAATAAAAGCTCTTTTTATAATAAAAAGAGCATTGAATAAAGAGAAGTTATTTCAAGGTAAAGTATCATTAAAAAGTAAAAGGAATGCGTCGTTAGATAAATTACAAACGAGTAATTTTTTTATTAGAATGATAATTTAGCATTGAAGCTAAGAGTATGATTAGTTAAAAGACCATAACTGATTTTAATAATCAGTGCGAAGCACCCGTAGCTCAGCTGGATAGAGCGCTGCCCTCCGAAGGCAGAGGTCACAGATTCGAATTCTGTCGGGTGCACCAAATTTTTCAACTTTATATCATACTAAATAACAATATTATCTAAAAGAAACCAATTTCCTCTTTTATGAAAATGGTTATTTGAGTTGTTTATTAAGTTTTGCAGCGAATAAGCAAATGATTTTAAGAGAAGTAAAATTTACGGCTGCGTATATAATTTTTCGGTTAGTCATTTTGAATATCGAGATAAAAAAGCAAGGTTATCTAAATATGCTTTCAATTTAACTATAAACATTTATAACATAAAAATACATATTAATTCAATATGTTATTGTAAAACTGATCTGGCGATGTTGATAGTAGACCGCTAAATATATTGTTTTGAGCATTAAAATAGATAGCTAAATTTGCTTTTATTCTATTTTTGGAGTTAAAGGCTGTTATGGTGATATGGAACGCGGATGAGGAATATCATCAGTTAAAGGAATAATAAGGGGGAAAAAACAACCGTTAAGATTTGAATTGTTTCAAAATGCTGTATTCGATATGGTTTTGATATGGGTATCTGGTGATTTCTCTATACACCAATATTGCCAGTTATGTTGGATGAGGGATTGTTTACTTTTAATCAACTTTTTTATATACTGAACGCTAATTATGGTGGTTATTTAGTTGGGAGTATATTCTTTACGTTTGGCAGAATTGGGATTATATTTCTTGCTCCTCGCATACTATCTTGTGCAGCTATAGTGATGAGTGCACTTAATTATTTTCATGGCGTTAACACTTAGTCCTTTTGATCCGTTTTGCTGCTGGTGTTGCGAGTGTAGCAATGATGGTTTTGGGTTCTATTATGGTCATGCAGCATAGCCATATGGGCGGATTATTGCTTCGCTTTATGCAGGTGTAGGAGTTGGTATTCTACTACTAGGTAATGAATATGTTATTATTAGTTTGAACAGAGCGCTTGATGCAACAAACATTTGGTTTGGAGCTGGCTTAATGTCTGTTCAAAACTTTTAAAAACATACAGGTTTAATTATGATAACTATATCAAAAAACACCTCCGTTATTTCTTTCATTGCAACTGAAACCGCTCCTGTTAATCAGAAAAAACCATCCAAAATATGAATAGATCAATCAAATGGATTTCGTGACTGGTCATGTATACATATATTATCGCATTCGTGCTTTAAACGATTTTGGTGATGTAAAAAAAGCGATCTGGATGCTTTTATTGAAAATGAAAGCAATCTCTCTCATGATGGTAATTGCTGGGTTGCTGATAATGTCTGTGTTGTAAAATCTGGTTGTGTTTATGAAAATATAAGGGGCTATGGCAATGCTGCCATTGGTGGCTATGTGTATGGCAATACCCTTATATGTGATAAAACCCATGTGTATTTTGGTGTTCATGTTTATGACAATGCTCATCTTTCTTATAACGTTTGAGTTTATCATTAAGCGCGGGTTTATGGGAATGCAAAATTATCCGGTAGTGCACGTATTCATAGCAATGCCGCGGTTTATGATCATGCGGTTGTTAGGCAAGGTTTACGGCAATGCTAGCGTGGGGTGTCATACTAAGGTCTACGGCTCTGTTTATGGCTATGCCAAGATCTCCTGATTATATCGTGATTAGAAGTAATGTATATGGCAATGCAAGAATAAAAAGACATAGCGATTTATATTCGGTTCCCATAAATTGAGAGGTTTATGAAAGTGATGATGTTATCAAGATTGATAAACAGAATAAATGACAGACGTGGAGGGTGCTTCTTTGATGGTTATAAACGCATCATAAAAGAAAGCTGTGCCAATTGATATGACGCTGCTTTTAAATA
Source organism: Bartonella sp. AA18HLJMS (assembly GCF_042197245.1). Classification (NCBI taxonomy): domain Bacteria; kingdom Pseudomonadati; phylum Pseudomonadota; class Alphaproteobacteria; order Hyphomicrobiales; family Bartonellaceae; genus Bartonella; species Bartonella sp. AA18HLJMS. The sequence goes on along the minus strand of NZ_JBHIRP010000008.1, from coordinate 23,957 downwards.
GAGGTACTACAGATCATACAAAAGAAGTAAATAATGAATGCATGTATACAAAACGTATCATATTGCAAACGCTCTATTCTATTGATTAAAACTGATCAAAAGGAACGTAAATGACAGATATGATCTTTAATCACTCATTTGAATTACAGAACCTATAAACACTTTATGTATGGCTATAAAGCGTATTAAGAATAACGCTCGCATTTTTGAAGTGGTCATTTGACACAAAGTACATTATCAAAATGTCTCAATGCTTGGTAGGTTCATATCAAGACTCTCAAGAGAAAATGCGTATTAAGTGAATATTTGTAACAAAACCCGTTGTTTACATTTACGAACATTGGTTTTTAAAAGCAGCTTTTCATAAGATAATAAACAACCGCTTTTTATAAAATCTAAGGCTTTTAAACTGTTATAAATCTAGGTTTCAAACGTATTTATAGAGATATCATTTTATGTCTCTAAACGTTTAAACGTTCATGTAGTGAGGTTCTCATAAGCGTATTTTCACTTTGCATTTAAACTTAATTTCTCTGCAAATAAGCCGGTCCATATTTGGGCTGGCAAAATTAATCAGCCCAAATTTGAGCTCGTTAACTTTAGAGTAGAGCAGTCTTTAATATTGTCGCTTTTGACTCAAAATTGAGTAAAACACCATGCCTTTGTAATATGATTGCAATCCTTTTGAAATTTATCTACTTATCTTTGTCTTAATAAGTATACTCAAATTTGAGGGGACTTCATTTGGTTTCGTATTTTTAAACTGTAACTTTTAAAACGTTTTTTGCTTGTTTGCCTGCGTTATATCATTAAAAATCTTTTGATTTCTACGACATAACATTATCAATTTCATTACCTGTTGTGATGATAGTATCTATATAATGTCTGCTTATTATTGACTAACTTTTTAGTAAGCGGCGCTTTAAAATCGACTTGTCTTTAAATCCTTTTATGTGCCCTTAATGAATTAAAACCTATTCTATGATAGTTTCAAATGATTATTTCTTTTAAGGTTTAGCTCAAAAAAAGAGTAAACCCCATACCATTTTTTAAACGCATGCAATTTATGTTATCGATAATTTCAAACGATTACGTTTTTAATAATGCGATTTGTGTGTGATAAAAACGTATCATAAAATTTATGAACTGTTATGAATGATAGCTGCGTTCACTTCATTTGAATGTTTACATGCGTTTTATGGTCTATCCATACATGGTAATTGTTTATGAAAAATGGTTAATTAAATCACGTATAAAAGTGTAGATTTTAAATGGGATTCATATAGAATAATTGCACACAAACTATTGACTTTATTATATTTTTTTATGAATAAGATTCCATCTCGTTTAGACGTTGCAAAAGAAATCACCAAAGACCTTATTGATAAGATTCTTCTCTTACACGGCGTTATCACTTTTGTTTGCAAAAATCTGCTTCGCTTTTGACTTTTGATATGGATACAACCTCTTTTGAGGTAGAGCAAAGAATTTTTTAATCATGGAGAGTGCAACAGTGTTCTTCAAAAATCTTGATTGGTTTGTTGAAAAAATTAAAGAGTTAGATAATTATTCAGCATGTTATCAACTCCCAGATTGTGAAGTACAAATTCTTTATAATGACGCAATTATCAAAGGTTATCCGTAATTTGATGTTGGAGTTTCGATTAGTACTGGTATTTTATCTGCTGCCTGTATGGTAATTGATCCCTATCAATTCTCAGCACTTACAGGATCTACAACTTGATTTTTATAAAAAGGGGTTGAGAGTTTGTGAAGAAGGAATATATGCAGATTGGTTGGAATTAAGCTTGATTATGTCTTGAAATAGGCGATAGAAAAAATTGATCTTCATAAATGCTTTTATTCCAGATATGGAGCACCACCTTGGCGATAGAGTGAAGTTGGAGGCACATAAAGGTTATCAAGGTAGATGATGCAGATTATAGCTTACTTCATATTGGTGCACTGGCTTTATTGGGTGATGTTGCAACCTTACAATCTTATTATCAAAGTTTCAGTGCATAGGATCATTTAGGCTTTGATGAAAATACCCAACAGATTCATTTTGAACGTGCATTGGCTGTAGTCAAAGAAGTAGTCAAATCTAAGCAACACAGCTACGCTTTCATTGCAAAAGTAGTAAAAAATATGAACCATCTGGAAGAAAAACAAAGTTCTTAATAAGAGCTTTCCAGAGAGGTGGAGTTTCATTCTTGGAAGGAAAAAAATAGCTAAATTTATCGAAACAAAAGCTAAGGAATAGCTCCTTAAGAAATATCAAGAAGATCTAAAAAGATTATAGGAGCCAGAGTCTGGTTTAAAGATGCCATCATCAGTTGAGTGAACTCAACAATGGTGGAGTTTTATCCATTGGCGGAAATCTGATGTTTGAAAGAGGCTTTCTTGATGTGAAGGTAATATTGTAATAAATAATTATTATAAATCAATATGTTGTATATATTCATTGTTTTGAGATTAATGACCATTGACAAATAATTTTGCACCATTTTCTCTCTTCCAGCTTTTCGTCAATCATCAATGAAAATTTTTTATAATGGAAAGTTCATTGATAATATAACTTTTGTATGTCATTATTTTACGCTTAAAAAAATATAAAAATAATGAAATGCAATTGAGTTATCAGCTGCTTATTCTTTTCAATTTTTAATCATAAAAAAATCTTTTTATTCATTTTGCTTATAAAAAGAATTAGCTTTTTTCTGGTGATACAAGTGGAGAAATAAGGATTTTAGATATGTTTCTGCGTTCCATTTCAATCACTTTAAAGTGTAAACCATCAGTTTCAAAACTTTCTCCCTCATTTGGTAAATGACCAAACTGCCAAAGCATAAAGCCTGCCAGAGTCGTATAACGATCTGCTTCATCCACAAGGTTACGTCCAAGATAACCACTTAAACGGCGGATATCAGCATATCCCTCAACAAGAAGACTGCCATTTTCAAGTTGTTCTGCGATCATGAGTTCTTCATCGTCATCAGGAAAGTCTCCTGCAATAGCTTCAAGAATATCGGTTGGTGTTGCAATTCCTTCAAAAGATCCATGCTCATCAACAATAATTGCAAGCTGAATCGAAGAATGACGTAATTGCTCCATCAATCGTAAAACACTTGTGTTTTCATGAACAACGAGGGGTTCTCGCATAGCTTTTTTCCAATTAATCTTTTTCCCCTCAGCCAAATTCAAAAGAAGATCTTTTGTCAATGCAACGCCAACAAATTCATCCACTTTTTCACGCGCAAGAATTAAGCGGCTATGTTTAACCTTTTGTAATTCTTCACGCATTTCATTTTCATCAGCATTTAAATCTAACCACTCAATCTCATTACGCGGCGACATGATAGAGCGAACAGGGCGATCAGCTAAATCGAGAACACCACGAATCATCTCCTTTTCTTCTGGTCTAAACAATTCAGAAGCTGCGGCCTGTTCAGCAATAACATCTACAGTCTCAGCAAGGTGACTATCTTTGCTTCCTCCTCCTAAGAGCCTCAAAACAGCATCAGCTGTTCTACTGCGTAGATCATTCGTTTTAATCATTTTTTCACGGTTACGACGTCCAATTTGATTAAAAGCTTCGATGAGAACAGAAAAACCAATAGCAGCATACAAATACCCTTTTGGAATATGAAAACCAAATCCTTCAACAATGAGAGTAAAACCAATCATCATCAAAAAACCAAGACAAAGGATTACAATAGTGGGATGACGATTAATAAAACGCATAAGAGCACCAGATCCGCACATCATTACTCCCATAGCAGCTATGACTGCGATATACATAACTGCTGCCTGCTCTTTTGCAATCATACCTGTTGCGGTAATAATACTGTCTAGTGAAAAAACAGCATCCAGCACCACGACTTGGACGATTACTTGCCAAAAAACAGCATAACCAACGCCTGTTTTTCTTTCATGTGATACTCCTTCTAACCTTTCATGTAATTCTAGCGTTCCCTTTGCGAGCAAAAAGGCTCCACCACCGATTAAAATAAAGCTATGCCAACTAAATACAAAAGATGAAAGTGAAAGAATTACCCTATCGAGTCTCATAACCCATCCAATAACGGTAAGAAGGAAAAGCCGCATAATTAATGCTAAAGTAAGACCTATAAAGCGTGCGCGGTCACGCAAATGCAGTGGCAATTTTTCAGCTAAAATTGCAATAAAGATAAGGTTATCTATTCCTAAAACAATTTCGAGAAAAACCAGCGTGATCAAACCAAACCACGCATGGGGATCAGTGATCCATTCCATCATTCATTACCTTTTAGAAGCTTAAAAGCGCGCGATTGACAAAAAAAATTCATAGGCTTTTATTCGTATATTGGATCATGAACATTGAATGTAAAAAAACTTATATTCAAAGAAAAAAACAGCACAATATTGCTTGAATGCATGTGATTGTTGATAAAACAAAATGATGCCCCATCCCGCTTACAACCACAAGAAGGTTCTTCTAATTTTCGCTCGGGCATTATGCTCGATAATCCTCTAACTATAGGTTCTGTATAACAATCAGAACATTTATTTATAAAGCTTCTTATAATGAGTTTATTTTTATATAAGATCAAGTGGTGAATATCATATTTTTAACCTTACAGACAATGAGTTCATATAACAAACAACAAAATATCTAGACATCCACTCTTAGGAGCGTTATAGAAACGCTCATTCTCATTTTTTGAGAAACTTATGGGTGATTAGCTCAGTCGGTAGAGCAGCTGACTCTTAATCAGCGGGTCGTGGGTTCGATCCCCTCATCACCCACCATTTGGTTTTATACCGTAAATAACTTATTGATTGCGTAATTTTTTTAAGGTACGATTTTCTAAATAAAATTGGGCAGTAGGATTTCCCCATATCTGTTTGTTTAAAAGTGAAGATTGTTGATATAGCTTAGTCATCGGTTTTTGTACTTTTTAGGGGACTCAAAGAACTTCCAAAGGACATTTAAAGATCTTTTAATGCGTATTGTTTCTTTTTTTAAGTTGCAATTGGTAAGGAGAAGCTTCTTACCGACAATTGTGTTATTTAAAAAGGGGTATAAAAATCAACAGTTTTCACTTCTTTTAATATAAATTGATTAAAATTTTTTTGGATTTTTAGCATATTGTTTAAAGACAGAAGAAACTTTACACTTTAGTTGTGTCAGCAGCGTGGATATTTTTTGATAACTCTCCCGCTTAAACAAAAAACTTCTGTAATAATCATCAGTATTCCAAGAGGGTAAATCAAGATAAAATGAAGTAGTTAGCTGGACATACAAGGAATAAAATTATATCAATTTAATTGTTTAAAGTTAATACCTGTTAAACGAAAGACAATAAACTTTAATGAGGCTTAAAGTTTTAAAATATTAAGCTGTGTGGTTACGCTATGCTGTCTTTCCGTTAGCTAAACCTCTAAAAATATAAATATTAAGAAAGCTACTTAGATTCATTATAATATATTAATTTATAAAGAATTGATTATTCTTTGTTTGAAAAAACTTTACTATCATAAACTTCTTTTGTTTCAATCCTTCTTATAATAAATTAATTAAAATCATTCATTTGTGCATCATAAATGGGATTAACGTGTGGATAAAGACTATTGAAGAAAGGCATGAAAATAATTCTTATTAATGTTCTTAAGTGCTAAAAGTTATCATAACATTGGAAAAATATTATAATGGCGCAGGCTTGATCTTTTATTAAGTATAAAGTTGATGGTGCAACAATAGCTTTACTATTATACCATTTATGGGTACTGCTGTGTAATGGAGAAGAGCGTTGAGAGAGGTTTCTTAAAAAAGATATGTAAATTGGCAACACGATGGTGTTTTGTTCTTTTATAGGTACACAAAAAAGAAGTCATTGATAGCCTTTTATTTATTCCGGTGGTGTTTTGGGGACTCTTTTCCAATATTGTCGCGCCTCAAAAATGACGACCACAAATAATGAAAGGATGAGCGGTATAATCAAATAAAACATTCTAAAGACAATAAGCGCTGCAATAACATCGGTTGGATTTATATTGGGCATGCCTGTTATGAAGAGAGCTTCAAGAACTCCTACTCCTCCTGCTGGAGCATTAGAGAGAAGAGTTATCGTAAAAGACGCTAGGAAAACACCAAGAACAGATATAAAATGAATATCTGCGTTATGTGGGAGAACAGCATATATAATTCCTGCTGCTCCTAAAAGCTCTAGAGGGCTAATGAGAAGCTGTTGAATAACAATTTTCAGCCGTGGATAGGAGAGTTGAATTTTTTTACCTAAGCGTAAGGGTTTTAACTGAAGCCAGCTGCCAAACGTATAAAGTGCTATACAGCTGAGTAAAATTGCTCCAGCCGTTGTTCCGAGCCATTCAGGAAGTTCTTTATGAATGAGGGTGATAATTTCGGGTTGCAGCACCAAAACGATTCCCAAAAGTAAGATTGTGCCGATTACAAAAGTAAAAGAGCAAAAACCTACTAATATTGCGATTTCTGTTCCGTTTAATCCTTTCATTTTATAGGCGCGATAGCGTACAACGGCACCAGAAAAAACTGAAGCACCGATATTGTGTGAAAGAGCGTAGGTTGTAAATGAACATATAGCGATAAAAATCCAAGAAATTTTATGGCCTAGATGTTGCAAGGCAATTCGATCATATCCAGCAAGAGCAGCATAAGCTAGGAGAGAACATAAACAGGCTAATAACCAGTGCTGTGCATTTAAATTGCTCAAGCGCTCCAATACATCCCCAAATGAAATGGCAGAGAGCTTCATGTAAAGAATTCGAATAGATACCAGCATTGCTAAGATACCAATCAATGGCCATATAAATTGCTTTATTTTCACGATTCTGTATCCATTTTATGTTTTCTGTAAATTTTCATGATTGAGCATATTCCTTACAGATCTTCGTTCTGTTATATACTCTATAATGCCATTGGCAATTTCTTCATCATCTGTTACTACAACATCAGCACCTAAATCAATGAGATATGTTGTGTCTGTGTCGGATAATGCATGTGTGATTATCTGGATATCTTTCTTCATATCACGGATATTCACGATACATTCTCCTACTTCAATGGTACTTCGCATTGTAATAACAACTTTATGTGCATTATTTATATTTGCTGCGTTCATTATTTCTTGTTGAATGATATTGCCGCAAATAGCCTCAAAGCCATCTGCAATCGCTTTATCAGAGAGGCGTTTTGATTCTTCTACGATCACTATAGGTTCATCTCTATTTATTAAAGATAATGCAACACACTTACCGATACGACCATAGCCAATAATTACGATATGGTTGTTTTTTAAGGTCATCGGTAAAAAATCTTGGTCAGGATCTTGTGGATCAATATCAATAATTGTTTGGGTATTTTGTGAAGATGCAGAATTTTTTTCTAGACGTTTTTTAATTTTATTACAGGCAAGGAAAACAAGAGGATTGAGCAAAATAGAAAAAATTGCTCCTCCAAGAATTAAATCATGAGCGTCATTGTTTAAAAGTCCTAAGCTTAAACTTAAACCAGCAAGGATAAAGGAAAATTCTCCGATTTGGGCAAGGCTTGCAGAAATAGTCAAAGCTGTTGCATTAGAATAGCGAAAAGCTTTAACGATGAAAAAGGCAACAGCAGATTTTCCGATTACGATAATGAATAAGGTTGCTAAGAGAGGGAAAAAATGAGTTAAGAGTTTCTCGGGGTCAAATAACATGCCTACAGAAACAAAAAAGAGAACAGAAAAAGCATCGCGCAGTGGTAAAGATTCTTCCGCGGCACGGTGGCTTAATTCTGATTCGCTCATGACCATACCAGCAAAAAAAGCACCAAGAGAAAGAGAAACTCCAAATAAATGAGCGGCTCCGAAAGCTACTCCTAATGCAATAGCAAAGACGCTAAGACGAAATAATTCACGTGATCCCGATTGTGCGCTCATTTTTAAAAGCCATGGGATAACGCGTCGCCCAATGACGAGCATAAGTGCAATAAATACAATTACTTTTAGGATAGTGAGACCAAAAATACCCCAAATACTTAAATCCAACCATTGAACAAGAGGATCCAACGCTTCTTTTTTGGTATTGCTGAGGGCACTTGCCAAGGAAGGGATGAGGACAAGTATAAGGACCATTGCTAAATCCTCAATAATCAACCATCCAACGGCAATGCGTCCTTTTTCTGTTTCAATAAGATGACGCTCTTGCAAAGCACGTAGCAGGATAACGGTACTTGCTATAGATAAAGCAAGACCGAAGATCAAACTTCCACTAAAGCCCCATCCCATAATCAGACCAAGGCACAAACCTAGAAAAGTAGAAAATGCCATTTGTGCAATAGCAGCGGGGACAGCAATAGCTTTGACAGATAAAAGGTCTTTTAAGGAAAAGTGGAGCCCAACACCAAACATCAGCAAAATAATACCAATTTCAGCAAGTTGATTAATGATGACAGAATCTATTTTAAATCCGCCTGTATTGGGTCCCACAATAACACCAGCTAACAAATAGCCTACAAGGGGTGAAATACGTAAACGGCTAGCAATCATTCCCAAGAGAAATGCTAAACATAAGCCTGCAACAATAGTTGTGATAAGTGGTGTGTCGTGGAGCATGGATTATTTACTATTCTTGATCAAAAAGCGAATGAATGAAAACGACTATATTTCTATGAGAAGAGAGGCGAGATGTACCATACGCATTAAAGGGCATTTTTATTTCACTTTGATATTTGCACGATTATTTCGTTCACGCCACCAATTTCCTAGCAGGAGTAAAATAGGAGCAGCAATAAAGATAGAGGATGATGTTGCAATAATAATCCCAAAGACCATGGGTAATGCAAAATTATGAACAGCACTTCCACCCCATATCGCCATGGGGAGCATCGCAAGAATTGTTGTGGCTGATGTAAAAAAACAACGTACAAGAACCTGATTAATTGACAGATCAATCAGCTCGCGCAACGGCATTTTTTTATAAAGACGCATATTTTCGCGCATCCTATCATAGACGACAACTTTATCATTTATAGAATATCCAACAATTGTTAAGAGTGCGGCGATAGCCGTTAAATTAAAATCAAATTGAAACAAAGCAAAAAAGCCAATCATTTTTGTGGTGTCTAGAATGAGAGTGATAATTGCTCCAATGGCAAAGAACCACTCGAAGCGTAACCATATATAGAGAGACATGGCAATAGCCGCAAGAATAACAGCAGTAAAAGCAGCTGTGGCAAGCTCACCTGAAATTTTGGGACCAACAACTTCTATTTGATCGAATGTGGTATCGGGATAGATATTTTGTACAGCTGTTTTGACCTTATCAATGGCGGTGGTTTGTTGTGCTTCGCCACCGCTTTGTTTCTGCATGCGAATTAATACGGTATTTTCGTTATCAATATTTTGCAAGGTAACTTCACCAATATTAAGAGTAGAAAGCTTGGAACGCAGAGTTGCTAGATCTGCTGGTCCTTTCGTGGTAATACTCATTTGGCTTCCGCCAATGAAATCAATACCAAAATTCAATCCAGGCTTAAAAAAGAGAAAAACTGAAGCCATTGATAAAACAATTGAGACGCCAATACCAATGAAACGTGCTTTCATAAAGTGGAAAGTTGTGTTTTGTGGCATGATGTTGAAAGCAGAGTGAATATGCAATTTTTTAATTTTCCATTTACGAACGATCCAAATCATGATGATGCGTACAATGGTGATATTTGTAAACATGGAGATGATAATACCAAGCAACATTGTTACGGCAAAACCACGAACTGGGCCTGTGCCAAACCAAAATAGTAAGACGGTCGCTATAATTGCTGTAACATTTGCATCAACAATGGTTGCAAAAGCGTGTTTAAATCCACGATCTAGGGCTGCAAAAGCACCCACACCTTTTCGACTTTCTTCACGGATACGTTCATTGATAAGGATATTAGCATCAACGGCAATACCGATGCCTAAAATAATACCAGCAATACCAGGCAGCGTAAGCGTAGCACCCAAAAGACTCAGTGCAGCAAATGTTAAAATTGTGTGCAGAGCTAGTGCTATATTGGCAATTAATCCCCAAATACGATAGAGAAGAAAAATAAAAATTGCAACAAGAATAAAGCCAATTATGCCGGTGTAAAGTCCCATTTGGATAGCATCAGCACCAAGATTTGGACCTACGGTTCTCTCTTCAATGACCGTGAGTGGTGCGGGGAGGGAACCAGCACGAAGCAGAGCAGCCAGAGTTGAGGCTTCTTTGGGGTCAAAGTTTCCTGTAATTTGACCTTGTCCATTGGGAATGACACTATTGATGGTCGGAGCGGTTAAAACTTTATTATCCAGAACAATGGCAAAAGGACGGTTAATATTTTGTCGTGTTATATCGGCAAATATTTTTGCGCCAGCGGAATCTAGCGTAAATGAAATAATGGAACGTCCTGGTATTTGGGGGTCAAAACCTGCACGGGCATCTTTCAGGACATTTCCATCTAAAGCAATTTGATCATAAATTGCATAATGTTGTGTTGCATCAGTGTATCCAGGGAGAATAGAAACACCTATAGGGGGATTATTGGGGTCCACATTAGAAGGAACAAGATGAAAACTCATCTTAGCGGTTGTTCCTAAAAGATCACGCAGTTGTTTTGGATCTTGTAGTCCAGGCAATTGGACCATAATACGATCATTTCCGACCTTTTGGATGGCTGGTTCTGAAACACCAACTTGATCTATACGACGACGGATGATTTCTAAGCTTTGTTCAATAGCATTGCTGATACGGTCTTTTATACCAGCTTCTGTTAATGTGACGCGGAGAGTTTCATTTTGAGCACTGATCGTGATGTTATGTTCTGTTGTGCCAAAGCTACTGTGTATGGGGGTTATTAATGTTTTCAAAGCAGAGAGTGCTTTTTCAGTTTGCGATGGGTCAGAAATAAGGGCAATAACGCTATCTTCAACGATACGCACACTTGAGGTGCGGATTTGTTTTTCACGCAATACATTGCGCACATTGCTTAAAACTATATGTAACTGATCGCGTTTTAACGTTTTGCTATCAACCTCGAGCAGGAGAGAAGAGCCTCCTTGAAGGTCAAGACCAAGTGCTACACGGGTGTCGGGTAAGAATTTCGAGTTTTTAACTTGTTCGTGTGAAAATAAATTGGGTAAGGCAACATAAATGCTGCTTAAAAGAATAAAACAATAAAGGGTAGTTAACCAACCAGGTGTACGCATGATATATTCCGTAAATAGGCAATCTAACAGTTATTCAAAGTTAAAAGCACAAGTAAAATAAGATGATCGTTTTTATATTCAAGGAAGAGAATTAAGTGTGTTCATTGGGAGGAGCGCGTTTATTTGAGAAATATTGTGTTTTAACGTTACGAAATCGTGTGTCAACAGCTGGAATCTTTATTAAAAAGAAATCCAATGTTAGGATTTTTTGAAAGGTCCTGATAAAAATAGATTCTGTATGGAGTGTTACAAGTTTTTTGTTTTCAGTTGTGGTAACATTCACATGGTCACACTTATGATGTAAATCAAGTCTATTCGTTTTAATGACATTATTGGTGTGTGATTGTTTGATTAAATAAGCACGTGTTTCTAGGTTGCTCGTCAAGAATACACCTAAACTGGATAGAAAAATCCAGGTTGTCAAAGGAAGAAAATCTTCTTTTTTGCAATAAAGGTGCAAAAAAAACATGCTAGAGTGCCTTCTTTAATCTTATTGAGTTCAGCTTATTTATCATTCTTTTATCTTATTACCAGTATTATAGGATAAGGGAAAGCTTTTATAAGATTATTCTATAAAAGTTGAAAATATCTACTTTATACCATATTTAAAAGAGAAAAATAAAATCCCTTTTGTGCTCATAAGGTAGATATGTATTCATTTTGTAGAAAAAACATCCACATACTTTTCCTTCTTTTGGGGATTATCTTTGTATTTAATTCTGGTGCATGGGGTAATAGGGGGGCACAAAATACAATTGTCGAACAAACGATAGCTTCTTATTCAGTTGATGAAATTATTCTGCAACAACAGTTGATTATTAAGACTCTTGAAGAAAATACTGAAACTTTAAAAAGAGATTTTGATAGAAAGCCAGAAGATGAGCGTGCTTTAGAAGAATTACGGTTACGTGCACAAGATATCAGTGAACGTGCTATTGAGGCAGCATTTGTTTTGCGTCCTCCTCTTAATGAGATTAATACACTTCTTGATCAATTAATGGAGCTCCATCGTGACGTGAAAAAACTGAAAAGCTCTGTGAAGGAATATTCCTATTTGATAGAGCAAAAAGCTAAAATTAACAGTATCATGCTTCGTTTTGAAGCAATTTTCTTAGCGGCAAATAGAATAGCTGAACTTTCTATTTCTCAATCTCGGGAGCTTTTTAAACGCACGCTTACGTATAGGCTTGAGTTTTCGATTCCGATGGTTAAACATCTCGTCCAAAAAACAAAAGAGGCTTCATCAGATTTTCTTGTGTTGTTAAATTCTTGGTGGAATTTTATATTTTACTTCAAGTTTTTACAACTATTTCTTTGCTTTTTAATTCCACTTTTTATTACTTTGGGACTTTCGTATTTTTCTCAAAAAGTTCTTGTTCATGTGTATTGCCACTTTACGAAGTCTAATGAGGAAATATCTTATTTACAACGCTTATTGATCGCCTTTATTTCAGTTCTCTTACCTTCACTTGTATGTATTCTTTGCGTTTATCTTGTGTTGTTTTTGTTTCGTAGTTTTAACTTAGATCCAGGTAAGCTTACAACAGTTTTTTATATGATAGGTTGTCAAATTATTTTATTATTTTTAATCAATCGATTAGCTGTTGTTCTTCTATCATCGAATAGGCCCCATGTGCGTCTTCTCAGTATTGCACCATCGTCTGCTTATCAATTAGTGATTTTACTCACTTCTTTAGGGGGTATTTTGGCATTTGACGCTGTTCTTGATAGTATTTATCAAATCATTTCAGCGCCTCTATCTTTAACAATTGCTAAAAGTTTTATTGCTGTTTTTCTTGTAGCGATATTGCTATTTATAATATCATTTGTACCTTTGCGGTTTAGACGTAGGCGTGTTCAAGAAGAAAAAAAAGAGCCATACTTTTGGCCATTTTATATACGCATTCCTCTTATTGGCTTGGGGTTACTGCTCTTTGTATTGAATTTTTTAGGTTACGTTGGACTTGCGCGTTTTATTACGCAGCAAATTATGATTGATGGAGCATTTTTAGTTCTCATGTATTTAGGAATACAAAGCGCTCAAGCACTTGGAACTAAAGACCAATTTATGAAAACAACGGTTGGTCATCTTTTGATGCAGAGGTTTCATTTAGAAGAAAAAACGATGAATCAATTGGGAGTTTTTGTGAGCGTTTTTCTCAATTTATTTGTTGTTATATTTTGTGCAATGCCAATTGCTGTACAGTTTGGATTTTCCTATTCTGATTTAAAAGCAGTTTTGTGGCAATCGGTGACCGGTTTTCAGATTGGAAATATTAGTCTTTCTTTGATTTCTCTTGTAACAGGAATTATTTCTTTTTGTGTTTGCTGGTTTCTTATTCGCCGATTTATTGGTTGGTTAGATAATGTGGTGTTGGTTCATGGAGAGTTCGATTCTGGTATACGTAATTCTATCAAAACAGTGATAAGTTATGGAGGCGTTGTTGTATCTGCTTTGACCGGATTATCAATGGCAGGTTTGGATCTTAGAAATTTCGCTCTTATTGCTGGAGGACTTTCACTTGGTATAGGTTTTGGTTTACAGAATATTGTCCAAAACTTTGTCTCTGGACTTATTATTTTAGTTGGAAGACCATTTAAAATAGGGGACTATATAGAATCTGGATCAGTAGGGGGTGTTGTTAAGCGTATTAGTGTGCGTGCAACGGAACTTGAGACAATTCAGCGTAAGACGATTATTATTCCCAATTCAAGCCTTATTAATAACAACGTTAGTAATTGGACACGACGTAATAAAGTAGGACGAATTGATATACCAGTTACTGTATCATCTAAGGTTGCTCCAGAGCATGTTGCTGAAATTTTGTTAGAGATTGCTTCTGCGACAGAAGGCGTTTTAAAAAATCCTATCCCACAGGTGAGTTTTACAGCATTTGATCGTAAGAGTTTTTCCTTTAATTTGGCTATTTATGTGCCTAATATTACCTCATCTTCTCATGTAACCAATGCTCTTCGATTTAGCCTATATAAGCGTTTTGCTGAGGAAGGAATCTTAGAATGCTGAAATATACTTATATTTTGATTACAGTTATTCTATTAAGTATTTTTACCATAACAGCTTTTGCTGCAACAGTGAAGAATACTGATTTAAAGATACAATCTCTTATTGTTGTTGAAGGAAGTATACCTTCAAAAATTTCTTTAAATACTCATCAAACAATTACAATTTGTATGAAGGGATGTTTTATAACTTTTCCTAATAAAGACCGTTTTGCAATAAAGGCAGATGATAATATAGAAATCAGTAGGGGAAGAGCAATTTTTAAATAAAATGATTGAGAATTTTTGTTTGGGGACAAGATTTAGAAGGATAATGATATTGTGTGTAATTAATAATCTCATCCTTTAGAAAATGGTAAAAAAAAGTATGATTTTAGTATAAAATGGGTGTTTTTTTATACTATGTAGAATCTACAGTATGCATTTTGGATGTACGAATATTGAGATATTTATAATATTGTTAATGAACGTCGATTCTCTAAAAATAATTACATCATTTTTAGAATTTTTTCATTAAAAAATGCATAAAATATACTATTTTGTGATTTTTTTGCGGTATTTTTAATACAAAATGTTTTATATTTCCTCCTTTTGAAAAGATAAAAGGTATTTTTATTAAATCTTTATTATTTTAAGTAATCATTATTATAATATTTTAAAATTTATTTGATAATATTAAATTTTGATGTAATGATATATTATTATAGTAGTAGATTGAAATGTAAATATAAAGGAGTACATGCGATTTTGCGGCATAAGATTTTATAAAACTTTGTTTTTCTAAATGTGATTTTTGATTATATTTAAATTTAGCAATGGGGTATAATTTTATGAATACAAAATTTATAACAGCATCTGTTTTTTCTTTGATTTCACCTTCTATAGTACAGGCTGCAGATGTGGTGGCTCACGAAGAGCCATTACATGTTGCCTCAGAAGTTGTTGCTTCTTCACCTTTTTCTTGGGCAGGTTTTTATTTCGGGGGGCAAGTTGGTGGCTTTTCAAGTAAGACTTCTGCAATAACGCGTGATGTTGATATTCCTCTCTATCCCGATGAGGAGAGTAAAAGTAAACCATGGGTGCCTGTCGAGAAGCAGTATATGCCTGAGCTTTCTGGATTTATAGGTGGTTTTTATGCGGGTGTTAATTTTGATCTCGGTAATAATTTTATTGTGGGGATTGATACGGATATGCTTTTAACGGAAAAAAAGGATACAAAAACAAGATTTCATGCAGATGAATCAAGTGCTGGTGGAACTGAAGGATCCGGCACTGAAGGATCGGGTACTGAAGGAACGGGTACTGATACTGAGGAATTAGGTACAGAAGAAAAAAGTCGAAAAAAGGCAAAAATTGTCAGGAGAAAAGGTAGAGGCTTTTCTCGCTCTTCTGCAGAGGATAAAGAAGAGAAAGGCAGTTTAACGTTTAATCATACGTTAAAACAAAAATGGACAGGTGCTACACGGGTGCGTGTTGGGTTTTCTACGGGGCGTGTGATGCCTTATATTGCTGGTGGTGTTGCTTATGGACAGTTTCAGGATATTTTGTCGACAGTAATTACGGGAGGTGAGCCATTTAATAGGACATCGGATGTAACAAAAACGATGATTGGTTATACTCTCGGTGGTGGTGTTGATTTTGCAATGACAGATCATCTTGTTGTGCGTGCGGAATATCGTTACTCAGATTTTGGTAAAAGGAAATTCAAAGACGAGATTGAAGTTAAGTATAAGACGAATGATTTTCGCGCAGGAATAGCTTACAAATTCTAATTTTGTAGGATAAAGGAGCTTAAATTTAAGAGGTCCTATTTCTTTGATAGGGCCTTTATTTTTTAATTTTATGCATTGTAAACACTATTTTATGGTGAAAAAAGGGGGGCTTTGACTTTGAGTGAGAATGAGGAGGTAAGGAAGAGTTACTCAGATTCTTAATTGTTAAGAATAAAAAATTTTTAGTTCACGAGGTGTGGTTGAAACATTTGTTGGCAAAGAAGGATTGCTTCGTCTTTCATATTATTACAGTTATCACTTTATAATACCGTTATAGAGTTGCAAACAGTAAACTTAAAGAGAGTTTTTACTATCTAAGTAATGAGAAAATAAAGAAAATTCATATAGAGTGGTGCGGACGGCGTGCACGTTTGTGCAACAATTTTTTCTTCCCTTAGAACTCTCTACAATATCACCTGATAGCACAGTTTATCTTTTTTCTGTTTAATAACTAATTGTTTTTATTTTATTTTATTTATTAAATTGCCTTTTATATATAATCTTGGTACCAGATGAAAGTGCTCCAAGTGCAATTCAAAAGGTGGTTTTTAAAAGGTGGTTCGGAAGAACGTGATAGACCGTCTATCTTATCTGTAAAAAATCTATCTAAAGGAAAATATGCTGACAGAGCTGGTTTATGGCTTATCAAAACTACACCAGATCAAGGATGATGGGTTTTTAGGTTTGACCTCAATAAAAGACGACGAGAAATGGGATTAGGCTCTTGTCGCAATGTATCTTTAAAAGAAGCACTGTTCAAAGCTTTAGCTTATCGTGATCTTTTAGATCAAAGAATAGACCCGATTCGCCGAAAACAAAAAGAAAATTTGCGTCGGGCAGGGGAGATTTCTTTACGAGAAATTGCCTCTAGTGCTTTTGAAACCAAAAAAACGAATTGAAAAATGAAGGAAAAGCAGCAAGCTGGTTAACACCTCTTGAGTTACATGTTTTTCCTAAACTTGATGATACGCCAATCATTGAACTGACGCAGATTGATATAAAAGGATGCATTTTTCCTATTTGGAAAACAAAAAACGAAACAGCAAGTAAAGCTCTATCCCGCTTGAATATAGCTATAAAACATGCGGTGGCACTTGGTATAGATGTGGATATGCAATTAAAAGCAAAAGCTTTATTAGAAAAGTTTATTCAAAATACCCAAAATATTCCAGCTATGCCATGGAAAGAAATGCCTAAGTTTTTTCAATCTTAAAATGATGAGCTTGTATCACATCTAGCTTTAAAACTTCTTATTTTGACGTTTTTTTTATACCAATCAGGTATATTCAGAGATTTATGGATCAATATGGATTATCCCAAAAGAAAATATGAAGAGAATTGTTGGAAAGGTTTCTGATTTTCATGTGCCGCTCACAGCTGAAGCGCTTGCTGTTATTGAAAAAGCAACAAAATGGTTTTTTATTTGTTGAGAGTTTTGGAAAGCCTATATCTGATGTAGCACTTTCTAAATTCATGAAAAACAAAGGTTTTAATTATAGACTTCATGGTTTCAGATCGATTCTGCGGGACTGTATAGCAGAGACAACGTCAACACCATTTGAAATTGCAGAATCTGTTCTTGCGTATTCAGTTGGGAATTCAGTGACAAAGGCTTACATGCGGACGGATTTTTTAGAATAGCGCCGTGTTCTCTCAGAACAATGGGCGTCTTTTATATCTGGAGAGGCTTGATAATTGTTATGTCTATTGTCGCGTCAGGTGTCTAAGAAACATTTAAGCGATTAGCGGATAGATTACGATATAATCTCTCTTTCCTCGCTTTAAAAGCGGGAAGGGGGTAAAGCTTTCAGTTTTTGGTTAGCCACTGTTTTATAATGTGCAAAGATATTGTCTATCGCATCCATAAGGCGTGCAAAATCAAGGATAAGCAAAAAAAAGAAAAAATGCTATCCACTTCATCAAACGAGACATCATTTTCACACTTTGATAGGTGATGATCATTTCTTGAAGTATTTCTTTTTCTGATTCTGTAAGCTCTGTGTGTTTTTTGGATTTTTTTCTAACCATGTTTCCACCCACACAAGCGTTCACCTAGATTATTGTGCTTTAAGATCTCTCTTGCTAAGTTTGAACTGATGGTGTTCAGATCTTGCCTCTCTAAATAAATTGGCAACCAACCAACACAAGAAGAAGCGTATTTATTTGTCGCGCAACCAGTCAGAGAGAGTAGTACGCACATCAGCATCACTTTTTTGATTAACTTCACTTTCCACCTCCAGACGTGTTGTGGCTGCTTTTAAAGCTTTTTCTGTTTGCTTTTGTTGCTCTGCTTTTTTCCCAAGAGTAAAAGCTCTTGCTAAAATCATAAAAAAAGCAGCTAAAGCCGCGCCTATTAACAGCAGATTTCTTTTCATCCATAAGATCATAGGCGGTGTTCCTGAAAACGTTTGGCAACAAAGAAAATACCAACACATGCGGCTAAAACCATAATGGTTGCCAAAGCCCATTGGATTGGTCCATTTCCTGCTAACAAACCACCAAGCCCAGAAAAAGAACCAATAATCGGTGCAAGGGCTTCGGCTTTGAAAACCCCCGTTGGTGCTTGCGTTTCTACTGTTTGATAATTGGAGGAAACATAAGCCCCTTTTGCCCATAAGCCTGTTTCTGCCGCACGCCGGTGTGCTAAACCTTCAAGACGCTTTCCGCCTGCTTTGGTCCATTTCTGTAGCTCGGCAGGGACAGCTTCATATTCACCTTGATTGAGCTTTTTTAACAGTGTCGAGTTACAAAAGGCTCTTGTTAGTTGACGCTATTTCTAAAAATGATTGATTAGGATTAATAATGATACTATTATTGGTTATAAACAATAAAGTTGAAAAAATAATCAGCTTGATGAAAGCATCACCAAAGAACATCAAGTTTTCAGATTTGTTGGCTGTGTGTGTGTGTACATTTTTTTTGGAAAACCGCGGAACAATGGTAAAAGCCGCTTTGTTTTTAAAACCCCGTGGCTTGGTGACCCCCGTATGAATATTCAAAAAGATTCTGGTAACAAAGCAAAAGCTTATCAAGTCAGACAAGTCTTACAAGCGATAGAAAGGATGAAACATGAACAATAATCATTATACATATCGTGTTTTGTGGTCGCAAGAAGATGAGGAATATGTTGGATTGTGTGCAGAATTCCCATCCCTTTCATGGTTAGATGCTCAAGCAGAGAAAGCTTTAAAAGGTATTATGGACCTTGTTTCAGAAGTTGTTGAGGACATGCAACATAATGGAGAAGAAGTTCCTCTGCCTTTGTCTCATGGTAAATATAGTGGCAAGTTTCAATTAAGAATACCACCAGAACTCCATAGAAAACTTTCAATACAAGCCGCTGAAAATGGTGTTAGTTTAAACAGATACATTTCTTCTAAGCTTTGAATCTTTTAAAAATCTATACGTACTAAAAGAAAATTAATTCTTATGAAAACCTCTAAATTAAACAAATACCCGTTTTCAAGACGGATGAAGAAGCAGAAAACTTTGTTGATACTGCAACCTTACTGATTATGACTTAACTGATTTTAAATCTGTTCATTTTGAATTCTTACCTAAAGAAGCCTCTTGATCTTCTCCCCACCTTTAAAGATGGGGAAGGGAGGTACTTAAGCAACCTTTTTAATGGGGTTTTCTAGATCTGGTTCGTAAGCTCGCAATAAAGGCAACATAACTGTAGGAAACTCTGAATCGCCAAAATCTGTAAGAGCTGCCAAAATCTTTGTAATATTAGGCACTTCATCTTGAAGTTTAAAAACTAAAGCTTTTTCCACCATGCCCATAATCTCAATTATGGCAGTGCAATCCTCATCTCCAATGCTGTGATGATTGGAAAACTGAAACAATGCTATTCATAAATCGCACAAAAAATCGATACTGGTATTCATTGCACACCCCCAAAGATTTTCTTTGCCATACTGCACGCCATCTCGCTTGCCCCTTAATGCCCCCAGATACGCCGCTCCTCACGGGGGCGCACGTAATTATAAACCGCCTGTGTATGTCTACCACCGGTATCAATACAAGCAGCTGTTATCCTAATCCCCTCTTTATAGCTTGGATGTGGCCAGCGTTTTGCAAGATATTCATCCAATTGGTCCCATACTTCAAAAGAAGAGGGATCACCAAGGATCACTTGATAATCAATATGCCAACTTTCTTCACTACGCCCCCATCCCACCACTTCAAGTTCCAAGCGGTCATTTTGCACATCAATACCAGCTGTCAACACGACGGATTGTTCTGGTGCAAGGGGATAATCTTCGCGTTTTGCATAGAGGCTATCAGGATCAATAACTTCGCCTGTTCTGTCCTCCCATGGCTCTCCAAGAACTGTATTGACAAAAGGCTGTAGAAGAGCTGGATCATCCTTGGCATTTAAAAACTCTCTTGCACATTCCCCCCATGTAAGCCAAGGAGAATAGAGTGCCGAAATATGATAAGAACGCAAATTGGGTCTGCTTGACTCACTGGTTGGGACCCAGCATGCGCCTCTTTCTTCACACATGAGATCTGTTTTTCGGTGCTCGGCATGCTCATGACCACAATGCGCACAAACAAACACAGCTTTTTCAGGAGCCCCCTTCGGCCATTTGATTTGTGACCAAACAATCGGCTGTAGTGTACCACATGCATCACAAGGCACGTTGTAATATCGCTGGTCTCCTAGTACAAAATCCTTGGCAATACGGCTTGTGTCACGGTGGGTGGGTGTGGACAATTTAAAAATCTTTCTCTGCACAAAGGTTGAGGTCCGCTTTTCCGCAATCATCACCGGATCACCTTCGTTATCCACACTGAGAGGATAGGCATCCACCTCATCTAAAATCAGATAACGAATAGGCATGGAACGCAAACCAGCTGCACTGTTTGCTCCTGTAAGCATCAATGCCCCACCATCAAACTCTTTCGAAAACATAGTATTACCGCTGTCGCGTGCCCGCGCTGGGGCAATGCGTTCGCTTAAAGCGGGGCTTGCCATAATCATTGGATCAAGACGGGTTTTGGACAATTTCTTCGCTGTCTCAACCGTTGGCATCACATAAAGAGCAGGTCCCGGACTATAATGAATGGCATAACCGCAGAAATTTAATCCTGCTTCTGACATGCCGATCTGCGCCCCTTTCATGACAATGGTTGTTTCAATTGGCACGTAGGAGGAAAGATTATCCATGATTTCACGCAAATAGGGGGTACGCTTTGTTCTCCAAAGCCCAGGCTCAGCACTTGCTACCGTGCTAAGGTATCTATTCTTATCCGCCCATTGCGAAACCGTGTAGGGTGGGTCCGGTTGTCTTGCATTATTGGCATGGGAGAAAAATTCTTCGACTGCATTGTCATCCATTATTCGTTTCTTGCAAGTTCTCTAACTCTGGAGAATGAGGATCATGAAAAGGCACTGGAATATTAACCGCCTCAAGTAAAGCGGTTCTCATAGTGTAATCAATAGCACCAATAAGGCTGGCTGCATCACATCCAACTTGTGCAGCAATGCTTGCACCAAAACGATGAGGAAAATTCAACATAGCATCACGGTGCGCTCTTCCAAACTCACGAGCTGCTCTCTTGACTTCTTCACGGTCAACGGTTGTTTCGCGTAAGCGTTCAAGAGCAATCTTCTCGCTTTCAAGGGCAACTTGCATTCGCTCCAGTTTTATCTTGTATTCATTGGCTCCATCTGTAGAGGCTTGTTTGATCTTTGTCCGCGGTTGACCATCAGGCGCTAAAAATGGAGCAGGGCGCTTTGTTGGATTCTCATTCCAGATGGCTGTTGCAACGGCTTCATTGACAGAACCATCTTCAAAAAGAGCCTTATCAAATTTACCTGTCTTTATCCGAGAAACCACCGCATTATGTGAAACACCCATCTTCTTCGCAAACGCACGAACCGATAAACCCTTACGATTCTTCTTATCCATAGTTTCTCCATTTTTAATGGTATATACGAATTATTGTACACTTTAATTATTGACAAGATTTTATTTTTCGTGTACATAAAATATATGAAGATAGTGTGGGATGAACCAAAAAGAGCTTTAAACATTGTTAAACATAAGCTTGATTTTGCTGATGTTATTTACTTTGACTGGGAACATGCTCTTATTGATGCAACACATTCAAACCGCATGAAGGCTATTGGACATTTTGCTGATGGCACAACAGTTATTGTTTTTGCAAAGCTTGGCAATGAAGCGATATCCATTATCAGTTTTCGTCAAGCGAATAAAAAAGAAAGAGAGGTTTTCAATGATTATCAAAAAAAACTTTGAAACAGGATGTGGCTACACAAAAGAAGATTGGGACGCTGTGGATTCCCCACCATTGACAGATGAAGAACTTGCACGCTTAAAGCCAGCTAAAGATGTTTTACCAGCCTCCTTTTTTAAATATGTAACAGAAGAACGCCGTAAACGTGGGCGTCCACCGGTTGAATCTCCCAAACAAGCGGTTACTCTACGCCTTGACCCAAATGTTATTGCCTCTTTTAAAAAACAAGGAAAAGACTGGCGAACACGTATGGGTGAAGTCTTAAAAAAAGCAAGTGGTTGTTAAGCCAAACGATCTCGCCACTCTAAAAAATGTGCTTTACAGTTGAAATTAAACTTCAATTGTATTACATTGAAATACAATTACAAGAGGAGAGCTCATTATGGCTTCTAGTCGCATGGTTCAAGCGCGTGTACCAGAAGAAATTCAAAATATCGCTAGTCAAGTTATTTAAGCTTCAGGTTTATCAGTAAGTGATGTTGTGAGAGTGTTGATGACGCGTATTGCACAAGATAAAGCTATTCCGTCCTTCTTGTTTCAACCTAATGCGGAAACTATAGCGGCTTTTGCAGAACTAGAGGAAGGTAACTTAAAAAAGTTTCATTCCGTAGACGAATTATTTGATGATCTCTATGCGGACGATTGAACGTACCACTATCTTCAAATGTGATTTCAAGCGTGAAATGAAAGGACGGTATCGGCATCTTTTAGATACTGATTTGCGCCAAATCATTGCAGCATTAGCAAATGATCAACCCTTAGAACCTCGATATCATGATCATGCATTGACTGGGAATTGGAGCAATTATCGAGATTGCCATATTCGACCTTACCTAGTGTTGATTTATCGCTTGATTGGTCAAGATCGATTGATTTTAGCGCGTCTGGGCTCCCATTCAAAACTTGATCTTTAAACCACCTTCCCATTTTGAGAACGGGGAGGGGAGATGTGTTTTAAATCTAAGCAGCTTTTACGACAGATCTTGCTAAAACGCGCTTAGCTTCTTTTGTAACTGATTTGTAATGATCAAGCTCTTTTTCGATTTCATCTATTTTCAAAAGATAACCAAAGATGATACCCATGATTTTAGGATAATTTGTCAAAACATATTGACGAAGATAGTTAAAATCATCAAAGCGTGTATCATTATCATAATCAACAGCTTGGTTTCTCAGTTTCTTTTCACATTCAATAAAGTAACGGCGTGCTTGACGTCCTTTCTCATTGCGTTCAACCATGGAAAGTTCTTTCGCCATGTCTAAGGTGAGGTGATATTCTTTGCTGATAACATTTTAACGTTTCCCAATTTTGGAAAGCGTTAAAATATAGTCTTTTCCCTCTTCAAATTCATACTGATTAATACGGTTCGTAATCCAAATAGCAAAACGTTTACCTATTGCCAAAAATGTATGTAATTCAGGTGCATTCACTGTCTGAACGATATCACCATCAATCGTAGTTTGATGTAAGTCAATTAAATATTGTGCCATGATTTGGCTCCTATGTGCTTAAAGGTTTTCTATTGACACTCTAAAAGATGCCGGGTGCTAGAAAACACGGCACATAGCCCGTCGTTATGCTTTCCCCGAAGGGGGTATATGGCATAGCCACACCTGACAAAGCTATTAGCATACAATGAGTTAAAGCTTTTAAATTGCGGAAGATTAG